>PLRT01000172.1:0-13620 GCA_003164915.1 Hyphomicrobiales bacterium | reverse complement strand
TCAGCTCGTATTCGTCTTCGAGCCGCGCATAGAGGCGCTCGAGGTCGGGCCGGTCCCACAGCACGTCCGGCTTTTCCTCGACCGCGACGCGGCCGGTGACGCGGTGCTGGGCGAGCAGCGCCTGGCCGATCAGCTTGAGCATCGCGCGGCGACGGAACGGCGGTCGGCCGGTTTGCGCAAGCTGGCGGGCGAACGGCTCGATGACGTCGAAGACCTTGTTGACCTCGCGCTCGTCGCGCGCCAGCGCCACTGTCTTGGCCAGCGCGTCGGCGACCACGAGAAAGCGCGCCGGCGACAGGTCCTTGATGCGGATCGGGCCGCCGCTCTCGCTCGGCCCGTCCGTTTCGGGCGCGATCTCGACCACCGCCGTCTCGTCGTCGCCGCGCGCGCGAATGCCGGAGACGCGCGCGGCGAGGCTCGCCAGCGTGTGCTCCTCCTCGAGCGGCGTCAGGCCGACCATCACCGCGACGCCGAAGCGGAAGAGGGCCACCATGCCGCCGGCGCCGACCCGAAAGGCGAGCGGCAGCGCCGAGATCGTGTCCGGTCGCTCGAGCCCGACGGTGTCGATGCGCTCGCCGACGATCAACGCCCGCGCAGTCACGCGCGTCGGCGCGGCGACGGGGCGGGGAGCTTCGTTCATGGCGGAATCGTAGACCGCGGCCGGCCCGGGCGCCAGCCGGGCGTCTATTCGATCGGCCGCTCGCCCTCGGCCTCGACCTCGAGCAGCACGCCGGTGTGGATGTCGAAGCGGAAGCCGTAGAGCTGGAGCCGCCCCGCCGCGACCGCCTCGCTGATCCAGGGAAAGGTCATCAGATTGTTCAGCGACAGCCTCACCACGGCGGCCTCGATCGCCGCCAGCCGCGAATTCTCGTCCGCCCCCGCGGCGGCGGCGAGCGCCGGGCGGGCGACCTCGACCCACGAGGCGACGAAGTCGGGCGCCTCGGGCGGCGCGCCATAGGCCATCGCCCGCACCCCGCCGCACTGGCCGTGGCCGAGCACGACCAGCCGCTTGACCTTCAGCACCCGGACGCCGAACTCGATCGCCGCGCTGGCGCCGTGATGGCCGCCGTCGGGTTCATAAGGCGGCGCCAACCCGCCGACGTTGCGCAGGACGAACATCTCGCCCGGCACGGCGCCGAACACGGTCTGCGGATCGACGCGCGAATCCGAGCAGGAAATCACCATTGTCTCGGGGCTCTGGCCCCAGTGCGCCAGCGCCTCGTAGCGCGCGCGCTCGGCGGGCCAAGTCTCGGCGCGAAAGCGGCGGTAACCCTCGAGCAATGCGTCCATCGAGCCTCCTCGCGCAGTTTATGCTGCAGCGCAGCGAGGGGATCAAGGCCCAACCTGAGGGTCCGGGCGCAACGCGCTTGCGCGTCCCCCGCTGCAGCGTTATCTTACCTTCGTCTTACCACGGAGCGCCTCATGGCCAAAACCGCCAGCGCGCGGACCCGCGTCTCGACCAAAGGGCAGGTTATCCTGCCCAAGGCGATCCGCGACAAGCGGAAATGGGCGGCAGGAACCGAACTGACGGTCGAAGAGACGGCCGAAGGCGTGCTCCTGAGGACAGCGCCCTGTTTCGCGCCAACGAAAGTCGAGGACGTGGCGGGAATGCTGCGCGGCAGGGGTCGCATAAACCGCGTGGTCAGCATCGAAGAGATGGACGAGGCCGTCTTGGCCGAGGCGCGGCGGCGCTACCTGAGTAGCTTCGATGATCGCGATTGATACGAACGTCGTTGTTCGCTTCCTCGTCGACGACGATCACGAACAATTTCGTCGGGCGCAACGGGTAATCGCGAATGCGCTGGTTTTCATCTCCAGCACCGTCCTTTTGGAATGCGAATGGGTCCTGAGAAGCGTCTACGAATACGAGCCGCGCGACTTCGTCGAGGCGCTTCGCAACTTCGCCGGCCTTGAGAAAGTGACATTGGAAGACCCGGAGCTGGCCGCGACCGCGCTGAATTGGCATGAACAGGGCATGGACTTCGCTGACGCGCTTCACTTGGCGGGCTCGGCGGGGTGCGAAGCCTTCCTCACTTTCGACCGCCGCCTCGCCAGCGCATCGGGCCGGGTCGGCGCGATTCCCGTTCGCGCGCCATGACGCAAGCCCTTGCGCCAGCCGCCCCTTTCGCCTAAAAGCGCGCGTCTAACTGAACCGCCCGGCCGGTAAAGGGCTGCCGTGGCGGTTCTTTTCGCTCATTCCGATGCGAACGGACCGCAAGGTCCGGCAATTTTCCAACAGGGCGATAAGCCCGGGAGAGCCAAATGCCCAAGCTGAAGACGAAATCGGGCGCGAAAAAGCGCTTCAAGATCACGGGAACCGGCAAGGTCGTCTACAACCAGTCGGGCAAGCGCCACGGCATGATCAAGCGGACCACCAAGCAGATCCGCAACAAGCGCGGCACCTCGATTCTGTTCAAGACCGACGGCGACAACGTCAAGAAGTTCTTCCTGCCGAACGGCTGACGGACCTCGCCCCTCAAATTCCCGGAGATCGACCATGGCTCGCGTCAAGCGCGGCGTCACCGCACACGCCAAGCACAAGAAAGTCCTCAAGGCCGCCAAGGGCTACTTTGGCCGGCGCAAGAACACCATCCGCGTCGCCAAGCAGGCGGTCGAGAAGGCGATGCAATACGCCTATCGCGACCGCAAGAACCGCAAGCGCGAGTTCCGCGCATTGTGGATCCAGCGCATCAACGCCGCGGCGCGCCTCCACGGCCTCACCTATTCGCGGCTGATCGCCGGCCTCATCGCCGCCGGCGTCGAGGTCGACCGCAAGGTTCTGTCGGATCTCGCCATCACCGAGCCGGCGGCGTTTGCGGCGATCGTCGACAAGGCNNTCCCGCAAGCGGGAGAAGGGTTTCGGCGGCGCCGACGCCTACGACAGGCCCGCCATGACCGATCTTTCCACCCTGCGCGATGAGACCCTCGCCGCGATCGCCGCGGCGAACGACGAAGCGGCGCTCGAGGCGGCGCGCGTCGCGGCGCTCGGCAAGAAGGGAACGATCTCGGCGCTGCTGGCGACGCTTGGCAAGATGACGCCCGACGAGCGGCGCAGCGCCGGCGCCGCGATCAACGCGCTCAAGGACGAAGCGACCGGGGCGCTCGCCGCGCGCCGCGCGGCGCTGAAGGCGCTCGCGCTCGACGCCCGGCTGAAGCGCGAAGCGCTCGACATGAGCCTGCCATTGCGCCGCGCCGCGATCGACGCCGGCCGCATCCATCCGATCAGCCAGGTGTTCGACGAGATCGTCGCAATCTTCGCCGACATGGGCTTCTCGATCGCCGAGGGGCCGGACATCGAGTCCGACGACTACAATTTCACCAAGCTCAACTTCCCGCCCGGCCATCCGGCGCGCGAGATGCACGACACGTTCTTCTTCGCGCCCGACGCCAGCGGCGAGCGCAAGCTCTTGCGCACCCACACCAGCCCGGTGCAGGTGCGCACCATGCTCGCGCAGAAGCCGCCGATCCGCATCGTCTGCCCCGGCCGCACCTATCGCTGCGACGCCGACCAGACCCACACGCCGATGTTCCATCAGGTCGAGGGACTGGTGATCGACAAATCGGCGACGCTCGCGCACTTGAAATGGGTGCTCGAGGAATTCTGCAAGGCGTTCTTCGAGGTGCCGAAGGTCGGCATGCGCTTCCGGCCGAGCTTCTTCCCCTTCACTTCGCCCTCGATGGAGGTCGACATCCAGTGCCGGCGCTCGGGGGGCGAGATCCGCTTCGGCGAGGGCGAGGATTGGCTGGAGATTCTCGGCTGCGGCATGGTCCACGCCAACGTGCTGAAGAACTGCGGCCTCGATCCCGACGTCTACCAGGGCTATGCCTGGGGCATGGGGATCGACCGCATCGCCATGCTCAAATACGGCCTGCCCGACCTGCGCGACTTCTTCGACGCCGACCTGCGCTGGATCGACCATTACGGCTTCAAGCCGCTCGACGCGCCGACGCTGGCGGGGGGACTGAGCGGGTGAGGCGATGCCAACGCTCTTGCGGTGGAACGGGTATCGATTTTTCTTTTATTCCGCGGATGGCGGAGAACCGCCGCATGTCCATGTCGGCAGAGCAGAGCAGGAAGCCAAAATCTGGCTCAGCGATCTCACTGTCGCGGTCAATTTCGGCTATTCTGCCCAGGAATTGGGAGAAATTGTCAGAAAGGCGCGCGAGCAGCGCGAAGCGTTTCTGGAGGCGTGGAATGACCACTTTGCGAATAGAAGTTGAGGACGCGACGCCGATCGCGGCGAGCTGCGACGAATCCTTCCTCAACGTCACGCTCGCTGACGGCCGCGTCTTGCGCGCGCCGCTGTGGTGGTACCCGCGGCTCTTCGCCGCGAACGCACAGGAGCGCGCAGCCATCGAGACTTCCCCGCTCGGCATCCATTGGCCCGAGATCGACGAGGACGTCAGCGTCGCGAGCATTTTGCGCGGTCAGAAAGCGCCGGGCGCCAACCCGAGCGTCGCCGGCCGCCAGCAGTGATCCGATCCCGTGCTCGTTTCAGATTTGATCGCGCCGCTCGCAAGCTCCGTCGTTGGCGGGGGGACTGAGCGAGTGAGGCGATGAAGGCCAACCATCCGCAACCGTCATGGCCGGGCTTGACCCGGCCATCCAAGCGCGCCGCCCTGACATTCCGAGCCCCCGCCACGTTCACGCTGAAAGACGTGGATGGCCGGGTCAAGCCCGGCCATGACGACGGTGTGGTCGCTCTTAGGGCAAATCGATGAAATTCACCCTCTCCTGGCTCAAAGACCACCTCGACACCCAGGCGTCGCTCGCCGAGATCGTCGAGACGTTGACGCGCGTCGGGCTCGAGGTCGAGGGCGTCGAGGACGCGGGCGCCAAGTACAAGGGCTTCGTCGTCGCGCGGGTGATCGAGGCCAAGCCGCACCCCAACGCCGACCGGCTCAGGCTGTGCATGGTCGACGCGGGCGGCGATCCGGTGCAGGTCGTCTGCGGCGCGCCCAATGCGGTCACCGGCATGAAGAGCGTGTTCTCGCCGGTCGGGACCTACATTCCGGGCAAGAAGATCACCCTCGCCAAGGGCGTCATCCGCGGCGTCGAGTCGAACGGCATGCTGTGCTCGGCCGCCGAGCTCGAGCTGTCCAACGATCATACCGGCATCATCGAGCTGCCCGCCGATGCGCCGGTCGGCGTCGCTTACGCGACCTACGCCGGCCTCGACGATCCGGTGATCGACGTTTCGCTGACCCCCAACCGGCCCGACGCGACGGCTGTCTCCGGCATCGCCCGCGACCTCGCCGCCGCCGGCGCCGGCAAGCTCAAGACGCACGCCCCGCGCCCGGTCGCCGGCGCCTTCGACTGCCCGACGAATGTGACGCTCGCCTTCGCGCCCGAAGATGCGCGCCTCTGCCCCGCTTTCGCGCTGCGGCTGGTGCGCGGGGTGAAGAACGGCCCATCGCCGGAATGGATGCAGAAGCGACTGCGCGCGATCGGCCTCAGGCCGATCAACGCTCTGGTCGACGTGACGAACTATCTCACCTTCGATCGTGGTCGGCCGTTGCACGTCTTCGACCTCGCCAAGGTCAAGGGCGACCTCGTCGTGCGCCGCGCGCGCGCCGGCGAGAGCGTGCTTGCGCTCGACGGCAAGACCTATGCGCTCGACGACAGCATGGTGGTCATCGCCGACGAGAGCGGCGTCGAGTCGATCGCCGGCGTGATGGGCGGCGAGCCTTCCGGCTGCGACGACGACACCCGCGACGTGCTGATCGAGAGCGCGCTGTGGGACCCGCCCAACATCGCCCAGACCGGACGCAAGCTCAGCATCGTCACCGACGCGCGCTATCGTTTCGAGCGCGGCGTCGACCCCGACTTCTGCATCCCTGGCCTGGAGCTCGCCACCCATCTGATCGTCGACCTGTGCGGCGGCGAGCCGTCGCGCATGATCGTCGCCGGCGATCCCGCCAAGCCGAAACGCGCGATCGACTTCCCCTACAGCGAAGTGAAGCGGCTGCTGGGAATCGACATCCCGCAAAGCGAGGGCGAAGCGATCCTCGCGCGGCTCGGCTTCATGCTCGAGGACGGCAAGGCGATCGTGCCGAGCTGGCGGCCCGACATCGAGGGCAAGGCGGACATCGTCGAACAGATCGTACGCATCGCCGGGCTCGACCGCGTGCCGCCGGCGCCGCTGCCGCGCCTGACCGAAGGCGTGCCGCCGCCGGTGCTGACGACGCTGCAGAAGCGCACGCGGCTCGCCAAGCGCGCGCTGGCGGCGCTGGGTTCGCGCGAAGCTGTGACCTGGTCGTTCATCGCCAGGCCCGCGGCCGAATTGTTCGGCGGCGGCAAGCCGGAACTGGCGCTCGCCAATCCGATCGCCGCCGATCTCTCCGACATGCGGCCGAGCCTCGTACCGGGCCTCGTCGCCGCAGCCGAACGCAATGCGCGGCGCGGGTTCGCCGACGCCGCGCTGTTCGAGGTCGGCCAGGTCTTCCTCGGCGCCGGAGAGAAGGACCAGCGCATCGCCGCAGCGTCGGTCAGGAGCGGCTTCGCCAAGGCCGGCGGCGAAGGCCGCCACTGGACCGGCGGCGGGCCGGTCGACGCCTATGACGCCAAGAGCGACGCGCTCGCTCTGCTCGCCGCGCTCGGCGTCGCGGCGAACGCCGTGCAGATCGTCGCCGGCGGTCCCGCGTTCCTGCATCCGGGCCGATCGGCGACGCTGCAGTTCGGGCCGAAGAACGTCGCCGGGTGGTTCGGCGAGCTGCACCCGGCCGCGCTCGAAGCGCTCGACGCCGAAGGGCCGCTGGTCGCTTTCGAGATCGTCCTCGACGCGATCCCGCCGGCCAAGGTGCGGCCGACCAAGGCCAAGCCGAAGCTCGAGCGTTCGGAGTTCATGCCGGTCTCGCGCGACCTCGCTTTCGTCGTCGCCGAGGGCGCGGCGGCGGGCGACATCCTCAAGGCGGCGCTCGCCGCCGACCGGGCGCTGATCACGGCCGCCGACGTGTTCGACGTCTATCGCGGCGCGGGCGTGCCGGAAGGAAAGAAGTCGGTGGCGATCGCGGTGACTCTGCAGCCGCGCGAGCGCACGCTGACCGACGCCGAGATCGAAGCGACGATCGCCAAGATCGTCGCCGAGGTCGGCAAGAAGACCGACGCGACGCTGCGGTGACGAAACACGCCGCCGTGTCGCTCGCCTTCGTCGCGCTCGTCGTCGCGGCTCCCGCCGCGGCGCAGAAGGCGGATCCTTGCGCGCGCTTCGAAGCGCCGCTCGCCTACAACGCCTGTCTCGCCGAGCACGGGCCGCGCGCGCCGGGGACGCGGGCCGAAGCGCCGGGCGACGAAGGATCGGCCCCACTTCTCCGCGGCCCGCGCGGGCGCCGGCGGCTCGACTTCGGCGTCGGCGACTGACGTCGCATCTTCGCGCCGCCTCGACCGCGCCTGGCTTGCGACCCCCCGTCGCCGCGACCGACGGCTATTGCCGCACGCAGGCGGCGACGCTAGCGTGTCTCACGGTTCTGTGATGGCGCTGCCGACCCTCGGCGGCGAGACGGGGGCTGCGCGTTGAATCTGCACAAGTTTGCAACGCCGGCGGGAACGGGTCTGGCCGGATACGGCCCGACGTCGCCGCTGCAGCGGTTTCTCGAGCAGCGCCATGAAGAATTCCGCTCGGATTCGTCGGGACAGGTGGCGAGCTACATTCCCGAGCTGACGCGCGCCAACCCGAAGCATTTCGGCGCCGCCTTCGGCACCATCGACGGCCACGTCTACGAGGTCGGCGACAGCGCCGCGCCGTTCACCATCCAGTCGGTGTCCAAGGCGTTCGTCTTCGCGTTGGCGCTCGAGACGCTGGGCGACGAGCGCGTCGAACAGGCGATCGGCGTCGAGCCGAGCGGCGAGGCGTTCAACTCGATCCGCCTGACCGCCGACAACCGCCCGTTCAATCCGATGGTCAACGCCGGCGCGATCGCCTGTTCGGGGCTGATCCGCCGCGTCGAGGGCGACGGCGCCTTCGAGCGCATCCGCACGATCCTCGGACAGTTCGCCGGGCGCGAGCTCGACGTCGACGAGGCGGTCTACGCCTCCGAGTCCCGCACCGGCGACCGCAATCGCGCGATCGCCTGGCTCTTGCGCAATTATTCGGTGATCGAGGGAGATGTCGACGCCGTGCTCGACGTCTATTTTCGTCAATGCGCGATCCTCGTCACCGCGCGCGATCTCGCGGTGATGGCGGCGACGCTCGCCAACCGTGGCGTCAATCCGACGACCGGCGTGCGGGTGGTTTCGCCCCACGCGGTCGGGCGCACGCTGTCGATCATGATGAGCTCCGGCATGTACGACTACGCCGGCGAATGGACCTATCGCGTCGGCATTCCCGCCAAGAGCGGCGTCGGCGGCGGCATCGCCGCGGTGCTGCCGGCGCAGCTCGGCGTCGGCACGTTCTCGCCGCTGCTCGACAGCCACGGCAACAGCGTGCGCGGCATGAAGATGTGCGAGGCGCTGTCGTCGCGTTTCGACCTGCACATGCTCAACCGCAGCGGCGACGTGCGCAGTTGCGTCATCGCCGACTACGAGGCGGCGCGGGTCGCCTCGCGTCGCAACCGCGCGCCGCACGAGCGGGCGATCCTCGACGAGCGGCGCAGCGACATGCGCGTGCTGGAGCTGGTCGGCGCGCTCACCTTCGGCTCGATCGATTATGTCGCGCGCCGCCTCGGCGAGGCGCCGCCGCGCGCGGCGCTGCTGATCCTCGGCCTGCATCGGGTGCCCGACGTCACCGAGGCGGGCCGCCGGCTGCTCGCCGACTACCTCGACCGCCTCGGCGAAGACGGCGTGACGGTGGTGATCGCGGGCGTCGCGGCGGACGCGCCGCTGTGGCGGGCGCTGCGCGACAATTCGCCGAAGGCTCGGCTGCGCCGCTTCGACCTGCTCGACGAAGCGGTCGAGTGGGCCGAGGACCAGCTCGTCTACCGCTACGGCGGGTTCAGCGTCGCCGCCACGGCCGAACTGGCAGCGCAGCCGCTGCTCGCCGGCCTCGGCGCCAAGGACATCGCGGCGCTCGAGAGACTCAGCTCAGTTCGCCGCTACGAGGCGGGCGCGAAGATCGTTTCCGCCGGCGACGAGGCCGATTCGCTGTTCTTCCTTCAGAGCGGCATGGCGAGCGTCAAATTGCCGAGCGGCGTTCGGCTCGCGACGTTCGGACCGGGTGACGGCTTCGGCGAAATGGCGATGCTCGAGGGCCGCCGCAGCGCCGACGTTTTCGCCGACGTCGCCTCGATCTGCCGCGAACTGCCGCTCGACGCGCTGGGCGCCTTGGGCGACCGTGCGCAGGTCATGCTGATGCGAAATCTGGCCGCGCTGCTGGCGCAGCGCCTGATCCTCGCCAACGCCAAGGTCGAGCTGCTGACGGGGAACTGAGCCAGGCTGGCGGCGCGTCAAGGAGCCTTCGATCAGCGCGCTTCCACGCCAGCGTCACGGCGCCGAGGCCGCGCGCGGAATGGTCGCTGCGCAGAGTGAGCGCGTCGCCGTCGAGCTGAAGGACCCGCTTCTCGTCGCGCCCCGCCGCAGCGGCGCGAGAGAGCGGCGGCGGCGGCGAACCCCGGCCCGTCCGGCGGGTCGCGCGGCGGCCACGCAAGCGGCGGGGGCATGCAGCCCTGAGTTCGCGGCGCGCGCAATCGCCGCAACGGCCGCCGCTGGGCGCAGGCGCCCTTTATGCTTAGAATCGGCTGCGAAATCGAGGCGAGGCGGCAATGAGCGAATTCGACCTGGTGATCCGCGGCGGCAAGGTCATCACCGCCTCCGACACATTCCGCGCCGACGTCGGCGTGCGCGGCGGCAGGATCGTCGCCGTCGCCGAAAAGCTGACCGACGGCGCGCGCGCGATCGACGCCTCCGGCCTGCTGGTCATGCCGGGCGGCATCGACAGCCACGTCCACCTCGCCCAGCCGTCCGGGCCCGGCGTGAAGATGGCCGACGGCTTCGAGACCGGCACCCGCTCGGCGGTCGCCGGCGGCAACACCACCGTGCTGCCTTTTGCCCTGCAGCCGCGCGGCGCGTCGCTGCGCGCCTCGGTCATGGACTACCACAAGGAAGCCGACGGCAACGCCTATTGCGACTACGGCTTCCACCTCATCGTCACCGACCCGACACCCTCGGTGCTGGGCCAGGAACTGCCGGCGCTCGTCTCCGACGGCTATTCGTCGTTCAAGGTGTTCATGACCTACGACGACATGGTGCTCAACGATCGCCAGTTGCTCGAAGTGTTCGAATGCGCGCGCGGATGCGGCGCGCTGGTCATGGTCCATTGCGAGGGCTACGACGCGATCAAATTCATGACGCAGCGGCTGGAGGCGGCGGGCAAGACCGCGCCCTACTATCACGCCGTCTCGCGCCCGGAAGTCGTCGAGCGCGAGGCGACCCATCGCGCCATCAGCCACGGCGAACTCATCGACACGCCGATCATGATCGTCCACGTCTCCGGCCGCGAGGCGATGGAGCAGATCCGCTGGGCGCAGCAGCGCGGACTGAAGGTTTACGGCGAGACCTGCACCCAATATGTCACGCTGACCGCCGACGACCTCAAGGGCCTCAACATGGACGAGACGGGCGGCAAGTACGTCTGCTCGCCGCCGCCGCGCGACCGCGCCTCATGGGACGCGATCTGGGAGGGCATCCGCACCGGCGTGTTCCAGACGTTCTCGTCCGACCACTGCCCGTTTCTCTACGAGAGCGGCGAAGGCAAGCTGAACCCGAAGGCGCGAACCTCGTTCAAATGGGTGCCAAACGGCATTCCCGGCGTCGAAGCGCGGCTGCCGATCCTCTATTCGAAGGGCGTCGTCGAGGGCCGCATCACGATCAACGAATTCGTCGCGCTGACTTCGACCAACCACGCCAAGATGTATGGCCTCTATCCGCAAAAGGGCGCGATCGGCGTCGGCTTCGACGCCGACATCGTGCTGTGGGACCCCAACAGGCGCGAGACGATCCGCCAAGCGATCATGCACCACGGCGCCGACTACACGCCCTATGAGGGCATGGCGGTCACCGGCTGGCCGGTGATGACGCTTCTGCGCGGCGAGGTCGTCGCCGAGGACGGCAAAGTCGTCGGCGCCAAAGGCGCGGGACGGTTCCTCAAGCGAGAGCTTTCGCCCTTCGCACGGCCGAGCGGTCATTGAGGCGGGTTGGAACTCGGGCGCGGAGCCATTACGGCATCTGGTGGATAAAATCTGACGCTTGGTACCCCTGCCGTACGTCGCCTTGGGGTGGTCAGCAGACATTCACCTCCGTAATCTCATGCGCCGATTAATCACCAGGAACCGACAATGAGCCTATCGTCGCCTTGGCTTGCAGCGGCAGGCGACGCCATGTGGGCTCTCGTAGATCGCTACACCGGACTCGTGCGCTACAAGGGCGGGACTAAAGCCGCCGGACTAGCCGCGGAACCACCGGTCATTGATTGCTCTGGCCGGGCGGCCCTGCTCCTCTCCTCTGGGATGAAAGCGGTGACCTCCTCAGCAGGCAAAGCTGTCTTCAGCAGCGATGAGATCGCGGCCGTCAGCACATGGTCGGACCACATGATTGAAGTTCTCAAGCGGCAGTCCGGCTGGATGCTGGAAGGTGACGAGATCACAGCCGAGGCCCTTCCGGCATTTGCCACTATCGGCCTGCAACAGGGCGGGGGTGCCTGGGCGAACAATCATCCACGCCCCTGCGGCATTACCCACGTCGTGCAACTTGTTCAACGCCCGCGTGATGGAGCGCGGTTTGTTTCCGAAGCGCAGGGATGGGCTGAACCATTTGGCTTGCGCTTACTGCCGCTCGAAGACTGGTTTGATGTGACACGAGCCTACATCACGCTTGGTAAGGCGTGGGCCGTGGATGCTTTTGCTCGGGCCGGTGCTCACCAACCTAGGTCCGCTGAGGGTCGCGAGCGGCCATAGCTCGGCGGGGCGCCAAGCGTCAGACCTCATCCACTAGTGGTCAAAGTCTTACACTTGGCACCCGGCCGGGCAGCCCGCCCAACGGTTGGAGCCGACCTCTGTTTGCCGTTGCGAACGGGTCCCGATCGGCCTGAAACCGGACGCCCGAGAAGCCGGAAACCAACGCGCGAACGGCGGCTATGCGGGATGGCCTGCGGAAAAGCGTCGCGCCTCGAACAGTACGGGCATTAATTTCCTACCCTCTTCCGACAACCGGTATTCAACACGAAGCGGCTTTTCATCGAAGTCGATCCTCTCGATGAGACGATCCCTTTCCAACGCGCGCAGATGCTGCGTCAGCATTTTCTGCGAAATGCCGGGAATGTCCCGTATCAACTGTGACGACCGCATGGTTGGATCGGCAAAGAGGCGAAAGAGGATCGGGAGCTTCCAGCGACCTTGAATCATCCGAATCACGCGGATCACATGCGTGGCCGTACCATCCGCCCCGAGACAGACATCCCGGTGCTCAGGGGTAACAGGCACTTTAAAGTGCGTACTTGTCTCACCTATCGTCACGACGCACCTAGCTCCCGATCCGCAGTATAATGGGTTTTGGACAATGGACCTGCAACTCAAAGACAAGACGGCCTTGGTGACGGGGAGCAGCAAGGGGATCGGCGAGGCCATCGCCATGACTTTAGCGCGCGAGGGGGCGAACGTCGTTGTCCATGGACGCGATGGAGTGCAAGCCCAACGGGTTGTCGGCGCCATCGTCGCAGCTGGAGGCCGCGCCTATGCCGTACTGGGCGACCTGACACAGGAAGAAGCGGTGGAGCGGCTGGTCGCCGAGGCGGAAGCGCACGTCGGCGGCATCGACATTCTGGTCAATAATGCCGGTGGGTCCGGCCCCAAAAACGACTGGCAGACGACATTGGCCGCCGGATGGGAATCGACATATGATCGTAACGTCCTTGCTGCTGTCCGTGTCAGCACGCGCCTTCTCCCTGAAATGCGGCGAGCCGGTTGGGGGCGCGTGATCAATATTTCGAGCGGGGCGGCAACGATGCCTCCAGCCACGGGGCCAGATTATTCCGCTGCGAAAGCCGCAATGAACGCCCTGACCGCCTCAATGGCGAAAGCAGTGGCCGCCGAGGGAGTCACCGTCAACGCCATCTCGCCTGGAACGATCAAAAGCGCCAAGCTCGAGGGCGGTTTTCGTGCCGTAGCAGCAGCGCGCGGCATCGCGGCGGAAGACGCGCCCTGGGAGGATATCCAGCGTGGCGTCCTGCCATTGTTCGCCAACGTTCCGCTTGGTCGCGTCGGAGAATTGAACGAACTCGCGGATGCCGTCGCTTTCCTTGCGAGCCCGCTCGCCGCTTACATCACCGGCATTAATCTTCACGTCGACGGCGGCTTCTCGTCCATCCCGTAGAGTGCTTCGACCCTCGCGAACAAGACCAGCGGGCACAACGCATCTTGAACGATTCGTTTTCAAACCGGATTGACAGCTACGGCAAAGTAAATTCCCGAAAGCCAACAGACTGCTCACCGTCCTTTTGCGACATTCCCGGACGGGCGCCAAGGGTTGGGTTTTGACCACTAGCGCAGAGCGTGAGGAGTCTCTTACCGAGTCAGCGCTCTCGTTTTGGGCCCGGCTTCCTCGCCCTCTTCGTCGGTGCTGACTCTCGCGCCGCGCTTCGCTTCTTCGCGGTCTTCTTCGTCTCATGCCTCATCGAGCGATTCCACGCCATG
>PLRT01000095.1:43885-47295 GCA_003164915.1 Hyphomicrobiales bacterium | reverse complement strand
CGCTGCGCCGGTTCCTCGACCAATATGGCTTCGCGGCGAAGGATTGGGACAGCCTGCGCGGCGGCGCCACGCTCGACTTGGGGGGCGCGCGCTATCTCGACCCGAACGCGCTGATGGACCGCGATCGCGCGCTTTACGAGCGGACCATGAACGCGATCCAAGAGCAGAGCGCCTACGCCTTCCATCAGCCGGATTTCCGGCTGCGCGGCGTCGAGAGCGGCGCGGCGGCCGGCGCGTCTGGCCTGTCGTCGGAGCTGTGGCGCACGCTGATGCAGTTCAAAACCTTCGCCCTGTCGCGCATGACGACGCAAATGATGCGCGTCCTGACCGACGGCTCGCTCGGCAATCGCGTGACGCAGGGCCTCGCCTTTCTCGCCCTCTCGGCGGGCGCGGGCGCCGTGTCGCTGCAGGCTCACGCGCTCGTTTCCGGCAAGACGGCCGAGCGCATGGACACGGCAGGCTTTTGGGCGCGCGCGATGGCCATGGGTGGCGTCGCCGGCCTCTATGGCGACCTGCTCGACGCGGCGATGCGCGGCACCCGCGGCGCTGGCGACGTCATGGCCGCGCTCGGCGGCCCGGCGATCGGCATGGCGACCAATCTGTTGCGGCTCGCCATCGCCCCGGCGCGCGAGGAATTCGACCCGACGACGCAGAACGTCCGCCGCAACCCACTCGGCCGCGAGGTTGTCAGCGCCGCCCGGACGATGACGCCGAACACCTGGTACACCCGCCTCGCCGTCGACCGGCTGCTGTGGGACAAGCTGCAGACGCTCGTCGATCCCGACTATCGCCAGAGCTTCGCGCGGGCGCAGCGGCGCGTCGCGAAGGACTACGGACAGGCCTATTGGTGGCAACCTGGGGCGACGGCGCCGGGCGGGCGGTGATTGGATATCAGTGCGCCGCCTGAGCACGCAGCTCGAAGACCAAGGTGGATGCGTGAGCGAGAAAGTCCGCCTTCAGCGTATCGCTGGCGATCTTTAATGTTTGAAGTGGGCTGCCGACAGGGAGGCCGTACCTTACGGCGTTTTTCCTCACCTCAGCCGTGCCGGGGTCGGCCTCGATCCGCGCCGCCATGATCTCAGCGGCCGCTCCCCAAAGCATCGAGCACCGGTCGAAAGCGGCTATAGCAACCGCGTCGGCGGTGTCTGTGCTCGTCACGGCGTACCGCATCAGCGCTTCGCTGCTGCATTTTTGCGCCGCCGACATCGCGTCGTTCAACTCGTCAGCGCTAGCGACGGCGGCGAACGCGAGAGCAATCCCGACAATCACCATCCTCATTTGGCCACCAAGGTCGTCGCGAGCGGCCGGCGGCCACTTCTGCGCGGGGCATGCAAGGATGATCAGGCTAGGCGATCCGGGCGTCAATCGGGCGCCGATCCGACCAAGCCCGTTCTTGTTTTGTTCGATAGCCGGCATTATGGTGACGCCATGACCGACGTCGAACCGCTCACGCCCGCCAGCCGCGACGACCTCGAACAGGCCATCGCCTTCGCGTTGCGGTTCAGCGGTCGCAAACGCATCCGCACGGCCGGCGAGATCATGGCGACGATCGCCGCCGAGCGGATCGTGGCGCCCCTCGAGGAAGCCGGGTTCGTTATCATGAGGAAGCCGCCGGGCGTCGGCGCTGGGGCGTTGGGGCGAGGCTTTGAGCCGCCAAAGCGGGAATGACGCGGTCCAAGGCCTTTCGGCAGTTGCAGCCTGCGACATATTGTCGCATGCCGAGCTGACTTTCCGTAGGGCCCGGAGAGGGCCCGCAGACTGGTTTGAGGTGTTTTCTGGCAGCTCGGTAACTGCCGTAAGTATTTGATTTGTAAGTGGTGAGCGCGGTGGGACTCGAACCCACGACCCCCTGATTAAAAGTCAGATGCTCTACCGATTGAGCTACGCGCTCGCTTTGCCTTCAGGGCGGGTTTTGCCTACAGCCTCAGTCCGGCAGGGTCAATAGAACCTGCCGCCAGCGGCGCCGGGGAGCCGCTCCGTCATTCCGTCGCCTCGAGCCTGGCGAGCCGCGCCGCCTTCAGCCGGGCGAAGTCCTCGCCGGCGTGGTGCGAGGAACGGGTCAGCGGCGTCGAGGAGACGAGCAGGAAGCCCTTGGCGGCGCCAATCGTCGCATAGGAGGCGAACTCCTCCGGCGCGACGAAGCGAACGACCGGGTGGTGTTTCGGCGTCGGCTGCAGGTACTGGCCGATGGTGAGAAAGTCGACGTCGGCGGTGCGCAGGTCGTCCATCAGCTGCAGCACTTCGCTGCGTTCCTCGCCGAGGCCGACCATGATCCCGGACTTGGTGAACATCGCCGGGTCGAGCTCCTTGACCCGCTGCAACAGGCGCAGCGAGTGGAAGTAGCGCGCGCCGGGCCGCACGGCGAGATACTTCGACGGCACAGTCTCGAGATTGTGGTTGAAGACGTCGGGCCTTGCCGCAACCACCACTTCCAACGCACCGTCCTTGCGGAGGAAATCGGGTGTCAGCGCCTCGATCGTCGTCGCCGGCGAAGCCTCGCGGATCGCGCCGATCACGCGGGCCAAATGCGCCGCGCCCCCGTCGGCGAGGTCGTCGCGGTCGACCGAGGTCACCACGACGTGCGACAGCCCGAGCTTGGCGACCGCGTCGGCGACCCGCGCCGGCTCGGCGTCGTCGAGGGGCTCGGGCAGGCCGGTGCGGACGTTGCAGAAGGCGCACGCGCGCGTGCAAGTCTCGCCCATGACGAGAAAAGTGGCGTGCTTCTTTTCCCAGCATTCGCCGATGTTGGGGCAGCGCGCCTCCTCGCAGACGGTGGCGAGCTTGTGCTCGCGCACGATGCGGTTGGTATCGGCGAAGCCAGGCGTCGCGCCCGGCGCTCGGACTCGGATCCAGGCCGGCTTCTTGGCCGACGGCTGGTCGGGGCGGTGCGCTTTTTCCGGATGGCGTGGGCGCGCGGGCCGCGGCGCGTCGCCGGCCCGGTCGATGAGAACGGTCATGATGGCTCCTGCGCCGGCGGCCGCCAGACCGGCCGCTCAGGCGCGCTTGTCAATCCATTGCCAGATATAGAGAAGCACGACCGAGCCGACCAGGGCGGCGACGAAATGGCCGAACGTGTGGCGCACGGCGAAATGGGCGAGGTCGGCGATCTCGGAGCCGATCCACGAGCCGGCGACGCCGACGATGATATTGGTGAAAATGCTGTGGCGGACCCTGAGGATCATGCCGGCGATCCAGCCGGCCAGGCCGCCGATGACGATCAGCGCGAGGAAGCCGCCATATTGCGTGCGCAAGACCTCCAGCGAGCCGTGCATTGCGTTCTCCTTCGTCTGGCGCGGCGACCCTTCACGCCGAACGGGTCAGCGGCGCGACATAAAACCCGTCCGTCGCTGTGCGCAAGGGGCTGAAGCGGAAGCCGGCGCCGAGCGAAGAAGCCTGCGCCGCCAAGGCCG
>PLRT01000095.1:42381-43830 GCA_003164915.1 Hyphomicrobiales bacterium | reverse complement strand
TCTGGTCCTTGATCCGCTGCTCCAGCGCGCCGGGACGTACGCGCCATTTCGCGTCGGGATTGCGCCGCCAGGCCCCCGAGCCGGTGCAAGGGGCGTCGATCAGCACGACGTCGCAGCGCCCGGCAAGATCGGAGAGGATTTCGCGCTCGCCGCGCGGCGCTCGCACCTGGACGTTGCGAACGACGGCGCGCGCCAACCGATCGTAGATCGGCGTCAGCCGTCGGCCGTCGTCGTCGGTAGCGTAAATCTGGCCGTGGTTTTCCATCATCGCCGCCAGCGCCAGCGNNGCGCCGGCGCAGAGATCGAGCACCTGCATCTCCGGCTTGGCGCCGCTGAGCAACGCAGCAAGCTGCGAGCCCTCGTCCTGCACCTCAACCTGGCCTTTGACGTAGGCGGGTTCCGCAGACAGCGCCGGGCCGCGACCGTCGGCGCGCAGGGGAACGCGTATGCCGACCGGCGACAGCGGCGTCGGCTGCGCTTCGAGATGGGCGAGCGCGGCCAGCGCATGGTCGCGGCCGCCTTTGAGCGTATTGACCCTGAGATCGACCGGCGCGCGGCTCGCCAGCGCCCTGCCCTCCGCGACTGCGTCGTCGCCGCAGCTCTCGGCGAAGGCGGCGGCGAGCCATTCGGGATAGTCGCCGAGGACATGGTCGGGCGCGCCCGACAGGTCGCCGGAGCCGAGCCGCTCGCGCTCGGCTTCGGTCAGCGCCGCCGGCGCATGGCCTTCGCCGCTGAACAGAGCCGCGATTCCGGCTTCGTCGAGGTCGCGCAATTGCTTGAGCGCGCCGATGACGACGGCGCGCGGGCTCGAATCGCCCATCAGCCAGGCCGACGAACTCTTGCGCCGCAGCGCGTCATAGACGAGGCTGGCGATGGCGGCGCGGTCGCCCGAGCCGGCGAAGCGGCGCGCCAGGCCCCAGTCCTTGAGCGCGTCGACCGCCGGTCGGCGGCGCGCCTCGACGTCGGCGAGCACTTCGATGGCGGCGGCGACGCGGGCGGCTGGGGTCATGCGTCCCTGTAGCGCGGGCGGCCCGGCGAAGCAAAAAAGCCGCAGCGATCCAGGTTGGGAAATGCGGGGCCACGCGATAGGTTGGCGCCCAATTCGTCCCGCCGGAGTCCCCTGATGCTGAGTCGGCGTTCGTTCGTCCTGGCCGCCGCCGCGGCGGCGCTGCCGCCAGGCGCGGCGCGCGCCAACGCGCCCTCCCCCTATGATTGGGACGCCTCGCCGCCGACCTCGAGCCGGCAGGCGTTCGTCGAATGGATGGTCAAGAACCGCGGCGAGGATGCGAATTTCCTCGGCCAGCGCTACGATCGCTACCTCAAGCTGGTCGCCGGCAAGGATCTGTGGGACGCCCCGACGACCCGCGCCTATCTGATGACGCCGCGCGAAGAATTCGTCACCCACGACAATCTTGCCCGCGCCTACGAGGGACACTTCCTCAACATCGG
>PLRT01000095.1:17651-42359 GCA_003164915.1 Hyphomicrobiales bacterium | reverse complement strand
GATTCGCTGATCGCGCGCGGCTACAGCGAATATGCGGCGATCACGACCAAGAATGCCGACGGCTATTATGGCTGGGCGGATCAGGCGCCGTTCGACAAGATCATCGTCACCTGCGGCATCGACCACGTTCCCCCGCCGCTGTTGCAGCAGATGAAGCCAGACGGGATCATGGTCATACCTGTCGGGCCGCCCGGCGCGCAACACGTCCTGAAGGTGATCAAGAAGGTCAATCCCGACGGCTCGATCACCGCCGCGCGCAGCGACATCTACAACGGCCAGATCCAGCCCTTCGTGCCGTTCACCGGCGGACACCAGGGCGTCGGCGCGCTGTAGGGCCGCGCCGCGCGTCTCGACAGCCACAGCAATTTGGCAAGGCGCCCGGCGAGTGTTCGACGGCGAGGTCTGTCGCGTCGGCTACGGAGTTGAACCCCGCCCTTCCGCAGACTCGCTCGCGCGGGGCGTAATCCCCGCGCTCGATCGCCGCGAACGCCGCCGACGACGCAAAAGCGACACGATTGCGCCCCATGCCCGCGGCGATTTCGTGACGGGCGGAATCGCCATTCATTTCAAAGGAAGCAAAATGTCGAAGATCGTTCGTTCGGTTCTCGCGCTGACCCTTGCGCTGGCGGTCGTCGCCTGCGCCGCGCCGCCGCCGCCCGCCCCTTTGCAGCCGCCGCCGCCCCCGAAGCACCAGCTCGACGCCAAGACCCAGCTCGAAACCGGCCGCACCTACTGACGAATCGGCGCGCGGCGGTTCGCCGGCCGCGCGTCCATCACTGCGCGGTCGGATAGTTCGGGCTCTCGCGGGTGATGGCGACGTCGTGGACGTGGCTTTCGCGCAAGCCCGCCGAGGTGATGCGGGTGAACTTCGCCTTGGCCTGGAATTCGGCGACCGTCGCCGCGCCGACATAACCCATCGCCGCCCGCAAGCCGCCGGCGAGCTGATGGAGGATCGCCCCGGCCGGGCCGCGATAAGGCACCTGGCCCTCGACGCCCTCCGGCACCAGCTTCATCTGATCCTTGATGTCCTGCTGGAAGTAGCGGTCGGCCGAGCCCTGCGCCATGGCGCCGAGCGAGCCCATGCCGCGATAGCTCTTGTAGGAGCGGCCCTGGTAAAGGAACACCTCGCCCGGGCTTTCGTCGGTGCCGGCGAGCAGCGAGCCGATCATGACGCAATCGGCGCCGGCGGCGATCGCCTTGGCGAGATCGCCGGAATACTTGATGCCGCCGTCGGCGATGACCGGAATGCCCGCCTTGCGCCCCGCCTCAGCCGCCTCGAGGATCGCACTGAACTGCGGCACGCCGACGCCGGCGACGATCCGGGTGGTGCAGATCGAGCCCGGACCGATGCCGATCTTGATCGCATCGGCGCCGGCGTCGATCAGCGCCTGCGCGCCCTCGCGGGTGGCGACATTGCCGGCGATGATCGCCACCTTGTTGGTGGCGCGCTGAATGCGCCGGACCTGTTCCAGAACATACTCGGAATGGCCGTGGGCTGTGTCGACGACCAGGCAGTCGACCCCCGCCTCCATCAGCAGTTCGGCGCGCTCAAAGCCCTTGGCGCCAACGGTCGTGGCCGCCGCGACGCGCAGGCGGCCGTCGCCGTCCTTGGCGGCGTGGGGATGCGCGGTCGCCTTCTCGATGTCCTTGACGGTGATGAGGCCGACGCAGCGGCCGGTCTCGTCGACCACCACCAGCTTCTCGATCCGGTGTTGGTGCAGCAGGCGGCGCGCCTCGTCCTTGCCGACGCCCTCGGCGACAGTGATCACCTTGCGCGTCATCAGCTCGGTGATCGGCTGGCGCGGATCGTCGGCGAAGCGCACATCGCGGTTGGTGACAATGCCCAGGAGCTGCGCCGGCTTGCCGTCAGGGCCGCGCTCGACCACCGGCACGCCGGAAATGCCCGCCCGCCGCATCAGCGCCAGCGCGTCGGCGAGGGTCGCGTCGGGGAAGATGGTGATCGGATCGATCACCATGCCGCTTTCAAACCGCTTGACCTTGCGCACCTCTTCCGCCTGCTGCTCGGGCGTGAGGTTGCGGTGGATGACGCCGATGCCGCCGGCCTGGGCCATGGCGATGGCGAGCCGCGCCTCGGTCACCGTGTCCATGGCGGACGAGGCGATCGGCAGGTTGAGGCGGATCGCGCGGGTGAGCTGCGAGCCGATCTCGACCGCGCCGGGCATAACCGTGCTGTGGCCCGGCCGCAGAAGCACGTCGTCGAAGGCCAAGCCTTCGGAAATGGTCGAGTTTTCCAGGATCGCCATGAGGAGCCTTTCGCCGGGGTCAGAATCGCCGCCGCGTCATGGCGGGGCTGCCTAACACGCGCGACGCGAACTTCCTAGCGGCGACGGCGCCCGCTTTCCGCGCAGCAGCAGCGAACGGAGCGCATCGCCATGCCTCAGGCGAGACGGCAGATCGAATTCGTCGCGATGGTTTCCGAAACGTCTCGTTCGGACGCTCCAGGTCTTCCAGCTTTTCCGATTGGCCGAAACGCGCGAAATCAGGAACTTAGGCCGCCAAAGAAAGACCGCGGCGAACGCTCGCCCGCCGCCGCCCTCTGCCCTCGCGCAGACCGAAGCGAACGCAGGGCCGTGTTCCGTTCATTGAGAAACAACGATATTGCCTGTAGACCAACGTTTGCCGCGCGGATCGGAACCAATGGCTATGCCTGTCCACGCCTCGAATCTCGGGTTTCAGGGGGCGGCGTGACCAAGGCCTATGTGATTGCGGGCGCCGCGCTTCTGGCCATCGCTTTGGTCGGCTGCGCCGGTCGTCCCACCGGCAATCTCGTCGTCGTATCCGCCAGCGCGCCCGGCGCGAGCGCCGTCGACATGATGGTGGCGACGACGCGGGCGGACGACCCGGTCGCGCCCGGCGTCATGTTCAACGGCGAGCGCGCGCGCGGCCTCGCCTTCGCCGACATCATCGTCTCGATTCCGCCCGACGAAACGCGAAAGATCGGCGAGGTGCAGTGGCCGTCGACGATTCCCGGCGATCCCGCGCACGATTTCGTCACCCTGCGCGCCGACCGGCTCGATCTTGATCAGGCCAAGGCGGCCTTCGACCAGCGCCTTCGCACCGGACCGACCCGACACGTCCTGCTGTTCGTGCACGGCTACAACACCCGCTTCGAGGAAGCGGTCTACCGCTTCGCGCAGATCACCCACGATTCCGGCGCCCGCGTCGTCCCGGTGCTGTTCACCTGGCCGTCGCGCGGCAAGCTGTTCGATTACGTCTACGATCGCGAGAGCGCGACCTATTCGCGCGACGGTCTCGAAGCGGTTCTGCAAGCGTTGGCGAAGGACCCCAACGTCGAGTCGATTTCGATTCTCGCCCATTCGATGGGCAATTTCGTCGCCGTCGAAGCGCTGCGCCAGATGGCGATCCGCGATCGCAAGCTCTCGCCCAAGATCAAGGACATCATGCTCGCCTCGCCCGATCTCGACTTCGACGTGTTTCGTCGCGAAATCGCCGAAATCGAGGCCTCCGACAAGGACCCGCCGGTCACACTGTTCGTCTCGCAGGACGATTACGCGCTGCTCGCGTCGCGCCGGCTCGCCGGCGACGAGCCGCGTCTCGGCGCCATCGATCCGAGCGCCGAACCGTATCGCTCGGTGCTCGAGAAGGCGCGCGTCAACGTGATCGACCTCAGCAAGGTCCAGTCCGACGACGAACTAAATCACAGCAAGTTCGCGACGAGCGAAGTGGTGCGGGCGATCGGACAACGGTTGGCCGTCGGTCAGACCTTGACCGACGCCAAGCCGACGCTCGGCGAGCGCCTCGGCGGCGTCGCTCAGGGGGCGGCCGACACGCTCGGCAAGGCGGCGACGCTGGCAATTTCCGCGCCCGCCGCGATCATCGATCCCGATACGCGCGCGACCCTATCGGACCAAGCCGGCGCGTTGGGCGAAAGCGCGGTGGACGTCATCCGATCGCCGGCGACGGCGGTTTCGCATTGAGCCTGACCCGCCCTGGCGGCTGAACGGCGCCGCCGGTCGATCGCGGCCGACGCTCCCGAACGGCGCCGCCCTCACCCGATTGTGAGCCCGAGCCGGGCCGCCGCGCCTTGCCGTCGCGGCGCGACGGCGCCAAGAAGGCCGCGCCCCCGATGCGACCCTGGATCCTCACCCCGTTCATCATCGCCACCGCGCTGTTCATGGAAAACATGGACGGGACGGTGCTGGCGACCTCGCTGCCGGCGATCGCGCGCGACCTCGGCCAGGACCCAATCGTTCTCAAGCTGGCGCTGACCTCCTACATGTTGACGCTGGCCGTGTTCATCCCCGCCTCCGGCTGGGTCGCCGACAAGGTCGGCGCGCGCACCGTGTTCTGCTCGGCGATCGTCGTCTTCACCCTCGGTTCGATCCTCTGCGGCGCGTCGACCGGCTTGGCGACGCTGATCGCCGCGCGCGTCTTCCAAGGCGTCGGCGGCGCGATGATGGTGCCGGTCGGGCGGCTGGTGCTGCTGCGCTCGACGCCGAAGACCGAGATGGTCAACGCGCTCGCCTATCTCACCGTGCCGGCGTTGATCGGTCCGGTGGTCGGGCCGCTGCTCGGCGGCTTCATCACCACCTATTTCCATTGGCGGTGGATCTTCTGGATCAACGTGCCGATCGGCGTCATCGGCGTGCTGCTGTCGCTCAGGTTCATCGAGAACATCCGCGAGCGCGACGTCGTCCGCTTCGACTTCAAGGGCTTCGTGCTGTCCGGGGCTGGCCTCCTCAGCCTGGTGTTCGGCCTGACGGTGATCGGCGTGCCGTTCATGCCGCGAGCGCTCAACGCCGCGCTTGTCGTCGGCGGCTTGCTGCTGCTCGCGCTCTACGTCCGGCATGCGCGCCGCGACCCCGAGGCGATCGTCGACCTCGGCCTCCTGAAGATCCGCACCTTCTTCGCTGGCGTGGTCGGCGGCTTCCTGTTCCGCATCGGCATCGGCGCCCTGCCCTTCCTGCTTCCGCTGCTCTTGCAGATCGGCTTCGGCCTGTCGCCGTTCGAATCCGGCTCGCTGACCTTCGCCGCCGCCGCCGGCGCGATGGCGATGAAATTCACCGCCGCGACGATCATCAAACGCTGGGGCTTCCGCCGCGTGCTGGTGGTCAATGGCGTGATTTCGGTCCTGTTCCTCGCCAGTTGCGGCCTGTTCACCGCAGCGACGCCGCATTGGCTGCTGCTGACCGCGCTGCTCGCCGGCGGCTTCTTCCGCTCGCTCGAGTTCACCGCNNCAGCGTCCAGACGTTCCGCTGGGGTTTCGGCGACGCGGCGCTCTTGCCGCGCGACATGACGCTGAGCTTCGCCGTGGTGTCGCTCGTCGCGCTCAGCTCGGTGGCGATCTTCGCCCGGCTGAAACCCGACGCCGGCGCGGAAGTCTCCGGCCAGCGGCAGGCGATCGAGGATGCGACGCCGGCGGAGTGACGGACCCTAGCGGTGAAAACCTGACACTCGATACCCGCGAGAAAATGGCCGGAGTCGGCCCTTAGAGCGTTCTGCTTTATGATGGACTCATCAAAGCCTCCGCGTGTCATTCCCGCGAAAGCGGGAATCCAGCGTCGTAGAGCGGCGCAGCGGAAAGATGGATGCCCGCTTTCGCGGGCATGACACCAACCTTGGTTCCACGAAAATGCAGAACGCTCTAGCGGACTGTCGTGGGATTTGGATGATGGTCCGATACCCGCGGGCCGTTCGCGTTGAGGACCCGACGTTCAAGATCGCGGACGCCTTGAATGCCGACCGGCTCTCCGTCCGCTCCTCCTTCATCACGGGCGGCCATCGCCAAGATGGCATACATGAAGTCGGGCGGCATCGTCATGGCTCAACTCATTCTGCAAAAGATAATGTCGATAACGTATTCGCCAAAGACTCACTGGGAAAATGCATCCCGTCGACTTTTCCGGCGAGCGACGCGTCGTGGTATTTTGATTTTGCTAATCGTTCTAAGCGCGCATACCAGGGCGGAAGCTGCTTCTCGATGCCGGTCGTGATCGGTTCGCCGAACAGCCATTGCGGAAACGGAACGTTGAAGCGGTTGAACGGCCAAAATCCCGACGGCACGATCTGCACCGCGGCGCGAGCCAATTTTACATCCGGCCCAAAACTGCTCGCCAGATCGCTCGGGTCGACTTGTTCGACAGTCTTCGGGTCGTCAATGTCGCGGAAGCGCACGAGCATCGGCAACAGGATCGTGGGAACGTCGACGGCCTCGCGAGGCGGCCGATATGCCCACATTTCGCTCTCGTTCATGACGGTGACGTGCCCAAAAACCGGCGCGAAATTTTCGCGCACAATCTCGACGGGATCGTACCGTCCCATGATCGGCAGAGGCGTTCCCGTCGGAGACAGCAAAGCAAAGAGCCGACCGCGCGGGCCGAGATCGACACTGATCGCTTCACCTCGAGTTGTTGAATTCCAGCGACCGTGCATGAGCGGGAAATTGGCACCATCAAGCCAGGTCTTCTCTATCACCCCCGAGCCGCTCTTGGTCTCGTCGCCCACCGCCACATCAATCGTAAGCTGATAGCGGAACGTCCAGGACGGAAACAGAAGAAATCGCCAATAGGCGACGAGCGTCGCGGCTATGCAGAGAAGAACAAATGAGGTTTTCTTCATAGGCTCACCCGTGCGAAACGGGGCGACGAATACTCCTAATTCCATTACGTCGGCGTAAAGCGGAACCGGAAGCTCAATCGTTGCCGTGTCGCTGACGTCCAAGGCAAACGTCGGCTATCCCCTCGTAGCGGCCTTTGTCTCAGGTACCAAGCGTTTGATTTTGACCACTACTCGTGGGCGCCGCGGAAGCCCGTCGCCATCACGTAGAGCTCGGCGCTGTCGGCGCGGCTCGCCTTCGGCTTGAGGTGGCGCACGACGGCGAAGTCGCGTTTCAGCCGCGCCAGCAGTTCGCCCTCCGATCCGCCGTGCAGCACCTTGGCGACAAAGAAACCGCCGGGCGCCAGCACCGAGCTGGCGAAATCGGCGGCGAGCTCGGCGAGGCCGACAATGCGCAGATGGTCGGTCTTGCGGTGGCCGGTGGCGTTGGCCGCCATGTCCGACATCACCCCGTCGGCCAGGCCGCCGAGCCGCGCCTTGAGCTGCTCGGGCGCGTCGGGCGCGTGAAAGTCCATCAACTCGAACTCGACGCCGACGACCGCGTCCATCGGCAGGATGTCGATCGCGACGACCCGGCCCTTGCCTTCGGCCGCCTTGACCGCCTGCGCCGCCACCTGGCTCCAGCCGCCGGGCGCCGCGCCGAGATCGACGATGCGCTGTCCAGGGCGGAATAGGCCGTACTTCTCCGCCATCTCGAGCAGCTTGTAGGCGGCGCGCGAGCGATAGCCTTCGCGCTTGGCTTGCGCAACGAAGGGATCGTTGAGCTGGCGTTCGAGCCACAGGGTGGAAGCGAGCGAGCGCTTGCGCGCCGTGCGCACCCGCGTCTTCAGCGCCCGACCGCCCTCGTGTCCCGAGCTGCCGCCGGTCATACGAACGCCCCGCCGCGCGCGCGCGGCCAGACGCGGTCGGCGCGCATCATCTGCATCAGCATGCCCTCGCGTAGGCCCCGGTCGGCGATGCGCAGGCGCTCAGCGGGGAAATGGCCGCGGATCGCTTCGAGGATCGCGCAGCCGGCGAGCACCAAGTCAGCGCGCTCGGCGCCGATGCAGGCGTTGGCGGCGCGCTCGGCGTAGCTCATTGCGCGCAGCCGCGCGACCGTCGCGTCGACTTCGTCACTCGTCAGCCACAGCCCGTCGACCGCTCGCCGGTCGTAACGCGGCAGCTCGAGATGCACGCCGGCGATCGTCGTCACCGTGCCAGAGGTGCCGAGCAAATGAAACCGGGCGCAGCGTCCGCGGCCGGCGACCCGCGCCGCGAATGGAGCGAGCGCCTCGGCGACGAAATGGGTCATTGCGGCGAAGGCTTCGGGCGTGACCTCGTCGCCGCCGAACCTCTCCGCCAGCGAGACGACGCCGAGCCTGAGCGACTCCCACGATTGCAGCCGACGCGGGCCGCCGTTGTCGCGCGCGCCGCGGTCGAGCCAGATGATTTCCGACGAGCCGCCGCCGATATCGAACAGCACGATCGACTCGGCCTCGCGGTCGGCGAGCTCGCTGCAGCCGGCGACCGCCAACGTCGCCTCGGTCTCTCGGTCGACGATCTCGAGTTCGAGGCCGAGTTGTCCTCGCACCCGTTCGAGGAAAACGACGCCGTTCTCGGCGGCGCGGCAGGCCTCGGTGGCGATCAGGCGCGCGCGCGTCACCCCGCGCGCGGTCATCTTGTCCCGGCAGACCCGCAGGGCGTCGAGCGTGCGCGCGATCGCCGCTTCGCTGAGCCGGCCGGTGTGGGATAGACCCTCGCCGAGGCGCACGACCCGGGAAAAGGCGTCGATGACGCGAAACCCCTCGGCGGACGGGCGCGCCACAAGCAGACGACAATTGTTGGTGCCCAGATCCAGCGCAGCGTAGGGACCACGCGGCGCGCTGCGATCCCCTAACGGCCGCCCGAAGCCCGAAGCGCCGCTTCCGGCGCTCGCGGCCTCTGGGCCCAATTGCGATTGAGCCAAAAACTACTCCATGCGCCCTGACGCAAGGAGCGCCCGGGACGTCGTTTCGTCGCGGACTGTAGCAAGCCCGGCCCAGGATGCAACGCGACCCGTCGGCCGGGGACGTCCGGGGGTCAGGGCTTGAAGAACGGATGGCGCACGGCGTCTCCGGCCCTGAGGCCGATCGCGGCCGCGACTCCGCCGTTCAGTTCGAGCACCGCCGCGCAGGGGCCGCCCGAAGGGATCGGCGTCTCCGACAACGGCTCGGCGCGGTCGACGACCCGCGTCACTCTGCCGTTGCGGGCGATGAAAACCATGTCGAGCGGGATCAAGGTGTTCCTCATCCAGAAGGCGACAGGGTCGTCGCGATCGAACTCGAACAGCATGCCGCGATCCTGCGGCATGAAGCGGCGGTACATCAGCCCGCGCTCGCGCGTCTCTGGGGTGGCGGCGATTTCGACCGAAAAGACGTGATCGCCGGTCGCCGTGGCGATGGTCAGGCTCTCGAACGCCTCGGCGCGGGTCGCCGCGCAAACGCTCGCGAAGGCAAGCCAGACGAGCGCCGCGACGAGCGCCGGCGCGGCGCGGCTCGAAAGGGCGCGCCAGCTCACCCCGCCCCCTCCCGCAGGTGCGGAGTCGCGGTCAATGCGAAGAATGTCCGCGGCCGCCGTCGAGCGGCCTCACTTCCGCGGCGAGCAGGCCTTTGGGGCCAGGACCGAAACGCGCCAGCATCGTGTCGCCCGGCTGCGGGTCGGCGAAGCCGTAACGCCTCAGCGTCTCCATATGGACGAAGATGTCCTCGGTGCCCTCGCCGCGGGTGAGGAAGCCGAAACCGCGCGCGCGGTTGAACCATTTGACGACGACGATCTCGAAGCCGCCGACGTTGGTCGCCTGCGCGCGCAGGCGCGCAGGCGGCAATTGCGACAGATGCTCGCCCTCCCCCGGCGTCACCGACAGAACGCGAAAGACCTGCAAGCCCTTTTCGCGTCGCTGCGCCTCCGCCACGACGCGCGAGCCTTCGAAAATGGTCTGAAAACCATCGCGGCGCAGCACGGTCACATGGATCAGCACGTCGCCTTCGCCGCCGTCCGCAACGATGAAACCGTAGCCCTTGGAGACGTCGAACCATTTGACGCTTCCGGCGATTTCGACCAAACCGGCCGGTCGCTCCTCGGGCGAAGCAACGCGATCGCTGGGAAACTCCGGCGCAATTTTGAAAACCTCTTCGCTCACGTTGGCCCCCACCGACGCCTGCGCCGACTTGGTCGCCGCAACCGAGACCGCCTCGCGCCGCCGACGAAGGGAGCGGTCCGCCATGCTCCGCCTCATCGGCGACGAAGACCGCGCGAGTGATTCTCTGACGCGAAGATACCAAAACGGCGAAAGCGGCCTAGCGAAATCGCGCGGCCGCTCCCGAACGCTGTGGATAGGCGCCGTCGTGTAACGGCGGCGGATGAGATCCTTTCGTCGACGCGATCGCGTTCGCGCGCGCGACTATTCCGTCTCTTCTTCCGGCTCGGGCGGCGGCGCCATGCCTTCGAGTCCGCGCAGCAGGTCTTCTTCCGTCATGCGGTCGAATTGCGCCTCGCCGCCGGCGTCGGCCTCGGTCGGCGTCTGCGTATGAATCATCGGCGGCGCCGCTTCGGCCTCCGGTTCGTCGACCTCGACGTGCTTCTGCAAGGCGTGGATGAGGTCTTCCTTTAGGTCGTCGGGCGACAGCTTGCTGTCGGCGATCTCGCGCAACGCGACGACCGGATTCTTGTCGTTGTCGCGCGGCACATGGATCTGCGCGCCCGACGAAACGGCGCGGGCGCGATGGCTTGCCAACAGGACGAGGTCGAAACGATTGTCGACCTTGTCGATGCAGTCTTCGACGGTGACGCGAGCCATGGCTGCTCCTGGAAGCGATGCGGCGAACTGAGGGGATGGGGCCGCCTCCTACACCGGCGAGCGGTCCGAAGCAAGCTTTTCAACGGTCAAGGCCAGGGTCCGACGCGCCTCGGACCTCAGAGATCTTTGTCCCAGGTTTCCCCCACCAGCGCCTTGCCGAAGCTCGCATGTGGCTCGGACGCGACCAGGCGGAACCCCGCCGACTGGTAAATGCGCCGCGCCGCAACGAGGATGTCGTTGGTCCACAGCGTCATCTTGCGATAGCCGGCTCGACCCGCGAAGCGCAGCGCCTCGTCGACCAGTCGGCGGCCGAGACCGCCGCCGCGCGCGCCCGGCTCGACATAGAGAAGCCGGAGCTTGGCGACGCCGCCGCCGGCGTCGACGGCGAAAACCGAACCGAGGATCTCGCCGTCGCGCTCGGCGACCCAGCAGCGCTCGCGCGCGGGATCGTGGACCTCGAGAAAGCGGCCGGCGATCTCGGCGACCAGGCCTTCGAAGGTCTCGTCCCATCCGTATTCGGCAGCGTAGAGCGCGCCATGGCGGTGGACGATCCACCCAACGTCGCCCGGCGCGTGATCGCGAATGACGATCGGCGACGCGGCGGCGGGTTCGCCTGACAGTTCGGCCATGATCGTCGCCATCGCCGCTGCGACCTTGGCGCGGCCCGCCTGGCTCAGCGGCGCAAGCGTCGCGCGCGCCTCCGCGTCGGCGGCCCGATCGAGCGCGTCGAAGGTGGCGCGACCGGCGCGGGTGAGCCGCAGCGTCGCGGCGCGTCCGTCGCTGGCGCTCGGGCGCTTGTCGATCAGGCCGAGACCGGCGAGCCGGGCGAGAATGCGCGACAGGTAAGCGGGATCGAAGCGCAGCGACTTGGCGAGCGCGGCGGCGGTGAGGCCTTGCCGGCGGGCGAGTTCGTAGAGGACGCGCGATTCGGCGAGCGAATGCGGCGAATCGAGAATCCGGCGGTCGAGCGCGCCGGCCAACCGCGTATGAAAGCGATTGAAGGCTCTGAACCTCGCCACCTGCGCAGGCGACGCGGGCATCGGCGGTCTCCGTCGGGAAAGTGGACAAAGTCATCTTTTTCGTGGACTTTGTCAACGATACCGACGCGCCGACGCCGGAGCGAAACGCAAAGCGGCGCCTCGCGGCGCCGCCTTGTCTCAAGGAACCTCGATCGGATCAGAAGACGAACAGCGGCTCCGGCCGGCCCGGCGGGTTGAAGCGGCTCGGCAGGTAGTCGAGCGCGCCGTTGCCGAAAGTCGGGCCGAGCGACCCGAGCGACGCCGGCGCGGTGTCAGTCACGTAGCGGTTGTCGGTGCCGATTTCGCCCGCCGAGGCCGCGACGCCCGGATCGAGATAGGATCGGTGCGGATGGACGACGATGTCGCCCGGACGGATCGCGGCGTAATGCGCGTGGCGCGGGTGACGGATCGCCTGCGCGTCGGCGGCCGTGGCGGCCACGAGCGTCAGCGCGGCGGCCAATCCTATGTAGAGCGAACGAACCATCGACGCCTCCTCGTGTCGCCGGCGTCAGGCCGCCTGCGACTCCCATATTCATCTATGCATCGGGGCGCGGTTGCGCAACCGTTCTCGCAGCGCCGTGAGCGCTTCAGGCAACGCCGCGGCGGCGGCGCAGGCCCGCCAGAACTTCGGAGAATGCGGCGGCGAAGCGGTCGACGTCCGTTTCGCGCGACGCCCAGCCGAAGCTGACGCGGATCGCGCCGGCGGCGAGGCTCGGCTCGATCCCCATCGCCGCCAGAACGTGCGACGGCGTCACCTTGCCCGACGAACACGCCGAACCGGACGACACGGCAAGGCCAGCGAGATCGAGCGCGATCAGCAGCGTCGAGGCGACGACGCCCGGCGCGGCGAAGGCGAGCGTATTGGCCAGCCGGGGCGCCGCGGCGCCGAAAACGACCGCCTCGGGCGCCGCTTCGCGCAGCTTCGCCTCCAGCCGATCGCGCAACGCGGCGAGCCGCCTCGCCTCGAGCTCGGTTTCGGCGGCGGCAAGCCGCGCCGCCGCGCCGAAGCCGGCGATCGCCGCGACGTTCTCGGTGCCGGCGCGCTGGCCGCGCTCCTGCCCGCCGCCGCGCAGCAGCGGCGCCTCGATCGTGAGATCGGATCGCAGCGCGACCACTGCCCCCGCCCCTTTCGGGCCGCCAAGCTTGTGGGCGGAGAGGAGCAGAAAATCGGCGCCGGCGGTCGCCGTGACGAGGTCGATTCGCCCCGGCGCCTGGACCGCGTCGCAGACGACGACGCCGCCCGCCGCATGGACGAGCGCCGCCGCCTCGCCGACCGGCTGCAGCACGCCGGTCTCGTTGTTGGCGGCCTGCAGCGCCAGCAGCGGCGCGCCGTCGCCCTCGCCGGCCAGCGCGGCAAGCCGCCCAAGATCGACGCGGCCGTCCGGCGCAAGCGGCGCGATGGCGACCGCCTCGGGCGCGAAACGATGGCCGCTGAGGACGCAGGGATGCTCGCCCGCCGACACGATCAGCCGCGCCAACGCCGCCTTCCGCCCAGGCGCGGTGATCGCCGGCGTCAGCGCCAGATTGGCCGCCTCGGTGCCGCCCGAGACGAACACGACCGCGCGCGGCTCGGCCCCCGCCAACGCCGCAACGGCGCGGCGCGCCTCCTCGACGATCGCCCGCGCCTTCCGTCCTTCGGCGTGGATCGACGACGGGTTGCCGAGCGCGTCGAGCGCCTCCAGCATCGCCGCTCGCGCGTCGGGACGCAGTGGGGCGGCGGCGTTGTAATCGAGATAGACGCGTGAGATCGCGACGGGGGCCATGGCGGATCGCCTCCGAGCCTTTGCTTCGCTCCCGCCGCGGAGGGCCGCCCGGGAATGCGTTTTATTCTTGCAATCGACGGGGCGGGGCGTGCTATGTGCCGGTTTCGCGCCCGTCGCGAGCGTCCGACACATAGGCGCGCGCCGAGTTCGTCGCAAGTTTCGCGGCCCCGGTTGGGCCGGCGGAATCGGAGTGCGGCCCGGCGCACGGGCGCCTGGTCTTTGGAGACGCGATGCCTGAAGTCTTTTTCAACGGTCCGGCCGGGCGGCTGGAAGGCCGCTTCCATCCCGCCAAGCAGCGCGGCGCGCCGATCGCGGTCGTCCTCCATCCGCATCCGCAATTCGGCGGGACGATGAACAACCAGATCGTCTACAACACCTATTACGCGTTCGCCGAACGCGGCTTCTCGGTGCTGCGCTTCAACTTCCGCGGCGTCGGCCGGTCGCAGGGCGCGTTCGACCACGGCCAGGGCGAACTCTCCGACGCTGCGTCGGCGCTGGACTGGGCGCAATCGATCAGTCCCGAGGCGCGCGCCTGCTGGATCGCCGGCGTGTCCTTCGGCGCGTGGATCGGCATGCAACTCTTGATGCGGCGGCCGGAGATCGAGGGCTTCATCTCGATCGCTCCGCCCGCCAACCGCTTCGATTTCAGCTTTCTCGCCCCTTGCCCTTCGTCCGGCCTGTTCGTCCATGGCGACAAGGACCGCGTCGCGCCGCTCAAGGAGGTTCAGGCGCTGATCGAGAAGCTGAAAACCCAGAAAGGCATCGCGATCGAACACGCTGTGATCGCCAACGCCAACCATTTCTTCGAAGACTGCATGGAAGACCTGCAGGAAACGGTCGGCGGCTATCTCGACAAGCGCCTCGGCATGCCCCGTCATGCGCCGGCCCCGGCGCGCAAGGACCGCGCCAAGAGCTCGACCGTGGCCAAGGGATAGGCTGCCGGCGATGTTGATCACAACGACGTCGGATCTGGCGGCGGCGTGCGAGCGCTTCGCCCGCCATCCGTTCGTGACCGTGGACACCGAGTTCCTGCGCGAGACGACCTTCTGGCCGATCCTGTGCGTCGTCCAGGTCGCCTCCGACGACGAGGCGCTGGCGATCGACGCGCTCGCACCCGGCATCGATCTCAAGCCGCTGTTCGCGCTGATGGCCGACCCTAACGTGGTCAAGGTGTTCCACGCCGCGCGGCAGGACGTCGAAATCTTCTGGAAGCTCGCCGGGCTGGTGCCGGCGCCGATGTTCGACACCCAGGTCGCGGCGATGGTCTGCGGCTACGGCGACCAGGTCTCCTACAGCGAACTGGTGCAATCGGTGTGCAAAGTGGCGCTCGACAAGTCGTCGCGCTTCACCGACTGGGCGCGCCGGCCGCTCGCCAAGGCGCAGATCGACTACGCGATCGGCGACGTCACCTATCTGCGCGACGTCTATCGCGCCTTGCTCGCCCAACTCGACAAGTCGGGTCGGCGCGCCTGGCTCGAAGACGAGATGAAGGTGCTGACGTCGGCCGCGACCTACGAGCAGCACCCTGAACACGCCTGGGAGCGCTTCAAGACGCGCGCGCGCAAGCCGCGCGACCTCGCGGTGCTGATGGACCTCGCCGCGTGGCGCGAGAATGAGGCGCAGACGCGCGACGTGCCGCGCGCCCGGGTGCTCAAGGACGACGTGCTGATTGAAGTCGCGCTCGCCGCGCCGCGCACCCGCGAGGCGCTCGGCAATCTGCGCGCGTTCCCGCGCGGCATGGAGCGCTCGAAGTCGGGCGACGAGATTCTCGCTGCGGTCGAGCGCGGCCTGGCGCGCGACCCGCACACCCTGCCCCGGGTGGAGCGCGAACGGCGCAACGGCGGCGGCTCGGCGGCGACGGTCGAACTGCTGAAGGTGCTCCTCAGGCAAGTCAGCGACGAAAGCGGGGTGGCGAGCAAGATGATCGCCACCGTCGACGAACTCGAAGCGATCGCCGCCAACGACAAAGCCGACGTCGCAGCTCTGCGCGGCTGGCGGCGCAAGCTGTTTGGCGAGCGCGCGCTGCAGCTCAAGCGCGGCGATCTCGCGCTGACGGTCGAGAACGGCAAAGTCGTTGCGCTGGAATGGCGAGAGGGCGAACCGGCGGCGGCGCGTCATCCGTAACAGGGGACGACGCCGCTTTCTTTGTCGCCGATCGACCGGCCGTGGTACTTTGGCCCGCTCCCGAATCAGAAGCCTGACGCAGACATGACCGACGACCTTTTTGGCGGCGCGACGGCGCTGCGCCGCAAGTCCGCTCCCGGCAAGGTCCGCCCTGCGCGCGCCGCCGCCGCGGGCGAAACCGAATACAACGCCGCCTCGATCGAAGTGCTCGAGGGGCTCGAGCCGGTGCGGCGTCGGCCGGGCATGTATATCGGCGGCGCCGACGCCAACGGCCTCCATCACCTGTTCGCCGAAGTGATCGACAATGCGATGGACGAAGCGGTCGCCGGCCATGCGACCTACATCGAGGTTTCGCTCGAGGAAGGCGACTGGCTGTCGGTCGCCGACAACGGCCGCGGCATGCCGGTCGACCCGCACCCGAAATTCCCCGGCAAATCGGCGCTCGAAATCATCATGACCAAGCTGCACGCCGGCGGCAAATTCGATTCCGGCGCCTACGAGACCTCGGGCGGCCTGCATGGCGTCGGCGTTTCGGTGGTCAACGCGCTGTCGGCGCGCACCGAGGTCGAAGTCGCGCGCAGCCAGACGCTCTATCGCCAGGCGTTCGAGCGCGGCGTGCCGGTGACGAAGCTGGAAGTGGTCGGCAAGGCTCCCAACCGACGCGGCACGCGGGTGCGCTTCAAGCCCGACGAGCAGATTTTCGGCAAGACCACGCGCTTCGACCCGGCGCGCCTGTTCAAGATGACGCGCGCCAAGGCCTATCTGTTCGGCGGCGTCGAGATCCGCTGGCGCTGTGCGCCGACGCTGGTCGACGCCGAGGGCAAGATCCCCCCGGAAGCGACCTTCCATTTCCCCGGCGGCCTCAAGGACTATCTCGCCGCCGACATCGACGGTCAGGAACTGGTGGTCGACCAGCCCTTCACCGGCAAGGTCGAGAAGGAAGGCAAGCACGGCTCGGTCGAATGGGCGATCGCCTGGACGGCGGTCGAGGACGGCTTCATCCATTCCTATTGCAACACCATCCCGACGCCCGACGGCGGCGCCCACGAGGCGGGCCTGCGCGCTGCGCTGCTGCGCGGGCTCAAGGATCACGCCGACCGCATCGGCCAGACCAAGCGGGCCGCAGCGTTGACCTCCGAAGACGTGATGAACGGCTGCGCGGCTCTGATTTCGGTGTTCATCCGCGAACCGGAGTTCCAGGGTCAGAACAAGGGTCGGCTGCAGACCGCCGAGGCGGCGCGGATCGTCGACGCGACGGTGCGCGACGCTTTCGACCATTGGCTCGCCGCCGCCCCGAGCCAGGCGGCCAAGCTGCTCGACTTCGCCCTCGACCGCGCCGAAGAGCGGATGCGGCGGCGGATGGAGAAGGACGTCGCCCGCAAGGCGGCGACGCGCAAGCTGCGGTTACCTGGCAAGCTTGCCGACTGCACTAGCACCTCGGCGCAAGGGTCTGAATTATTTATTGTCGAGGGCGACTCGGCGGGCGGCTCGGCCAAGCAGGCGCGCGACCGCGCGACCCAGGCGGTGCTGCCGTTGCGCGGCAAGATCCTCAACGTCGCCTCGGCGACGCGCGACAAGCTGGCGCAGAACCAGCAGCTCGCCGATCTCGTCCAGGCCCTCGGCATCGGTTCGGGCGCGCAATATCGCTCGAACGACCTGCGCTACGACAAGGTCATCATCATGACCGACGCCGACGTCGACGGCGCGCACATCGCTTCGCTCCTGATCACCTTCTTCTACCGCCAGACGCGGAAGCTGATCGAGGATGGCCACCTCTATCTCGCCGCCCCGCCGCTCTACCGCCTTACCCAGGGCGGCAAGTCGCTCTACGCCCGCGACGACTCCCACAAGGATGAGCTGATGAAGTCCGGCTTTCCCAGCCGCGGCGCGATCGAGGTCAGCCGCTTCAAGGGCCTCGGCGAAATGTCGATGAAGGACTTGCGCGACACGACGATGGACCCTGCCAAGCGCACGTTGCTCCGGGTCGCGCTGGTCGAGGGCGAGGACGAGGCGACCGCCGATGCGGTCGAGCGCCTGATGGGGACGAAGCCCGAGGCCCGCTTTGCCTTCATTCAGGAACGGGCGCCGGGCGCCGGCGAACTGGTCGACATTTGAGCCGGCCGGCAAGGCTTCGTTTACCCTGACGATCGTAACCTCCCAGGCGGCGAGGCGCCCGGACCGGGCGTCCGCGCGCGTTCGCGAGAGGCGGAAGATGATCGATTGGCTGGGCTGGCTGAGAAAACTGGAATTCACGACGGTCGCGGCGCTCGCGATCGCCGGCCTGTGCCTGATGATTGGCCAGAGCGCCGAGCGCTATGCCGACGCCACAGCGGCCGAATCGGCCCGGTTGGCGGCGCGCGATGCGCTGGCCAATCGCCAGACGATCGCGCGCTTCGACGGGATCGATTATTCGGCGACCGGGGCGCTCAAGGGTCGAATCCAGGCCGCGGCGCCCTGCAAAGTCGGCGATTGAACAGAACCCGGCGCTGCGATCGGCGTTCGGCCGCCCACTTGGCAGGCGCCGTCGCAAGCTCGGCCGAAGTCGAATCTGCGTTACATTCGATCGCAATTGCCCAACAGACGGTCTGGCGGAACGCCTGCGGATAGGTTACGATCCGGTGAGAGGTCTATTGCCGGCGTGGCCTGCGGCGGGACGAGCTTGGATGAGGCGGGCGCATTGAATCGGACTGGGTCCGCCCCCAAGCGGTCTGCCCTCGAACCGATCGGTTCCGCGGCGCTGAGGCGCCGCCTGGACGTCGAGGCGAGACACGACGTGTGAGCGGTTCGTCGCCGCGGTCGTCGACTGAAGCACGGAGCATGCTTCCTCACTTTTTTGACCATCCCGTATTTCCGAGCTGTTTCGTCGCCAGCTAGTCGGGCAACGAAACAGCTGAAGTATGATTCCGGAGTCGGGATGAAGGGTTTATCGGGCGGAGAAGTAGTTTAACATGAGCAAGGGTAAGGATTTCAGGGCGCCCCGCAAGCGTGGTTTCGACGACGACGGCCCCATGCCGTACGAGCCGAAGGCCCGCACACCGCGCGCCTATGGCGGCGTTCCGGAGAGCAGCTTCGGTGGCCCGCCGATGGGCGCGCCGGCGCCGGCGGCGGCCGCCGGTCCGTCGATCGACGCGGTCGTCAAGTGGTTCAAGGGCGACAAGGGCTACGGATTCGTCGAACTGGCCAATGGCCAGGGCGACGCCTTCCTGCACGCCAACGCGCTGCACGCGTCAGGCCACGACACAGTGCCCGCAGGCGCAAAGCTCAAGGTCATCGTCGGCGCCGGCGCCAAGGGCGCCCAAGTGACGCGTGTGCTGGAAGTCGATGCGACCGGCGTCGTCGAGCGCCCCCAGCGTTCGTTCGCCAGCAGCGAACCGCGCCCGCGTCGCGTCGCTCCCGACCCGTCGACCGCCGTTTCGCTCGGCGGTACGGTCAAGTGGTTCGACGAGACCAAGGGCTTCGGTTTCGTCGCCAGCGACGACGGCGGCAAGGACGTGTTCGTTCACATCTCGATCCTCGGCCCGTCGGGCGTCTCCCGACTGACCGAAGGTCAGCATGTGAATATGCGCGTCGTCGACACGCCGAAGGGCCGGGAGGCCATTTCGATCACGATCTGACGGCTCGGATCGTCGGCCGTTCGGCCCGCCCGCTCGACAGGCGCGCGGGCCGTGCGGCGTCGGCGCGGCCCATTGGCGCAAGTCCGACCCCTCGCCTGCCCGCGCCGGAGCCTCGCTCATGCAACCCTCGCGCGACATCGGCCGCCTCATCGAGATCATGGCGGCGCTCAGGACGCCTGGGACAGGCTGCCCGTGGGATCTCGAGCAGACCTTCGCCACCATCGCTCCTTACACGCTCGAGGAAGCCTACGAGGTCGCCGACGCGATCGCCCTCGGCGACGTCGCCAATCTGCGAGAAGAGCTTGGCGACCTGCTGCTGCAGGTCGTCTTCCATGCGCGGATGGCCGAGGAGGAAGATCGCTTCGACTTCGGCGACGTCGTCGAGGCGATCACCCGCAAGCTGATCCGCCGCCATCCCCATGTCTTCGGCGACGCGCGCGACCTTTCGAGCGACGAGGTCAAGGCGTTGTGGGGCCTCATCAAAGCCGAGGAAAAGCGAGAGCGGGCCGAAGCGCGACGCGCGTCCGGAATGCCGCCAACCGAGGCGACCGGCGCGCTCGCCGACGTACCGCTCGCCCTGCCGGCGCTGACCCGCGCGCTCAAGCTTCAGGAAAAGGCCGGCAAGGTCGGCTTCGACTGGAACGACCCGCGCGCCGTGCTCGCCAAGCTGCGCGAGGAAATCGACGAAGTCGAGGCTGAGCTCGACGCCGGCGACGCGCTGGGCGTCGCGGGCGAAGTCGGCGACCTCCTGTTCGCGGTCGCCAATCTCGCCCGCCACCTCGGCGTCGATCCGGAAGCGGCGTTGCGCGGCGCCAACGCCAAGTTCGAGCGCCGCTTCGCCCATATCGAAAGACGGCTCGGCGAGGTTGGCCGCACCCCGGCGGGCGCGACCCTCGACGAGATGGAGGCGCTGTGGAGCGAAGCCAAGCAACTCGAAAGTAAGCCGCGGTAGCGACGACGTTCTTCGCGCCGACGCCTATCTCAGCTCTCAGCCTTCCGAACGGCGTCGCGCGCAGCGAGCTGGCCTGGGGTTGGCTCGTCCCACGGCCCGGGGTCGTCTCGACAATGCGCAACTGGCGCGCCGCGACCAGGCGTGCGGCGACGGCCGAAGCGCGACGGCGAGAGCTTCGACGGATCCGCTCGAGCGCCGCGTGGGCGGACTATGCGCGGCGCACCCTCCCGCTTGATCCCCGGCCGAGGGGCTGGCCTCGCGCCGGAACGCGAGGCCGCCCGCAAGACGCGCCCGGAATCGTGGGCGCGAATCACCCGCCAGTCTTCAGCTGCGTCAGCGCCGACTGGACGGCGCTCGAACTCCCGGCGGCGGCCGAACTCGCCGCCGCGAGCGCCCTATAGTCGCCGTCGTTGTCTTTCACTTGCGAAGTCGCGGCGGTAGGTCGCAGATAGTCGCCGTCCGCGGCGCGCGCGGGAGCGGCTTGCGGAACGGCGGCGGATGGCGCGCCGCCGATTGCTGATACGGTCATATCGTCCTCTCGATTGCGAAGGGGTTCGCCTCGCAAGACGACGCTAGAGGCCGATCCTTTTCGAAATCTGAATAAATCCGCTGTTCTGCGAAGGTTGGGAAAATGTATTCCCGGCGCGTCGCGCGATCGAGTTTTGTTACGAAATCCCAATCGCGAGACCGTGCGCCGGACTGCGCCGCGCGGCGACGATCACGCGGCCTCGCTGAGCACGATCAGCATCCCCGTCTCCTGGCGCTCGTGCGGCTCAAGCTCCGTGCGATCGTCGTTGGCCCAGGTCGCCAGCTTGACGATGCGTGCGAGTTCGACCGCGCTTTCGAGCTCGGCCTCCGGCTCGCTCGGCTCGACGATGGCCAGGCCCTCGGCGTCGAGAAAGAACGTGTGCTCGCCGAACGTCTCGCACAACGACGGATTGGCGGGATGCGTTTCCGGCACGACCCACGACTCGAGTTGTTTCGCCGCTTGGGCGCTGCGCAAGGCGGATAATTTCATTGCTCACTCCGACTGGAACAGGTTGGGACAGCGCGCCTCTCTGCGCTGGGCCCCCCCCTGTGCCAGGAAAATTGGCCGATCACGGGGCGGCCGTCGGGCGATTCAGGGGAACGCTTCAGCGCGCCGCGGCGCCGAAGCGGCGACGAACCCGGTCGACCGCGTCGGCCGGCACGCGCACGGTGAGACGGATCGCGCCGTCTTCGTCGTCGCAGCGCGTCATCACTTCGGTGTGCTCGTAGAGCCAGTGCAGTCCCTGACCGTCGGCGGACTCGAGGCTGAGGTCGATCAGCTTCCGGCCGCGCGCAAGCTTCGCCTCGATCGCGGCGAGCAGGCGATCGACTCCCTCGCCCGTCAGCGCCGAAACGGCGATCGGCGACCCCTCGCCGGACTCCGCGGCCAGCGCCGCGCGATGTTCGGGGTCGAGCCTGTCGATCTTGTTGCGCACTTCCACCGTCTTGTCGGCGGCGTCAACGACCTCGATCTCGGCGAGGATCGTCGCGACGTCGCGCGCCTGTGCGTCGGAATCGACATGGGCGATGTCGCGCACATGGACGATCGCGTCGGCCGAGCGCACCTCTTCGAGCGTCGCGCGGAACGCCGAGATCAGCATCGTCGGCAGATCGGAAATGAAGCCGACGGTGTCGGAGAGGATCGCCGCGCCGCCGTGCGGCAGCTTCACCAGCCGCATTGTCGGATCGAGCGTGGCGAACAGCATGTCGGCGGCGAGCACCTCGGCGCGGGTCAGCCGGTTGAACAAGGTCGACTTGCCGGCGTTGGTGTAGCCGACCAGCGCGACGATCGGATAGGGAACGTCGGCGCGGCTGGCGCGATGCAGCGCACGCGTCTTCTTCACCTGCTCGAGGTCGCGCTCGATGCGGACCATTCGCTCTTGAATGAGACGCCGGTCGGTCTCGATCTGCGTTTCGCCAGGACCGCCGAGAAAGCCGAAGCCGCCGCGCTGGCGCTCGAGGTGGGTCCATGACCGCACCAGGCGCGAACGCTGATAGCCGAGATGGGCGAGTTCGACCTGGAGCGCGCCCTCGGCGGTGCGCGCGCGACGGCCGAAGATCTCGAGGATCAGCCCGGTGCGGTCGATCACCTTGGCCTTGAACGCCTTCTCGAGATTGCGCTGCTGCACCGGCGACAGCGCGGCGTCGACGACCACCAGCGCAATCTGGTCGGCCTCGATCCGCTGGGCGAATTCGGCGACCTTGCCCTTGCCGAGATAGGCGGCGGGCCGGATCTCGACGAGCCCGACCAGGACCGAGTCGACGACGTCGAGGTTAATGGCCAGCGCGAGACCGACCGCCTCCTCGCGGCGCGCCTCGGGGTTGCGCGCAATGCCGCGCTCGCCCGGCGCGCGCAGGGTGAGATAGGGGCAGACGACCAGAGTCCGCGTTCGCGCGGCGACCGCCTCCTCGCGCCTCCCGGCGCCTTCAAACTCGCTCAACGCCGCCTCAATGCTGATCGAGGCCCTCTTCCACCGCTTCGAACATGGTGATCGGAGTCGCCGGCATGATCGTGGAGATCGCGTGCTTGTAGACGAGTTGCGAATGGCCGTCGCGCCGCAGGAGCACGCAGAAATTGTCGAACCAGGTCACAAAGCCCTGTAATTTCACGCCGTTAACCAGAAAAATAGTGACGGAAGTCTTGCTCTTGCGAACATGGTTGAGAAACGTGTCCTGCAGGTTCTGAGCCTTTTCATTGGCCATTGTTACGACCCCACTTCGGAGATGGACCGCTTGACGCGGCCGTTTCGTTGTTTCGCTTCGACGCCTCGCCCCGCGTCAAACCGTGTGAACCTATATCATTTCAGCGCCGATCCGCCATCGGGCGGATTCCGCCCGCAACAGCCGGGTGTCAGCTCCGCGCCGCCATCAAGTCGAATTTTCTCCGCAACGACAAAGTGATAGGACCTGGGCGGCCGTCACCGATCGGTCGCCCGTCGATCGTCACCACGGGCGTGGCGATGGTGGTGGCGCTGGAAAGAAATGCCTCGCGCGCGTTATAGGCCTCCTCGAGGGTGAACGGGCGCTCCTCCAGGCGCAGGAGCGACGCAGCAGCGACGTCGACGAGCGTCGAGCGGGCGACCCCACGCAGGATCGCGTGGTCGGCCTGCCGCGTCGCCAGAACTCCGTTGGCGGCGACGATCCAGGCGTTGGTCGACGCGCCCTCGGTGACGAAGCCGTGGCGGTCGACGAACCACGCCTCGAACGCGCCGGCCTCGCGCGCCGCCTGCTTGGCCAGCACGTTAGGCAACAATTGCAGCGACTTGATGTGCGGATGGGCCCAGCGCTCGTCGGCCATGGTCACCACCGCCACGCCGCGCTCGGCGTTGGCCTCGCCGAGGCGCGGATCAAGCGACTTGGCGGTGACGACCAGACTTGGCCTGACGCCGGGCGGCGGAAAGCCGTGGTCGCGCCGCGCCACGCCGCGCGAAACTTGCAGATAGACGAGCCCGTCGTTGACCCGATTGCGCCTGACGACCTCGCGAAGGATCCGCATGAGCGCCGCCTCGCCGATCGGCGCCGCGATGCGCAGCGCAGCCAGCGACGTCCGCAGCCGCGCGAGATGACGCTGTTCGTCGATCAGTGCGCCGTCGCGCACCAGACAGACCTCGTAGACCCCGTCGCCAAAGACGAAGGCGCGATCGAGGATCGACACGCCGGCGCAAGCGAGCGACAGGTAGCGTCCGTTGACGTAGGCGACGCGGCTCATCGGCTTCTTCCAGTCCGCTCAAGCCACGCCGAGCGACTTCAGCTTGCGGTGCAACGCCGATCGCTCCATGCCGATGAATTCCGCCGTGCGCGAGATATTGCCGCCGAAGCGATTGATCTGGGCGATCAGGTACTCGCGTTCGAACACTTCGCGCGCCTCGCGCAGCGGAATGCTCATCAGCTTCTCGCCGCCGACGCCGCTCGGAATCGCCGGCACCAGCGCGCCGACTTCGGCAGGCAGCATCGCCGCGGTGATGTCGGATTCCGGGTCGCCCGCCGCGAGAATCATCAGCCGCTCGATGTTGTTGCGCAGCTGCCGGATGTTGCCCGGCCAGTCGTGCGACTGCAGCACCGCCATCGCATCGGCGGCGACGCGGCGCGGCGGCACGCCCATCGTCTGCGCGACCAGCTCGAGGAAATATTGCACCAGCTCGGGAACGTCGTCGCGCCGCTCGGCGAGCGAGGGCACGCGGATCGGCACGACCGACAGGCGGTGGAACAGATCCTCGCGGAAACGCTCGTCGGTGATCGCCTGGGCGAGGTCGCGGCTGGTCGAAGAGATGATGCGCACGTCGACGTGAACGCGCGCCGAGCCGCCGACCCGCTGGAAGTTCTGGTCGACCAGCACCCGCAGGATCTTCGCCTGAGTCTCGAGCGGCATATCGGCGACTTCGTCGAAATAGAGGGTGCCGCCGTGCGCCTCCTCGAGCGCGCCGACGCGACGCGGCCGGTCGGCGGCGGCCTCGACGCCGAACAGCTCGCTTTCCATGTTGTCGGGCGTGATGGTCGGCGCGTTGAGGACGACGAACGGCCCGTCGGCGCGCACCGATTGGGCATGGATGAGCCGCGCCGTCAGCTCCTTGCCGGAACCCGCCGGGCCGGAGATCAGCACCCGCGAGTTGGTCGGCCCGAGCCGCTCGATGACGCGCTTCAGATTGGCGATCGCCGACGAACTGCCGATCATGTGATTGACCGCGCCCGAGCGCGCCCGCAGTTCGCTGACCTCGCGCTTGAGCCGCGAGGTCTCCAGCGCGCGCTCGGCGACGAGGATCAGGCGATCGGCCTTGAACGGCTTCTCGATGAAGTCGTA
>PLRT01000095.1:0-17646 GCA_003164915.1 Hyphomicrobiales bacterium | reverse complement strand
CCCTGCAGCCAGATGTCGAGCAGCACGAGTTGCGGCCGGCGCTGCTCGAGCGCCGCCAACGCCTCGTCGGAATTGCGCGCCAGGCGGGTCGAATGGCCTTCATCGGAGAGAATGCCTGAGACGACTTCGCGAATGTCGTCTTCGTCGTCGACGACCAGAATATCGGCTGGCATCAGATCGCCCTGTCAGTCTGCGTATCGACGGAAGGCGCCGACGCGGCGGGCTGGGCGGCGGCGACGGCTTCGAACTCGAGCGGCAGCGTCATCAGCACCTGCGCGCCGCGTCCGCCGTTGGCGCGCGCGAGGCCGTCGAGCAGGTCGACCCCGCCGTGGTGATCCTCGAAGATCTTGATGACGATCGGCAGGCCGAGGCCGGTGCCTTCGGCGCGGGTCGTGACATAGGGCTCGATCAGCTTGCGGCGATCCTCGCTCGGAAAGCCCTTGCCGTTGTCGCTGACGGAGATGCGCGCCGCGTCGCCGTCGACGGCGAGCGCAACCGCAATCCTGCCTTTCTCCTCGCGCGGGCCGAGCGCGTCGATGCCTTCGCCGGCGTTCTTGAGCACGTTGGTCAGCGCCTGCGAGATCAGCCGGCGGTCGAAGTCGGCGATCACCGGCTCGGCCGGCAGGTCGTCCTCGAATTCGATGTCGGACCGGCCGACCCGCATCAGGAACAACGCCTGACGGACGCAATCGGACAGGTCGTCCTCGGCCGGGCGCGCCTTCGGCATGCGGGCGAACGACGAGAACTCGTCGACCATCCGCTTGATGTCGTCGACCTGACGGATGATCGTGTCGGTGCACTGGTCGAACACGTCCTTGCCTTCGACGATGTGCTTGCCATAGCGGCGCTTGAGGCGTTCGGCGGAGAGCTGGATCGGCGTCAGCGGGTTCTTGATCTCGTGGGCGATGCGGCGTGCGACGTCGGCCCAGGCGGCGCTGCGCTGTGCGGTGACGAGTTCGCTGATGTCGTCGAGGGTGACGACCGCGCCCTGCTCGCCGCGCTGCGGGTCGCCGGTGACGCGCACATTGAGCAACCGTTCGCGGCCGTGGCTCATCCAGGTCGCCTGCGACTGGTGCGAGCGCAGGCCTATCGCCTGCGCCTGGGCGACGATCTGCGCCACCTGCGGGAACACCTCGTCGATCCTGCGGTCCGCCAGGCCGCGCGGATCGTCGCCGCACAGCAGTTTGTCGGCGGCCGCGTTGCTGACCGTGATGACGCCCCCCGCATCGACGCCGAGCACGGACGCCGGCACGCCCGACAGCACCGCCTCGATGAAGGCGCGCCGCTCGTCGTTGAGCGCGTTGGCGGCGGTCAGGCGGTTGCGCTGATGGCGCAGCTCCATCGTCATCTTGTTGAAAGTCTCGCCGAGATGGCCGAGGTCGCCCTCGGAGCGTCGCGTCGGCACCTGGACGTAGAGATTGCCGGAGGCGACCTCGTCGGTGGCGCGGATCAGTCGGCGGATCGGTCCGACGAGCTGGTTGGCGAAGGTCAGGCCCATCCAAACCGCTGAAATCAGCAGGGTCAGGGACAGCATGACGAAAACCGAGGCGAAGCCGAGCTCGATGTTGCGACGGTGCGATTCGAAGTTGGCGAACACCGCCGACACCTGCGAGGCGTCGCGCGCGACCCTGTCCGACATCGGGTCGGCGGCGCGCGCGGCGTAGAAATAGCCGTCCTCGATCCCGGCAATCGGCCGTATCGCGACGAACACCTGGCCGACGCCGAGCAGGCCGCAATAGGGCTGCTTGGCCGCGGCGGCGGCGAAATCGCCCGGATCGGGCTTCGCGATCAGCTTGGGATCGGCGTTGGCCGACTCGGCGATCGTCGAGCCGTCAGACTTGATGACGGCGGCCGCGGTGAAACCGAGCGCGCGCGCCCGCGCGGTCAGGAACCCCCGGAACAGATTGGGGTCGGAGTGGAGGAGCCGCGCCGCCTGCGAGAGATCGTTCGCCGTCAGCTCCGCTTCGCGCAGCAGCGCCTGGCACTGGGTCTCGCGATACACCTGGGACAGCTCGCCGGACTCGGCGAGGAACGACGCGATGCCCTGCATGAAGGCCGGGTTGATGACCCGTTCGACCGCGACGGTCGCCACCAGCGCCGTCACCAGCGCCGGGATCGCCGCCACCAGCGAGAACAGCGCGACGACGCGGTTGTGCAGCCGCGCGCCGGCGCGCGCCGCGCGGCGCGCAGCGCGCAGGCGGCGCAGTTCGATCCCGATCAGCACCAACAGGCAGGCGACGATGATCCCGTCGCCGCCGAGCAACGCCAGAACGACCTCGTTGGTCGGGATGATCGGCGTGAAACCGGCGAAAACGACGAAGGTCGCCAGCGCCAGCACCAGCGCGGCGCCGACTGCAATCGGGCCGAAGAACCCGGAAATCCGCCGCTCGTCGAACCGCGGACCGTCGACCGGCGTCGCCGGTTTGTCCGGCTGTTGCTGCGATGGGAGACTGGTCACGTTGCGGATATTCGCCGTCGTCGCGGTTTGCGTCCGCGCTCAGAGTTGCGCAACTGCAACTCTGTTGCAAGATTACGACAAAAAGGCGGCAGAACTCACTTAAATCCGCGCACGCCCCGTAGATCGAGGTCGCGAATCTTCTTGCGCAGCGTATTGCGGTTGAGGCCAAGAATCTCGGCCGCCTTGATCTGGTTGCCGCGCGTCACCGACAAGGTGGCGGCGATCAGCGGCACCTCGAGGTCGCGCAGCACGCGATGGTAGAGCCCGACCGGCGGCGGCGAATCGCCGAACGAGCGGAACAGATCGGCAACATGGCGCTCGATGCCGTTGACGAACTGTTCCTGCGCTGCCCCCGCTTCGCGATTCGGGGCGTGGTCGCCGCCGCCGGACGCGGCAAGCCCGAGCAGCGGCGCACTCGCGCCGAGTTCGGATTCGATCAGCGCCTCGCCGATGACGTCCTGCGGATAAAGCGCGGCAATCCGTCGCGTCAGGTTCTCGAGTTCGCGCACGTTGCCGGGCCAGGAATAGCGGCGCAGGCGCTCCATCGCCGCCGAATCGAGGCTCTTGGGCGGCAGGCCTTCGGCGACGCCGCGCTGGAAGAAGTGGCGGACGAGGTCGGGAATGTCCTCGCTGCGCTCGCGCAGCGGCGGCAGGCGCAACGGCACGACATTGAGGCGGAAGAACAGATCCTCGCGAAACGCGCCCTGCTGGATGGCGTAGCGCAAATCCTTGTTGGTCGCCGCGACGATGCGGACATTGCTCTTGATCGGAATGCGGCCGCCAACGGTCGTGTATTCGCCCTGTTGCAGCACGCGCAAGAGCCGCGTCTGCGCCTCCATCGGCATGTCGCCGATCTCGTCGAGGAACAAGGTGCCGCCCTCGGCCTGCTCGAAACGGCCGGCCGAACGCGCATTGGCGCCGGTGAAGGCGCCCTTCTCGTGGCCGAACAGCTCGCTCTCGATCAGATCGCGCGGAATCGCCGCCATATTGATGGCGACGAACGGGCCGGTCTTGCGCTTGCCGTAGTCGTGCAGCGCGCGCGCGACGAGCTCCTTGCCGGTGCCCGACTCGCCGGAAATCATCACCGTCAGATCCGTTTGCATCAGCCGCGCCAGCGAGCGGAAGATATCCTGCATCGCCGGCGAGCGGCCGACCAGGGGCATGGTCTCGGCCGCCGCCGCCTCGACGCCGGCGTCGCGCGCGCGTTTCGGCGCGGCGAGCGCGCGGCCGACGATCGACACCAGCTCCTTCAGATCGAACGGCTTGGGCAGGTATTCGTAGGCGCCGCGCTCGGAGGCCTTGATCGCGGTCATGAACGTGTTCTGCGCGCTCATGACGATGATCGGCAGGTCCGGCCGCATGCGCTTGATGCGCGGCAACAGTTCGAAGGCGTTGTCGTCCGGCATCACCACGTCGGTGATCACCAGATCGCCCTCGCCCGCGGCGACCCAACGCCACAGTCCGGCGACCGTGCCGGTCGAGCGCACTTCGTAGCCGGCGCGCGACAACGCCTGATTGAGAACCGTCCTGATCGCCGCGTCGTCGTCGGCGACGAGAATATGCCCTGACGGCATCCAGAATGCTCCTTGCCGGCTCCGCCGGCGCGATGCGCCTGGCCCCGCCCGCCACCGTGTCGCGACCGCCGCGCCGCCCCTACTCCGCGCCTGCTCCGCTCGCCGGCCGCGACATTGCCAGCGGCAGAAGGACGCGAAACGTCGTGCGGCGCGGATGCGACTCGAACTCGATGATTCCGCCGTGATCGCCTATTACCTTGGCGACGAGTGCAAGTCCTAGGCCAGAGCCCGAGGACTTCGAGCTGACGAACGGCTCGAACAGGCTGGCGGCGATGTCGGCCGACACGCCGGGACCGTTGTCGCGCACGCAGATCTCGAGCGGGAGGCTGACCGGCTCGGCGCCCGCGCCGACCTTCAGCCGCACGCCCTGACGGTAGGCTGTCGTCAGCGTGATTTCGCCGTCGATGCTTTCTTCGCCAATGGCTTCCGCCGCGTTCTTGACGAGATTGAGGAAGACCTGGATCAGCGCGTCGCGCGAGCCGAACACGTGCGGCAGCGATGGGTCGTAAACCTCGGCGAAGCGGATGTGCTGGGCGAAGCCGGCCTGAGCGAGCCGCTTCACGTGGTCCAGCACCTGGTGGATGTTGAGGTTCTCGCGCCCGCCCGGCCGCTCCTCGGAAAACGACTCCATCCGGTCGACCAGTTTGACGATACGGTCGGTCTCCTCGCAGATCAGCCGGGTCAGCGCCCTGTCCTCGTCGGAAGCCGAGGCCTCGAGCAGCTGCGCCGCGCCGCGGATGCCGGACAGCGGGTTCTTGATCTCGTGGGCAAGCATGGCGCCGAGCGCCGTCACCGACCGCGCGGCGCTGCGGTGGGTAAGCTGTCTGTCCATTTTTTCGGCAATTGACCGTTCTTGCAGCAGAAGCAGCACGCCGTCCTCGGCGCTCTGCAGTGGCGAGACATAGGCGTCGACCAAGCGGCCGAGGCCAGTGCGGGGCGTCGACAGGTCGAGCTTGTAGCCGTTGACCGTCGCCTGGCTGGCGATCGCGTCGGCGACCAGACCGATGACCGGCGAGCCGAACGGCAGGATGTCGGCGAGCCGGGCGCGCAGCAGCGCCGAGCGGCCGGCGTCGAAGAAATGCTCGGCCGCCGTGTTGACCTCGCGAATTGCGCCGAAGGCGTCGATGGCCAGCAGCGGCTGCGGCAGCGCGTTGAGTAAGTGCTGTGCATCGAGCGAGCCGCTCGCCCGAAAGCGGTCGGGCGCCATCACGCCGCCTCCATCTGCGGCTGCGGCGCAAAGGCGAGCGAAAGCAGGCGCAGCGCGTCGTCGGCGTCTTCGCTCGTCACGAGAGCGCGGCGCAGGGCTTCCGGCGCGCCGGCCTTTTGGGCGTAGGCGGCGAGGTGCTTGCGCGCGTGGCGCAGCCCGGCGCGACGGCCGAGCGCGGCGAGCAGCCATTCGACATGGGCGAGCGCCGCGTCGCGCCGCTCGGACAGGGGCGGATCTTCCGCTGCGCCGCCGACCGCCAGGGCGCGGCCGATCGCCCCGACCAGCCACGGCGCGCCGACCGCCGCGCGGCCGATCATCACCGCGGCCGCGCCCGATTGCGCGAGCATCGCGCGCGCGTCGTCGGCGCTGCGACAATCGCCGTTGACGACGACCGGAACCGCGACGGCTTCGACCGCCTCGCCGACCGCGCGCCAGTCGGCCCTTCCGTCATAGAGCTGGCGTCGGGTGCGGCCGTGCACGGTGATCATCGCCGCGCCCGCCGCCTCGGCGCGACGCGCCAGCGCCGGCGCATTGCGTTCGGCGTCGTCCCAGCCGAGCCGCATCTTGACGCTGACCGGCGCGTGGACCGCCCGGGCGACCGCCTCGATCAACCGCCCCGCCTGATCGAGATCGCGCATCAACGCGCAGCCCGCCGCCTGGCCGGCGACCCGGCGCGACGGACAGCCCATGTTGATGTCGATCAGCTGCGCCCCGGCCGCCTCGAGGCGGCGCGCCGCCTCGGCCATCGCCGCGGGCGCCGAACCGACGAGTTGCGCGGCATGCGGCTCGGCGCCAGCGCCGTCGGCGCGCAGCCGCGCTTCGCCGGCGTCGGCGATAAGCTCGGCGCTCGCCACCATCTCGGAGAAGGCCAATGCGGCGCCGAAGCGACGCGCGCCCCGGCGCATGCCGAGGTCGCTGACGCCTGACATCGGCGCCAGCATCGCAGCGCCGGCGAGCGCCAACGGACCCACACGCCGCGCGGCCGCCTGGGCGCCTAGTTCTTGGGCAGGGGACATACTGCCTGCATCCTAGTCAAATGCGAAGCGAACGCAAGGCGGCCCCACGCGGCCGAGAAGCGCAGCGCGCCCCTCTTGCCGGCGCCGCGCAGCTTCGCTATTTAGCCGGCGGCCAAGGACGCAGCACGCGCCTTTGGGGGATAGTTCAACGGTAGAACTGCGGACTCTGACTCCGTCAATCTTGGTTCGAATCCAGGTCCCCCAGCCAAACTTCAGTTTTCGCTGACAAATTTTCGTGGCGAGGGCGGCGGCTTCCGCTTCGACCGGTTGGCGGCGCGGGGGTGTCCGGCGCCGGTGGGCGCGGCCAGGGACAAATCGATCCATGGCGCGCCTCGCCAATTCCGATCTCATTCAGCTGACGCTGCATACCGCGCTGCAGCAGCTCGCCTGGAGCGTCTCCGACGCCTTTTCGCGGTCTTCCTCTTCCGCTAGGGGCTCGCGCCGGCGGAGAACGACCGGCGAGCGCCGCGAACCTCCTCGCCAAGGCGCTGTGCGGCGCGGCGGCCTCCACATCCCGTCGCTGACGACGGCGATCTACAATCAGGCCAAGGCGTCGCCCTGCCCGCTGCGCTGCCACCTCGCGCTGAAATCAGCCTGGGACGCCGGCGGCCAGCTTGCAGATCGCCGTCCCCCTGGCGATGCCGCCGGCCGCGCTGCAAGCCGTCGGCCCGCGGGCGACCGAAGCCGTGCGGCGGCCCGACGCGATCGCCGGACGGTGACTTGCCGAAAACCTGCCGTCCGCCTTAGCCTGCAGTCCAGTCAGGGCGGACGGGAGGACTTGACCGATGAAAATCGTTCTTGCGCGCGCCGCGTTGGCGGCGGCGTTGATGATTGCGCTTGCCGGCGTCCTTTTCAGCGACCGGCCCGCCGAAGCGGCGGGCGCAATCGAACAATCGACGGTGAGCGTCGGCGGCGTTCAGGCGGCGTTGCTGCTGCCGCCCCATCCGCGCGGGGCGCTGGTGCTGCTCGCCGGCGGCGACGGCAATATTGGCGTCGGGCCCGACGGTTCGATCGCCCGCGGGGGCAACCAGCTTGTGCGCACCCGCATGGCCTATGCGGCGCGCGGCTTTGCGGTGCTGGTGCCGGATTGCTGCGTCAACGTCGCCGCCGCGGTCGATTTCATGGGCAAGTACGGCAAGGTGACTCTGGTGGGCACCAGCCGCGGCACGCAGCGCGCCGCGCGCGGCGTCGCCGCCGGCGCCCGGCCGGCCAGGCTCGTCTTGACCTCGGGCTTCCTCAGCGACGCGTCGGGCGATCGCGACAACGCCATCGCCATCCTCGGCTCGCCCGACGCGCTGCCGCCCACCCTGATTATCCACCATCGCCACGACGAATGCGGCAAGACCGCGCCCGAGGGCGTCGCGCCCTTCCTCGCCTGGGCGGGCGGGCGGGCGCGCGTGGTCTGGCTCGACGGCGGGACCAGCGAAGGCCCGCCCTGCGAAGCCTTCGCCCACCACGGCTTCAACGGCATCGACGGACAGGTGGTCGGCGTCGTCTCGGGCTTCGCCGCGCGCTAGTCCCGCCTATATTGGAGTGGACAGCCCCGGCTTTGTGGCGCGGCTGGGCGGAACGGCGCGACCTGTGCTAAGGCGCGCCGCAATCTTGCTCTTGCGCGCCGCGGCGCGCCATTCCGGACGGCACCATGCGCATCGAAAGCGACGTCAAGCTCGACTTCAAGGACGTTCTCATCCGCCCCAAGCGCTCGACGCTCGGCTCCCGCAGCCACGTCGACGTCAACCGCACCTTCCGCTTTCTCCATACGGGCGCGGAATGGAACGGCTTCCCGCTCATCGCCGCCAACATGGACGTCACCGGCACGATGGCGATGGCGCGCGCGCTCGGCAAGCGCGGCGCGCTGACGGCGCTGCACAAGCACTATCCCGAGGACGAGCTGGTCGCGTTCTTCGCCAGCGAGGGCGGCGTGCACGCCTTCTATTCGCTCGGCGCGGTCGCCGCCGACCTGGCCAAGCTCGCCGCGGTGCGCAAGCGCGCCCAGCCGCGCCTGCTGTGCATCGACGTCGCCAACGGCTATTTCGAGCGCTTCCTCGACGTGGTCAAGCAGGTGCGCGACGAGAGCCCGGAATCGGTGATCATGGCGGGCAACGTCGTCACCGGCGACATGACCGAGGCGCTGGTCCTCGCCGGCGCCGACATCGTCAAGATCGGCATCGGCCCCGGCTCGGTCTGCACGACCCGCCGGGTCACCGGCGTCGGTTATCCGCAGCTCTCGGCGATCATCGAATGCGCCGACGCCGCCCACGGCCTCAAGGGCCAGGTCTGCGCCGACGGCGGCTGCACCTCGCCTGGCGACGTCGCCAAAGCCTATGGGGCCGGCGCCGACTTCGTCATGCTCGGCGGCATGCTCGCCGGACACGACGAATGCGCGGGCGACATCCGCTACGAAGACCGCGACGGCCAGAAGATCCCGGTCGCCATGCAATTCTACGGCATGTCGTCGGAGACGGCGATGAAGCGCTATTCCGGCGGCGTCGCGCATTATCGCGCCGCCGAGGGCAAGACGGTCGAGACGACCTACCGCGGTCCGGTCGACAACACCATGGCCGAGATCATGGGCGGCGTTCGGTCGATGATGACCTACATCGGCGCGACCCAGCTCAAGGAAGTCAGCAAGCGCACCACCTTCGTCCGGGTCACGGCGCAGACCAACGACGTGTTCGGCGCGTCTTAACGCTCGCCGCTAACCCTATATTCCGGTTCGGCGCCCAAAATGGCGCCGAACGCCTTTCCCGTCGCCCGTCCGCCTTTTTCCCGGCCCAGCGCCTGTGATAGAAGCCGCTCCCATGTCCCCGGCTCCAGCCCTCCGGCCGGCCGCTGCGCCGAGCCTCGCTGGCGCATCCCGCGCCCAAGTCGCGCGCGCGCTTGCCGCAATCGGCGCGCCCGAGCGGGAGCTGCGCATGCGCGTGGGCCAACTCTGGCATTGGATCTATCATCGCGGCGTCCGCGATTTCGGTGCGATGCGCAACGTCGCCCGGCCGCTGCTCGACCAGCTCGGCGAGCGCTACACGCTCGCGCGGCCGGAGATCGTCGCCGAGCAGGTTTCCGCCGATGGCACCCGTAAATGGCTCTTGCGCTTGCCGCCCGCCCATCCCGGCGACAAGGGCGCCGAGATCGAGACCGTCTACATTCCCGAGACCGACCGCGGCACGCTGTGCGTCTCGAGTCAGGTCGGCTGCACCCTCAACTGCACCTTCTGCCACACCGGCACCCAGGCCTGGGCGCGCAACCTGACCGCAGCCGAAATCGTCGGCCAGGTTCTCGTGGCGCGCGACCGGCTCGGCGATTTTCCCGGCGGGACCGCGCCGACCGACGGCGGTCTGGTGCCCTCGGGCGAGGGCGTGCGCGCGGTGTCGAACATCGTCTTCATGGGCATGGGCGAGCCGCTCTACAATTTCGACAATGTGCGCGAGGCGATCGCCGTCCTCACCGATGGCGACGGCCTGTCGCTGTCGAAGCGGCGCGTCACCGTATCGACCTCCGGCGTCGTGCCGGAGATGGCGCGGCTCGGCGCGGAATGCGGAACCATGCTCGCCGTGTCGCTGCACGCGACCAACGACGCGCTACGCAACAAGCTGGTGCCGCTCAACAAAAAGTATCCGATCCGCGAGCTCCTGCAGGCCTGCCGTAACTACCCGGGCGCGTCGAACGCGCGGCGCATCACCTTCGAATACGTGATGCTGAAGGGGGTCAACGACTCGCCGGCCGAGGCGAAGGCGCTGGTCAGGCTGCTCGCCGGCCTGCCTGCCAAGATCAACCTCATCCCGTTCAACCCTTGGCCGGGCAGCCCCTATGAATGCTCGGACTGGGAGGCGATCGAGCGTTTCTCCGACATCGTCTTCGCCGCCGGCTACGCCAGCCCGGTGCGCACCCCGCGCGGCCGCGACATCCTCGCCGCCTGCGGCCAGCTCAAGAGCCAGACCGAGCGGCTGAGAGCGCGGGCGCGCATGATGCTGGAGGAGACTCTCGCGGTTGGCCTCGATTGACCCATCGCAAGGCGCGGCGCGCGCGAGCGCGGCCCTACTCTTCGAGCGGCCGGTTGCGCCCGGCCCCGCCGCCGCCAGGAATGCGCCATGACTGAGACGCCTGCCCCAGGCGACCCCGAGCCGTCGCAGAGCAGCGGCCTCGGCGCGCTGCTGCGCGAGGGTCTGGCGAGGCTGGCGCGCGCCCCGCGGCTTGGCCGCCGCGGCGTCTGGCTGCTGGTCGGCGTCGTCGTGGTCGCCTGGCTGTCGACCTCGATCTATCGCGTCCAGCCCGATGAGCAGGGCGTGGTGCTGCGCTTCGGCCGGTGGATCGACACGGCCCAGCCCGGCCTGCACATCCACCTGCCCTACCCGATCGACACGGTTCTCTTCCCGAAGGTCACACAGATCAATCAGATCCAGCTCGGCAACCTGCCAGCCCCCGGCGACCCCAACAGCGGCCGCGACCGGCAGATGCTCACCGGCGACGAGAACATCGTCGAGGCCGATTGCGCAGTGTTCTGGAAGATCCGCGACGCCGGCGAGTTCCTGTTTCGCGTCAATGCGCCGGAGGCGGCGGTGAAGATCGCGGCGGAGGGCGCATTGCGCGACGTCATCAGCCACACCCCGATCCAGGCGGCGATGTCCGACAAGCGCAAGCAGATCTCCGACGAGACCAAGGCGCTGCTGCAGTCCCTGCTCGATTCCGAGCACGCCGGCATCGAGATCACCGAGGTGCAACTCCTGCGCGTCGAGCCGCCACTGGCGGTGATCGACGCATTCAACGACGTGCAGCGCGCCCGCGCCGACCAGGAGCGCTCGCGCAACGAGGCGCAGGCCTACGCCAACGACATCCTGCCGCGCGCGCGCGGCGACGCCGAGCGCATCCGCCAGGACGCCGAAGCCTACAAGACCCAGGTCGTCAACCTCGCCCAAGGCGAAGCCGACGCCTTCTTGTCCCTCTACGCCACCTACCAGAACGCCAAGGAGGTCACGGCCTGGCGGCTTTATCTCGACAGCGTCGACGAGATGCTGAAGAAGGCGACCAAGGTGATCCTCGACACCTCCGGCAAGGGGGTGTCGAGCGTCGTGCCCTACATGCCGGTCAGCGAGGCGCGCGGCCGCCCCGCCGCGCCGCCAAATCTCGCCCCGCCCGCCATTCTGCCGAGCGCAGCGTCGCCGACGCCGGCGCCAGCTCCGACTTCGGGAGCGGTGCGATGAGAACCCGCCTGCTTCTCGGACTGGTGGTCGCCGCAGCGGCGGCGGTTTATCTGATCGCCTCGTCGATCTTCGTCGTCGGCGAGGGCGAACAGGCGCTGGTCGTCCGCTTCGGCGCGCCGATCGGCGTCGTCGTCGAGCCGGGCCTCAAGTTCAAGGCGCCGTTCATCGACGCCGTCTATGTCTACGACACCCGGCTGCAGTTGCTGGAACCGCCGCCGGAGCAGGTGATCCTCGGCGACCAGAAGCGGCTGGAGGTGCAGTCCTACACCCGCTTCCGCATCGTCGAGCCGCTGCGCTTCTACCAGGCCTTGCGCACCCTCGATCAGGCGCGCGCCCAGTTGGCGCAGCTCGTCAGCTCGTCGGTGCGCCGCGAGCTCGGCCAGGTTTCGCTGTTGACGCTGCTCACGCCGCAGCGCGGCGACATCGTCGACGTGATCAAGATCGAGGTCGCGGCAAAAGCGCGGCCGCTCGGCGTCGAGATCGACGAAGTGCGCTTCCATCGCGCCGACCTGCCGTTCGAGACCAGCCAGGCGATCTACGACCGGATGAAGTCGGAAAGGCAGCGCGAAGCCAAGGAGCTGCGCGCACAAGGCGTCGAATGGGCGCAGCAGATCCAGTCTCGCGCCGACCGCGACCGGACAGTGCTGCTCTCGGAAGCGCAGCGCGCCGCCGTAATCAGCCGAGGCGACGGCGACGCCGAGGCCAATCGCGTGCTCGCCGAAGCGTTCGACAAGGACCCGAGTTTCTACGCCTTCTACCGTACGCTGCAGACCTACCGCGGCGCGCTCGCCGATTCCGGCCCAACGCTGGTGCTCTCGCCCGACGCCGACTTCCTCAAGACGCTGACCAACGGGCCGAAGTCGCCGCCGAGCGCGCCAGCCTCGCCAGCTGCGGGCGGGCCGCCATGAACGTTGCGCCGCTCGGCCAGATCGCCGGGGCGTGAGGCATGGACGCCGCCTGGCTCTCGATCCCGCTCCAGATCGTCGTCGTCGACCTGCTGCTCGGCGCCGACAACGCGCTGCTGATCGCCGTCGCCTGCAACGGCCTCAGCCCGCGAGGACGCGCGTCGCGCGGCGGTGATCGGCTCCGGCGGCGCGATCGTGTTGCGCCTGCGTTCTGGCGACGATCGCCACTTCGCTGCTGGCCGATTCCGCTGGTCAAACTGATCGGCGCCTGGGCGTTGATCGTCATCGCCCTCAACGTTTCCGCCGACTCCCAGCGCGGCGCCCTGCCGACGCGTGAAGCTGGCGCGGCGCGCCGCGATCTGTGGGCGGCGGCGGCGGCGATCGTCGTCGCCGACGCGGCGATGAGTCTCGACAACGTGGTCGCGCTGGCGGCAATCGCGCGTGGCAACTTCTGGCTGCTGGCGGCGGGCGTCGTCGTGTCGATTCCGGTGCTCGCCTATGGCGGACTCGTCCTTGCCGCCGCGCTGCGCGCCGCGCCTTGGCTGGTCAAGCTCGGCGCGGCGCTGCTCGGCTGGATCGCTGGAGGGATGGCGGTCACCGACCCGTTGCTCGGCGGCTGGATCGACGTCAACGCCCCGGCTCTAGCGGCGATCGCCCCGGCGCTCGCGGCGATCTTCGTCTACTTCGTCAGCCCGTCGGCCAAGGTCCTGACGCAGCGCGCCGCCGAACGGCCGGCGCCGTCCGCCGCGCCGCCAAAGCTGCAGACCCCGCGCCCGCCGCCGCGCGCGCGACCGAAACTCGTCGCAGCCCCGCCGGCGACCGCGACGCGTGTCATCGCGCCGCCGATGCCGGATTCCGAGCCGCCTGAGCCCGAAGGGCGCTTCGAGGCAAAGCGCGTCGGCCTGTCGCCCGAGGACCGCTTCGCCGTGATCGGCGTCCTGGTGCTCGCCCTGATCGCCGGCATTGTGCTGATGCTGGTTACCTATCTCGACAGCGTCAACTGACGCGAACGGCGCGCCAGGCGACACGCAGCCGAACGCGACGATCGCGGCGCCCGNNGGCGCCCGCCGACCAGGCCCGCAGACCCGTCGCAACGCAATGCGGCTCCATGCCGCGCTCGTTGGGCGCTCGGGCCCACAACGCAGTGACGCGCTCAACCGCTGGCGATACGCTGGCGCGGCGCGCCGCTCGCGCCCTCCAGCGCAGCCAGCGCCAGCGCTTCTTCGAGCGGCTTGGCTTCGCTGAACAGGTAACCTTGGGCTTCGGCGCAGCCGAGTTCGACCACCGCGGCGAGCTGGGCGCGGGTTTCCACGCCCTCGGCGATGCTCGTCATGCCGAAGCTCGCCGCGAGCTCGATGATGGCGCGCACCGTTGCGCGCGTCTGCTCGCGCCGCTCGAGCTTTTGCACGAAAGTGCGATCGATCTTGACGCAGTCGAACGGGTATTGCTCGAGACAGTTCAGGCTCGAATAACCGGTGCCGAAATCGTCGAGCGAGATGCGCACGCCCATTTCCTTGAGGCGGCGCAGTTGGGCGGCGATGCGCGGGCTGTCGTTGATGAGGAACGACTCGGTCACCTCGATCTCCAGCCGGTCGGCGGAAAGGCTGAAGTGATGGAGGCACTTACGGACGTGGGTGGCGAGATCGAACGACTCCAGCTGCACCGGCGAACAATTGACCGCCACGCGCACGCCGGGCGGAACTCGGTTCAAGTCGGCGCAGGCGCGCTCCACCACCCATGCGCCGATCGGCACGATCAGCCCGGTCTCCTCTGCGACGGCGATGAATTCGGACGGCGGCACCATCGTCGCGCCGAACCGCCAGCGCAGCAGCGCCTCGTAGCCCACGGTCTTCTCGGTGCGCGCGTTCTTGATCGGCTGGTAGGCCAGCCACAATTCGTCGCGCTTGATCGCGCTGCGCAGCCCGCCCTCGATCGTCACCTTGCGCCGAACCGCGTGGTGCATGTCGGGATGAAAGAAGCGGACCGATCCGCGCCCCTGCGCCTTGGCCGCATAGAGCGCCATGTCCGCCGCCTTGAGAAGCTCGCTGGTCGCCATCGCGTCGCGCGTGGCGAAGGCGACGCCGATGCTGGCGCCGACCGAGGCGTGAATCGAGCCGAGCTCGTAGGGCGCGGCGAGCTCACGGCAGATACGCAGCGCAAGCACGCCCGCCTCGTCGCCGTAGCCGGCGACCATCTGAACGACGGCGAATTCATCGCCGCCGAGCCGCGCGACCAGGTCGTCGGCGCCGGCGAGCGCGCACAGCCGCTGGGCGACGACGCGCAACAGTTCGTCGCCGAGCGGATGGCCATGGGTGTCGTTGATGTATTTGAACCGATCGAGGTCGATGACCAGGAGCGCGATGGCGCGATCGCCGTTGGGCGAGGCGAAGGCCTGGTCGAGACGCTCGTGGATCGCCGTGCGGTTGGCGAGGCCGGTCAGCGGATCGCGCCGCGCCTGCTCGGCGACGCACGCCTCGAAGCGGGAGGCCCGCAGGGCCAGCGCATAGGCCATCGCCAAGATCAGCAGCGACAGAATTCCGGCGGCGGCGACGCACTCTGCGCGCCAGCGGACGATCCGCGGGTCGCGGTCGACGTCGGGCGGCGTGGCGACGATCGAGAGCGGCGAATTGGCGATTTCGGCGGCGTAACCCGGTTGGTCGCCGCCGAGCGCCGCCGGCCGGGTCGGGTCGGCGCCGCGGAGCCGCTCGGGGAGCGGCAGGATTCGGCCGATCGCGCCGCGAAGCGCCCCCGCTTCGGCAAGCGGTCGGCCTGCCGGGTCGACCAGCGCGATCCCCGCGCCGTCGGGCGCCTCGACGATCAGCGTCGACGGATCGACGACCGCGGCGGCGACGCCAAGCGCGCGGCCGTCGCGGTCGGCAAACGTCCGCGCCAAAACGAGGCGCCCCTTGCCCGCGAGCAGCGACGGCCCGGCGCCCCCGAGGCCCACGCCGTCGAACAGCGCGTGCCGGTCGGCCCCGGTCACCGCGTCGGCTGCGCCGAGCGAGACCGAACCGGCGGCGTCGAACAGCGCGAAGGCGGCGCGGTCGCCGACCAGCGCAGAACCTTCGTCGGCCAGCGACGTCCAATCGATCGCCGCGCCGTCGCGATCGACGCGGCCGACGATGCGGGCGAGCGCCGCGTCGAGCTGGCGGAGCGTGCGGCCGGCGTCGCGTTCCACGGTTTGAGCGAGAGCGGCCGTCGCTCGCTGGCTCTCGTCGACGAGCATGGCGCGCTCATGAGCGTAGACGCCCCAAGCGACGGCGCATACCACGGCGACGCGCATGGCGCCGAAGACGATCGCCTGTTGGCGCAACAGCGCCCCAATCCGCCCGCCAATCCGCGCGACCCGGCCCAAAGCCGCGCCGACGGCGACTGCGGACGACGATCCCAGGATCGCGCGCGGCGTCACCTCCGGGATCGGCATCGACTCTCCTGGCGGACCGTTTCAATTTCGCGAACTTAGAGGCGAGGAATTACCAATTCATCAAAGTCTTCGTGCGTCGAAGGGGCGCTTTGCCCCTCGATTCCGCGTTAAACTTCAACGATTCGCGACAGATTGAGACCGCTATGGCCAAGACGCCCCCGGAAGCCGAGCCTGCCCCATACCGCCAGCGCGCGCCGCTGCGGCGAGGCGAACGGCTGCGTCGGCGCGCAGCCTGGATGTACTACGTCGAGGAAATGACCCAGAGCGCCGTCGCCGAGGCGCTCGGCGTCGGTCGCGTCACTGTGGTGCGCATGTTGGCCGAAGCGCGCGCGCTCGGCGAGGTTCGGATCGCGCTTGCGCGCGGCGCAGCGGACCTCGCGAGCCTCGAGATCGCTCTCGCCAGGGCGCTGGGGATCGGCGAAGCGATCGTCGCGCCGCTCTCGGCGCCCGGCGCCGACCCGACCGCTCCGATCGGCGCCGCGCTCGGCGGGGTCATTTCCGAGCTCGTCGCCGACAACATGCGAATCGGCCTCGGCTGGGGCCGCACGTTGCGCGAGGCGCTCGACCACTTGAGCGAGCGCGCGGCAAAATCAGTGACCGCGGTGTCGCTGGTCGGCGGCGTCATGCACGTCGGCGCGATCAACCCGGCCGAGTTCGCTTGGGAATTTGCGCGCGCCTATAACGCCGACTGCTATCTGATCCCAGCGCCGGCGCTGGTCGACGGAGCCGAGACGCGGCGGGCGCTGGTCGAACGCTGCGGAATCGCCGAGGTCTATGATCTGGCTCGCCGCCTCGATGCGGTGGTGTTCGGCGTCGGCTCGCTCGACCCGGATTCGACGGTTGTCCGCTATGGCATCGTCGCGGAGGCCGAGCGTCGACGGCTGCGCGAATACGGCGCCGTCGGCGAGGCGCTCTGCTACGTCTATTCGGCCGAGGGTCGGCTGATCGATCATCCGATCAACGCGCGGGTCATGTCGGCGCCGATCGAGACCGTCGCGGCGGCGCCGGTCCGGATCATGGCGGCGGGCGGCGCAGCCAAGATCGCCGCGATTCGCGCCGCCGCCCGCCTGTTGAAGCCGACGACGCTGGTGACCGACGAAACGACCGCGCGTTCCCTGCTCGCCGCCGAGGAGAAGGCTACGGCGGGCTAGCGGCCGGCCCGCACAAGTTCGGCGAGCAGCCGCGCGGTCTCGGCGCGCGCCTCGAGATGCGGCATATGACCGACGCGCGCAAGGCGATGCAGCGCGATCAGCCCATCGAGGCCATCCGCCTGCCGCGCCGGCAGGATGCGGTCCTCGACCCCGACGATGACCTTCGCGGGAACCGCGATCGCGGTCAGCAGCGGCCGAATGTCGATCGCTTGCGCGCCGTCGGGGAACAGGATCTCGGCGACGCGCGTCTGGGCCTCGACCAGCCCGCCCGACTCGCGCTGGCGCAGGATCGTCTTGACCAGGGCCGGGCCGAGCGCCGCCGGATCGGCGACGAGCGCGCGCATCCACGGGGTCAGGCTCGCCTCCGAGCGCGCCCGCAGGAAGCCGGCGACGAAGGCGCCGTTCACCTCCGGGCCAAGACCGGCGGGCGCGATCAGCCCGAGCGACAGGGCATGGAAGCCGGGCGCTGCGGCCAGCGCCGCCGCGACCGCGCCGCCCAGCGAATGGCCGACCAGGTGCGCCGTCGCGAGGCCCTCTTCGGCGAGCCCCGTCGCGACCGCAGCCGTCAGCGCAGCGAGCGACGCTTCGCCCGTGAAGGGTGAAGCGCCATGGCCGGGCAGGTCGAACGCCAGCGCCGAACAGGTCTCCGGAAGCCGGCCGACCAGCGGCCGCCAGCCGTTGAGATCGGCGCCGAAGCCGTGGATGAAGACGAT
>PLRT01000078.1 GCA_003164915.1 Hyphomicrobiales bacterium | reverse complement strand
TTCTCCCCGCGCCGCGCGCGGGATTACGAGATTACGGGATTAGGGTGACAGCTGCGTGGAGAGCGAGGTCAACTTCCGCGCTCAATTTCACCGGGCTCACAAGCCGCAACGGCTGTCCGGGACTCAAGGTGACGACGCTCGTAGCGGACGATACTCGTCGAACAGCCTCCGAGAACTGCTCCGGCGTTCCCTTGTGCGACAGCAGAAATGTTGACGAAAACCAGCCGCCGTTGAAAGCGTAGTGAATGGGCACACAGACCGGAACCCGGAGTTCCGCGCACAGCCTGGCCGCGTCAACCGGATCCATACTCATCTGACGCCCCATCAGCGGCTTGATTCTCAGCCCGTTAATTCCCAAAAGCGCCAAGTCGATCTTTGGAAATCGCGCCTTCACCTGCGCGAGCGCGTGTTCCTTTAGGTAGTGCGCGCAAAACAGAATTGTACTGCCAGAGGCCTGAATTACATACGCTTGCTCGTATCGAAACGTATTCGACGCAAAGCGGTTTGCCGGGATGGCGTGAAACGTCACGTCGCCAATCGTCAACGAAGCCCAGCCCGCGAGTTCGTGAACCTTTGTGAATCCAACACCCTTTGCCATTGCCGCCTGTCGGCTCCCCTTGATCGTCACCAGCGGGACGGAGAGATCGCGATAGCCGCTGAACGTTGCTATGTCGAAATGGTCATAATGGTTCATGCTTGAAAAAACCGCGCTGAGCGTCGGGAGGTCATCGACGCTGAGCGGCAGGCTCTCGCCATGATGGTAGAGCGGCTTTTGGGAAAACCACGGATCCGTCAAAATCGCGCAATCACCCCAACGCAATAGCACGCAAGCATGGGTGATGCGCGTGACAGTAAAGTCGAGCGCACTGGCCTCTCCTGGCAGCGCAATTGTCAGCGGAAATGGCGTTCCTTTGATTACCGGCGCGGGAGCAAGCTGGTTCGCTCGATGACCCCTTTGGCCGTTATTGGAGATGTCAGCCATGTCGTCCTCTGCTAGGATCGCGAAACTTCGCAATGCAGAGATTAAGCGGGTTTGCCCTTTAGGCTCTTGACGTCGGGTATCCGTTTTTGGAATTTCTCATGAACGCCCAGCCCGGTCCTGAAGAGCAAATCTTGCGCTACATAGAGCGTTTTGCGTCGCCGCCTCGGGAGCAAGTCCGCGACTTCATCGCGGGGGCGCGCCGCTCCATCATCGCGCGCGGCGACTTTCTCGTGGAGCTCGGCGACACCACCTGTCCGCTCCATTTTGTTCACAGCGGTATTGTCCGATACATGCTCGTAATTCCGGAGACCGGCCAAGACGTCACGAAGGACTTTTCTTTTGCGCCGACCTTCGCAACTTCTTTCGGAAGCGCGGTGCGGTCCGAACCGGCGCGAATCGGAATTGCAGCCGTCGCCGATTGCGTCGTCTCCACATGGCCGCTCAATCGGCTCACTTCACTGTTTGACGTAGACCCACAGTGGCAGAAATTAGGTCGCAAGCTCGCAGAGTGGCTCTATGTGCGAAAGGAAGACCGCGAGATCGCTCTCCTAACCCTAACTGCCGAACAACGCTACACGGCGCTGACGCTGGAGTTTAGCGAGCAGATCGTCAAAGTGCCGCAGCACCAGCTCGCGTCGTATCTGAGTCTGACGCCTGAGTCTCTCTCGCGCCTGAAAGCCAGATTGGCGAGAAAGCGGAACTCTGACTAGACCAAGCAAGAAGAGGACTACGGTGACAGCTGCATAATTCCCTAATTCGAGATTACGATCACCTTGACTCGTCAGTCCGCGCCGCCAATTCTTCGCGCCGCGCCCAAAATGGCGCCTAGCGCGTTGAAATCGCCCGCCTGCGTAACGAACTTGTCGCGCCTCTCTGGAGCCGGCGCGCGCCCCACGGCGCGCCCTCATCCGGCGCTTCGCGCTGCGTTCTCCCGCGAAGCGGGAGAAGGGATGCTCCCCTTCAGAACCCCCGCGCCTTCAGCGCCGCGCCGATCTCCTCCAGCGTCGCCGGGTCTTCGATCGNNCCAGCGCCAGCTTGAACGCGGCGACAGGGCCGATCTTGTCGCGCACCAGCGCGACGACCTCGCGTTCGATCTCGGCGTGCGGACGGTTGACGCCCGATTTCAGCACGACGAAGCCGCACGGCTGCTCGCCCTTGATCTCGTCCTTGACGCCGAGCACCGCGCATTCGGCGACGTCCGGATGCGAGGCGACGACCTCCTCCATGCCGCCGGTCGACAGGCGGTGGCCGGCGACGTTGATGATGTCGTCGGTGCGGCCGAGGATGGTGAGATAGCCGTCCTCGTCCTTGAAGCCGGCGTCGGAGGTCTTGTAGTAGCCGGGAAAGTCCTTGAGGTAGCCCGCGCGCATGCGCTCGTCGTTGCGATAGAGCGTGGGCAGGCAGCCGGGCGGCAGCGGCAGCTTGACGACGATCGAGCCCATCGTGCCCGCCGGCACGGGATGGCAGCCCTCGTCGACGATCTCGACCGCGTAGCCCGGCATCGGCACGGTCGGCGAACCGCGCTTGATCGGCAACAGACCCAGGCCGACCGGATTGGCGGCGATCGCCCAGCCGGTCTCGGTCTGCCACCAGTGATCGACGACCGGCACTTTCAGGACGTGCTCGGCCCAGGCCACCGTGTCGGGATCGGCGCGCTCGCCGGCGAGGAACAGCGTGCGCAGCGAGGCGATCGAATGGTTCTGCAACAGGGTCGCGTGCGGGTCTTCCTTGCGCACGGCGCGCAACGCGGTCGGCGCGGCGAAGAAGGCGGCGACCTGGTATTCCTCGATCACCCGCCAGAAGGCGCCGGCGTCGGGCGTGCCGATCGGCTTGCCCTCGTAGAGGATCGTCGCGCAGCCGTGCAGCAGCGGCGCGTAGACGATGTAGGAATGGCCGACCACCCAGCCGATGTCGGAGGCCGCCCAATAGGTCTCGCCCGGCGCGACGCCGTAGATCGCGCTCATCGACCACTTCAGCGCCACGCAATATCCGCCCGTGTCGCGCACGACGCCCTTGGGCGTCCCGGTCGTGCCGGAGGTATAGAGGATGTAGAGCGGGTCGGTGGCGGCGAGCTCGACGCAGGGCGCGGTTTTGCCCGCCGCGCGGGTCGCGGCGATCAGCGCCGCCCAGTCGTGGTCGCGCTCGGCGAACAGCTTGCCGGCCAGCTGCGGCCGCTGGAACACCACGCAGGCCTGAGGCTTGTGCCTGGCGAGGCCGATCGCCAGATCGAGCAGCGGCTTGTATTCGACCAGGCGCCCCGGCTCGACGCCGCAGCTCGCGGTCAGCACCAGCTTGGGCTCGGCGTCGTCGATCCGGGTCGCCAGCTCCTTGGCGGCGAAGCCGCCGAACACCACCGAATGGACCGCGCCGATGCGCGCGCAGGCGAGCATGGCGAACAAAGCCTCGGGGATCATCGGCATATAGACGATGACGCGGTCGCCCTTCTCGACGCCGAGTTCGATGAGCGCCGCAGCGAGCGTCGCGACCTCGTCCAGAAGCTCGCGATACGCGATGCGCCGCTTCGACCGGGTGACGGGGCTGTCGTAATAGATCGCCGTCTGTTCGCCGCGGCCGGCCGCGACATGGCGGTCGACGGCGTTGAAGCAGGCGTTCAGCGTCGCATCGGGAAACCAGCGGCCGTAGACGCCGGCGTCGGGGTCGAAGATCGTCTTAGGCGGGCGGATCCAGTCGACGCCCTCGGCCGCCTTGGCCCAAAAGATCTCGGGATTGGCGCGCCACTGCGCGTAGACCTCGCCGTAGCGGCTCGCCATCCTTCGCTCCCGCCCGCGGCGCCCGCGGCTTTTCGTCGTTTTCAGTCAGGACCTTGACGCGCTCGCCGGGCGAGCGCAATCCGCGTTGCGCTAACATTTAGGCGTAAGACGAGCGATTGATGCTTTCTGCATTTCCCGGCGACCCGGTCTTCTATTTCGCGGCGATCCCGGCGGTGGTGCTGCTCGGTCTGTCGAAGGGAGGCTTCTCCGGCCTCAGCACGCTCGCCATGCCGCTGTTCGCGCTGGCGATCTCGCCGGTCAAGGCGGCGGCGATCATCCTGCCGATCCTGATCGTCCAGGACTGGGTCAGCGTCTGGGCGTTCCGACGCGACTGGGAGCCGCGCAATCTCGCGATTCTCGCGCCAGCGGGGGCGATCGGCGTCGGGGCGGGCTGGCTGATGGCGGCGCGGGTCGACGAGCAGGCGGTGAGGCTCGCAGTCGGGCTGATCTCCGTGGGCTTCGTCGTCTTCATGCTGTTGCGCGACCGCCTCGCCTCAGGCGCGCCAACCCGGGCCACGGTCGCGCCCGGACTGTTCTGGGGCGCGATCGCCGGCTTCACCAGCTTCATCAGCCATGCCGGCGCGCCGCCGACGATGGTCTACATGCTGCCCCAGAAGCTGACGCCGCGGATCTTCGCCGGCACTTCGGCGATCCTTTTCGCCATCATCAACCTGCTGAAGATCTGGCCCTATTTCGCTCTCGGTCAGTTCAGCCGCGACAACCTTTCGGCGTCGGCGTCGCTGCTGCCGGTGGCGGTCGTGGCGACTTTCGCCGGCGTCTGGCTGGTCAGGCGCGTCTCGGCCGATCGGTTCTACGGCGCGGTGCTGGCGCTGACCTTCATCGTCGGCGTCAAGCTGATCTGGGACGGCGCCTGGGGCCTGGCGGCGTAGGGCGAACTTAACCGCCGAGGCGACAGGATAGGGCGTCTCAGGCAGGAAGGGGCGGCNNTCTTTCGCCGCGATCGGCCTGACCGGCTACGTCGTCGACGCCGGCCTCACCTATCTCGGGGCCAAGTACCTCGGCCTGTCGCCCGAGATCGCCCGCCCGCCGGGTTTCGTCGTCGCGACCCTGGTCAATTTCGCGCTCAATCGCGCGATCACCTTCCGCCACGCCAAGGCGCCGCTGGTCCGCGCCTTCCTGCGCTATTGCCTGGTCGCGACGGGGGGGCTGGCGGTCAATTACGCGGTCTATTCGATCTGCGTCCTCGTCTGGCCGCTGATCGGCCTGGCGGTGACGCCGGCGATCCTGCCGCTGTTCGTCGCGGCCGGCAGCGGCGTGGCGATGGTCGTCACCTTCGTCGGCTTCCGCTGGTTCGCTTTCCGCCCCTAGAGGGCGCCTCCCTCTCGCCTCGGCGCTCGGGCGCGTTATGATGGCGGCGACGCTCGCCGGAGAGCCGCAATGACCGCCGCGCCTTACGACCTGGACCTCGATCGCAACCCCGCCAATTTCCAGCCGCTGACGCCGCTGACGCTGCTCGAGCGCGCCGCGCAGGTGTTTCCCGACCAGTTGGCGATCGTCCACGGTCCGCTGCGGCGCAACTATCGCGAATTCTACGCCCGCGCGCGCCGGCTCGGTTCGGCGCTCGCCAGGCGCGGATTTGCGCGCGGCGACACGGTCGCCGTCATGCTCGCCAACACGCCGGCGATGCTCGAGTGCCACTACGGCGCACCGATGTGCGGCGCGGTGCTCAACACCCTCAACACCCGCCTCGACGCCGCGGCGATCGCCTTCATGCTCGACCACGGCGAGGCCAAGGCGTTGTTGGTCGACCGCGAGTTTTCCGGCGTGATCGCGGCGGCGCTGAAGCTCTGCAAGGCCAAGCCGCTGATCGTCGACTACGACGACCCCGAATACGACGGCGAGGGCGAGAGGCTCGGCGCGCTCGATTACGAGGCGCTGCTCGCCGAGGGCGATCCCGACTACGAATGGGTGCGCCCGCGCGACGAATGGGACGCGATCTCGCTCAACTACACCTCGGGCACCACCGGCGACCCCAAGGGCGTCGTCTATCACCACCGCGGCGCCAACCTGCTCGCGGTCGGCAACGTCGTCACCGCCGACATGGGCCG
>PLRT01000133.1:4560-5360 GCA_003164915.1 Hyphomicrobiales bacterium | reverse complement strand
CCAGTCTATCTGTGGATCAAGAACGCCAAGGTCGAGATTCGCGACGCCTCGCATCTGTGGGGCAAGGATGTTCCGGAGACGTCGGACGCCATTCGCGCCGAGACCGACGACGACGCGAAGATCGCCTGCATTGGGCCGGCCGGCGAGAACCGGGTGTTGTTCGCCTGCATCATGAACGATCTCCACCGCGCCGCCGGACGGAGCGGCGTCGGCGCCGTCATGGGCTCGAAGAACCTGAAGGCGATCGCGGTCGTCGGCACGGGCGCGGTCACCTGCGCCGATCCGAAAGCCTTTGAAAGCGCCGTCGTGAAGGCGCGCGACAAGATCCACAAGCACCCGGTTGGCGGCGCCGGCCTGCGCCTCTATGGCACCGATGTCCTCACCAACATCCTCAATCAGATAGGCGGTTATCCGACGAAGAATTACCAGGACGGGCACTTCCCCACCGCCGACAAGCTCGGCGGCGAAACCTTGGCTGCGACGCTGCTGCAACGACCGAAAGGCTGTTTCTCTTGCATCATCTCGTGTGGCCGCGTCACCAAGGTCACCAATCCGAAATACGCCGGCGAGGGCGAGGGACCCGAATACGAAACCTCTTGGGGATTTGGCGGCGACTGCTGCATCGACGATCTCGATGCGGTCACCAAAGCAAATTATCTCTGCAACGAATACGGCATGGACGCCATCTCGATGGCTGTGACCGTCGCCTGTGCGATGGAGCTGTATGAGATGGGCCTGATCACCAAAGAGGACACCGGCGGCATCGCCCTCGAGTGGGGCAACGCCGAAGCCATGGTCGA
>PLRT01000133.1:4188-4505 GCA_003164915.1 Hyphomicrobiales bacterium | reverse complement strand
GGCAAGCCGGCGTTGGTGATCCTGTTTCAGAACCTGACCGCCGCGCTCGACGCCACAGGGGCGTGCCTGTTTACGACTTTCGGGATCGGCGCCGACGAACTCGCTGAGATGCTCGGCGCGGTCACTGGCGTTGGATACACGAGCGAAGATTTCATGAAATGCGGCGATCGCATTTGGAACCTCGAGCGGCAATGGAACCTCAACGCGGGATTGACCGCGAACGATGATACGCTGCCGCCTCGGCTGCTGAAGGAGCCGATCAAGACGGGCGCATCGAAGGGCAAGCTCAGCCGGCTTCCCGAAATGCTGCCGGAATA
>PLRT01000133.1:3376-4120 GCA_003164915.1 Hyphomicrobiales bacterium | reverse complement strand
GATTTGTGGAATCTCGTCATTATTCTCGTCAACGGGCGCGACGTGCGCCATCTGCAGCGTCTCGCGACGCCGCTCGCGCCCACTGACACGGTGGTGATTTTCCCGCCGGTCGGCGGCGGTTGAGGGTCGAGGTCGATGTTCCAACCGGTCTTCCTGCCGACCAGCATATTATTCGTCGGCGGCCTGCTGGAGATTGTCCTCGCCAGAGTCCTGTCGCGAGCGACGAAAGGCTGGCTCGCGTTTCTGGCCAGCGTTCTCGCCCTTGTGGCGGTGTTCGCGTTGATGCCGGCGATCATTCACGGCGACGTTCTCACCGCGAGCTTGTTCGATTGGGACGCCGGAAACGCGCTCGTCTATCGCGTCGACGGCCTGAGTGTTCTCTTCATGCTGCTGGGCGCCGGCATGGGCTCGGCGATCCTGCTCTATTCCGTCGGATACATGGAAGAGGAAGAGGAAGGCGTCACGCGTTTCTATGTGTTGATGTTGGTCTTCATCGCCGGCTTCGTGATGCTGGCGTGCTCCGCCAATTTGCTGATCGTCTATTTCTCTTGGGAACTGATCGGCCTTTGCTCCTATTTCCTGGTCGGCTTCTGGTACAAGCAGCAGGTCGCCGCCGACGGCGCGCGCAAGGTGCTGATCATCACCCACATCGCCGGCTACGGACTGCTCGCGGCGATCATGCTTCTTTACGTCAGAACCGGAACCTTCGTGTGGACCGATCCTGCGGTGGCGCCTGCTTTTTCG
>PLRT01000133.1:0-3354 GCA_003164915.1 Hyphomicrobiales bacterium | reverse complement strand
GGCAATCTGCTGCTGGTGATCGGCTGCGTCACCATGTTGGTCGGCGTCATTTTTGCGTTGGCTCAGACTGATCTCAAGCGGCTGCTCGCTTTCCACACGGTCAGTCAGCTCGGCTATGTCGTGACGGGTCTCGCTCTCGGGACGAGTCTCGGCGTGGCCGCCGGTCTCTTCTACGCCGCCAGTCATGCGTTGTTCAAAGGCACCCTGTTCATGTGCGCCGGCGCCGTGCAGCGCGCGACCGGCACGCGCGACATGCGCAAGCTCGGCGGCCTGGCTTCGCGGATGCCCGTCACGACCCTGGTCTGGCTCGTCTCCGCGGCCGCGATCGCCGGAGTCCCACTGACCAATGGCTTCGTCGCCAAATGGCTGCTGTTCGACGCGGCGCTGGAAGCGAAACAAGCCGTGGTTGTCGTCATCGCCTGGGCGGTCAGCGTCCTCACCGCGTTCTCTTTCCTGAAGGCGACGGTGGGCGTGTTCTACGGAATCCCGAGCCATGAGCTGCGCGCGGAGGAAATCCACGAGGTCGCGCCCTCCATGCGGGTGGGCATGGGAATAACCGGCGCGCTGTGCGTCGTCTTCGGCTTCGCGCCGCAACTGCTGATGCACCCCGTCATCGAACCGGCAGTGCGGTCTATGGGCTTCGACTGGCAGATCCAGGTGACGTGGCTCGGAATTGTGACGGGCTCGGGAACGATCGGGGTGACGATCGGCGCGGTCGCCGGGCTGGCCTTGGCGGCGGCGTTCGGCGCCGGCGCCTATCGGCTCGTGCGGGCGCCGGCGGGCCGGGGGACGGTGGCCGTGTTCAGCGGCGGCGAACCGCTGCCAGTCGACGATACGCTCGGCGTGGTCGATTTCGCCGAGATGGCCGAAGCAGCCTTCGGCCCGATCTATTCGCTGAACCCCGATCCCCTCTATTTCAGGATTTGGCGCGAGATCAGGGATGGCGCCGCCGCGGCCGGGCGTTTCGCGACCAGTAGAATCGAGCGCGCGCCGGTTTTGACCGCCCTGATTTGCGCGGCGGTTCTGTTGGCTGCAGTGACGTTGCCGTGAGCGCGCGCCGGCTGTCCCGCGCGAGAGCGATCGCAAAGAGGCGCCAATGGACGTGATGTACCTCGGATGTTTCGTGGTGTTGGCTTGCGCGATCGCGCTCTACGCTGCGTCCGTCCCGCAGGGTAATCGCGGATGGTGGATTCTCCTGGCCGCCATTGTCGCGCTCGTCGTCGCGAGCAAACTAATCGGCGGATGGCTGATCGGCGCGATTGTCCTCGATCTGGCGGAACTCGCCGCCGTGGCGCTCGTCTGGTCGCGAGGGACGCCGCAGGCCGCAGCGGCGGGNNGTCTGGCTGGTGATCTTCGGCTTCGCCTTGAAGCTTGGCCTGATCCCCTTTTCCTTCTGGCTTCCCGCTGTGGCGTCCGCCGCCGCGCCGATGACGACGGCGCTGATCGTATCAGTGGTCGACATCGCGACCTTCGGCGAGTTGGCGGCGCTGCGCGACGCCGCGCCGTGGATCTTCAGCGGGCACGCGACCGCGTGGCTCACCGTCGCGCTGCTGTCGATGTTCGGCGGCGCGGTGCTCGCGCTCGCCCAGACCGAGCTCAAGCGGATGCTGGCGTACTCCACTATCGACGATCTCGGCTTTCTCCTCCTTGGATTGATCGTCGGCGGTCCTATCGGCATGGCCGGCGCCGGCCTCGGCGCGCTCAGTCACGCGCTGTCGAAAGTCGTCCTATTTGGGGCCGTCGGCGTGGCGGAGGCGCGGATCGGCAAGAGTGTCACCCTCGACACGCGCGGCTTGGCCGCGCGCCTGCCGATCGCCGGAGCGGCCTTCATCGCCGCCGCGCTGAGCTTCATTGGCGTGCCGCCAGGCTTCGGTTTTGTCGGTTACTGGCGCATCTACGTCGCCGCGACCCAATTCGGCGGCCTTGCGCTCATCATCGCGCTGCTGGCGATCGCGGCGCTCGATCTGCTGTGCTACGCGCGCGCCATTCACCGCACCTGGCTCGGATCGCCGCAGATTCAAGTGACTGGCGCCCCGGCGTATCTGGCGGTGAGTGTGGTCGCGAGCCTCGCCGTCATCGCCGTGCTGCTCGGATGCTATCCGAGTGTCGTGACGGGAGCCGCCGCGCCCGGGCTGCTGGCATTGGCGCGATAGGGGAGAAAGCGGAATGAACCCATTCGCCAAGCTCCTCGCTATCGCGCGCCGCAAGTCGCCGTGGATCTACACGGTGAACAGCGGCTCGTGCAACGGATGCGACATCGAGATCGGGCCATGCATCAGCCCGCGCTATGACGGCGAGCAGATTGGCATGCTGCGGCAAGGTAGTCCCAAACACGCGGACATCCTGGTGGTGACGGGAACGCTGACCCGTCGATCGCGCCAGGCGGTGTTGGATATCTACGCGCAAATGCCGAGCCCCAAGGCGGTCGTCGCCATCGGCTCTTGCCCGGCGAGCGGCAATGTCTTCGCCGGCAGTCCTTCCATCGACGGTCCCTTGGACAAGTATATCCCGGTCGACGTCTGGGTGTCGGGCTGTCCGCCGCGACCACAACTGATCATCGCCGGTGTCGCGCAGGCGGCGCAGCTCTTGGCGGACGGCGCAACGGCGGACCAGAAGAGGACGTTGAAGTCGTGTTGAACGAACTCGGGCGATACGTCTTCGCAGTGCTGGTGTGGCCCGGCGTTCTCGGCGCCGGCGCGCTGGGGTTCTTCTATCTGTGGATCGCGCGCAAGACAGCGGCCCGGCTGCAAGGCCGAAAGGGCCCGCCATTTTTCCAGCCGTTCTTCGACTTCGTGAAGTTGTTGGGCAAACAGACTGTCATTCCCAAGGGCGTGAACGCACCGCTGTTTTACACCCTGCCCTATCTGTCGCTGCTGGCGACGGCGTTCGGTCTGGTGATCGTTCCGGCGCCTGGAAACTCTTTCAGTTCGTTTCCTGGCGACATTGTACTGCTGCTCTACCTGCTCGAAGTTCCCGTGCTTTGCGACGTGCTCGCTGGTTACGTCAGCCAGTCCATTTACGGCCAGGTCAGCGCCATGCGCGAAGCCGTGCTGTCGCTCGCCTACAATCTGCCGTTGCTCGCCGCAGTAATCGCGTTGGCGCAGAGCGCCCACAGCTTCCGCCTCGGCGATCTGCAACACGCACATTTTGGCGTGGTCACTGCGCTGGCGATGATCGCGTTCCTGCTGGCGATTCCGGCGCGTCTGAAGAGCAATCCCTTTTCGATTCCCAACGCCGAACAAGAGATCGTGGCCGGGGCGCACGTCGAGTACAACAGCGCTCCTCTGGCGATCTTCGAATTGTCGCACGCTCTCGAAGTGGTGCTGCTATTCGATGTGTTCTTCGTGCTGTTCG
>PLRT01000228.1:10730-14878 GCA_003164915.1 Hyphomicrobiales bacterium | reverse complement strand
GAGATCGCCGCCTCCGATCCCAAGCGCTACGTCCTGCTCCAGCAGTTCAAGAACCCGGCCAATCCCGCCATTCACGAGAAGACGACCGGCCCGGAAATCTGGGACGACACCGACGGCAAGGTCGACATCGTCGTCTCCGGCGTGGGCACCGGCGGCACCATCACCGGCGTTTCGCGCTACATCAAGCGGACCAAGGGCAAGGCGATCCAGGCGGTGGCGGTCGAGCCGGCGGCGAGCCCGATCTTGACGCAAAAGCTAGCCGGCGAGCCGCTGAAGCCTGGGCCGCATAAGATCCAGGGCATCGGCGCCGGCTTCGTGCCCGGCGTTCTGGACCTGTCGCTGGTCGACGCGGTCGAACAGGTCAGCAATGAGGAAGCCGTCCTCTACGCGCGCCGCCTCACCGCCCAGGAGGGTATTCTCTCCGGCATTTCGAGCGGCGCGGCCGTCGCCGTCGCCGTGCGTCTCGCCAAGCGGCCCGAGAACGCCGGCAAGACGATTGTCGTCATCCTGCCCGACTCCGGCGAGCGCTACCTCAGCACGGTGTTGTTCGAAGGCGTGTTCGACGCCACGGGGCTGGCGGCTTGAGCGCTCAGACCAACGAGCGCGAACAGGACGACGATCAGTTTCGGGTTGCGGACGTCGTCGACCAGTTGCGACGCCTGCGCGCCGCGTCGCAGCGGCGACGCTACCGCGGCGCAACGCCGCAACTGCCGTCGCGCGAGGCGACGATCGAAGTCGTCGACGGCGTCGTGCAGGCGCTCTATCCGCGCCATTTCGGGCCGCAAGGTCTGAGCGCGCGGGAGGTCGACGCGTTCGTCGCCCGCTCGCTGAACGGCGCGCTGCCGATGCTCGAGCGCCAGATCGCGCTCGAGCTGGCGCTCGGCGCCGAAGGCGTCGGCGCAGCCGAGGGCGATCCCGCCAGAGCCGGCGAGATCGTCGCCGAGTTCGCCGCTTCGCTGCCGCAAGTGCGCGCGCTGGTCGACACCGACGTCCGCGCCGGGCTCGACGGCGATCCTTCGGCGGCGAGCGTCGACGAAATCATCTTCAGTTTTCCCGGCGTGGCGGCGGTTCTGCGTCACCGCATCGCCCACCGCCTCTACGGTTTCGGCGCGCCGATGCTGGCGCGCATCGTCGCCGAAGATGCGCATTCGCGCACCGGCATCGACATTCACCCCGGCGCCGAGATCGGCGAGCGGTTCTTCATCGATCACGGCACCGGCGTGGTGATCGGCGAGACGGCGGTCGTCGGCCGCAACGTCCGCATCTACCAGGCTGTCACGCTCGGCGCGGTGCGGTTCGAAACCGACGAGACGACCGGCGGCCTACGCAAGAATTACCCCCGCCATCCGATCGTCGAGGACGACGTCGTCATCTACGCCGGCGCGACGCTTCTTGGTCGCATCGTCATCGGCAAGGGATCGACGATCGGCGGCAATGTGTGGCTCACGCACAGCGTTCCGCCCGCCAGTCGGGTGACGCAAGCCAAGGCTCGCCACGAGACGTTCGTCGGCGGCGACGGAATTTGAACGGGCTCCGTCAATTGCGATCCGCATCGGCGGCGTCGCGGTGAGCGGAAGCGAAGAACCAGAGATTGAATCGCAGAAGGGGCAAAGGGCATGGCTGACGAGGTTGAAACCAGACGGACGCTGAGCGAAGGGGCGGCGCGCCAGCTCGCCAACGCGACCAAGACGCGCGCGCAATGGGGCGGCATTTCCCCTCGCTGGCTGGTCAACTTCCTCGCCTGGACGCCGGTCGAAGCCGGCATCTTCCGCCTCAACCGCGTCAAGGAGAAAGAAGTCCCCACGGCTGACGTCGAGTGCAGCCCACCGCGCGATCGCAACCCCGATCTGCCCGAGACCTTCGTCGACTACGATCCGAATCCGCGCGAATATTTCCTCAAGGCGGTCACCACCGTCCTCGACGTGCAGACGCGCGTCTCCGACCTCTACAGCCAACCGTTCGACCAGGTTCAGGAACAGCTCCGGCTGCTGATCGAACGGGTGAAAGAGCGCCAGGAAGGCGAGCTGATCAACAATGCCGAATACGGCCTGCTGGCGAGCGCCGCGCTGACGCAGCGGATCAAGACGCGCAAGGGCCCGCCGACGCCCGACGATCTCGACGAGCTTCTCACCAAAGTATGGAAGGAGCCGAGCTTCTTCCTCGCCCATCCGCGCGCCATCGCCGCCTTCGGCCGCGAATGCACGCGCCGCGGCGTGCCGCCGCCGACCGTCAGCCTGTTCGGCGCTCCATTCATCACCTGGCGAGGCATTCCGCTGGTGCCCTCCGACAAGGTCCAGATCAAAGCCGGCGCGAAAGGGAGCGAGAAGACCTCGATCCTGCTCGTGCGCACCGGCGAGAAGAAGCAGGGCGCAGTCGGCCTGTTCCAGCCCGGCGTTCCCGGCGAGATTGCGCCGAGCCTGTCGGTTCGCTTCATGGGCATCAACCGCAAGGCGATCGCCTCGTACCTAATCTCGCTTTACTGCTCGCTCGCCGTGCTGACCGAAGACGCGGTCGCGGTGCTCGACGACGTCGAGATCGGCCGCTATCCGGAATACACGCATGCCTACGCCTGAGACGGACGCCGCCGGCCTGGCCGGCGCGGCCGATCCGCAGGCGACGGGCGGTTCGTTCCTGCCTGACGCTGCGATCATCGAGCGGCTCGCCAACGCCATCTTCAAGGGCGTGACGGGCGGCGCGCCGATCGGCCAGCCGGCAATCCCGACCTCGGCGCCCGCGCCGTGGTCGCCGCCGTCGCCGCCGACGGCGAGCGCGATTGGACAGGTCGTTCCGGTCCAGCCGCCGTTTGGCGTCATCGATCCGCCGGTGAGCTCGCTGCCGGCCTCGGCGCCGGCGCGCTCGTTCGGCGGAGCTTCCGCCGGCTCGGCGACGCCCGCGACGACGCAGGCGGGGCATATTGGACTGCCCGCCGCCGGGCAGACGCTGGTGACGCGGCCGCGCATCGACCCGACGATTGCGATCGACTCGCCGGTCAGTGAAGCGTCGGCCTCGCCGTTCGCCGCCGAGATCGACTTTCGCGCCGCGCTGGCGACGCTGCGGGCCGGCCTCCCAGGCCATCATCCGCTGTCGGCGCCCGAATCCGCCGCGCCGCCCCGCGCCTGGAGCGAGGCGAAATCGCCGGCGGCCGCGCGCGACGCGTCCGCCCCCGACTTTCCCGACGTCGCCGCTACGCCCGCAACGCCCGCCGCGCCGACGGCGCTCGCCGCGGCGCCGCAGGCGATCGCGCCGAAGCTCGCCGACGCCGGCGCCGGCCCGCGTGTTTTCGACGCCGCCTCGATCCGCAGCGATTTCCCGATCCTGCAAGAGAAGGTCCACGGTCGCCGGCTGATCTGGCTCGACAACGGCGCCACGACGCAGAAGCCGCAGGCGGTGATCGACCGCCTGGCGTTCTACTATGCGCACGAGAATTCCAACGTCCATCGCGGCGCGCACACGCTTGCCGCCCGCTCGACCGACGCCTACGAGGCGGCGCGCGACAAGGTTCGCCGGTTCGTCAACGCGTCGTCGAGCCGTGAGATCGTGTTCGTGCGCGGCGCGACCGAGGGGATCAACCTCGTCGCGCAGAGCTGGGGCCGGCGCAACGTGCGCGAGGGCGACGAAATCGTCGTCACCTGGCTCGAGCACCACGCCAACATCGTCCCCTGGCAGCAGCTCTGCGCAGCGACCGGCGCCGAGCTCAGGGTCGCGCCGGTTGACGACCGCGGCGACGTCAAGCTCGACGAATACGAAAAGCTGCTTGGCGCACGCACCCGCATCGTCGCGCTGACCTCGGTCTCCAATGCGCTCGGCACGGTGACGCCAGCGGCGGAAATGATCGCCATGGCGCATCGCCACGGCGCGCTGGCGCTGGTCGACGGCGCCCAATCGGTCTCGCACCGCCGCACCGATGTCCAGGCGCTCGACGCCGACTTCCTCGTCTTCTCCGGCCACAAGATGTTCGCGCCGACCGGGATCGGCGTCGTCTACGGCAAGCAGGCGATCCTCGACGCGACGCCGCCGTGGCAAGGCGGCGGCAACATGATCGCCGACGTGACATTCGAACGCACGCTTTACCAAGCGGCGCCGGAGCGGTTCGAGGCGGGCACCGGCAACATCGCCGACGCCGTCGGCCTCGGCGCGGCGATCGACTA
>PLRT01000228.1:0-10715 GCA_003164915.1 Hyphomicrobiales bacterium | reverse complement strand
GGCAAGGCGCTCGACGAAGAAGGCATCGCGGTGCGCGCCGGCCATCATTGCGCCCAGCCGATCCTGCGCCGCTTCGGCGTCGAGGCGACGGTCAGGCCGTCGTTCGCGCTCTACAACACGCGCGACGACGTCGAGGCGCTGCTCGTCGCGGTGCGCCGCATCGGCACGCAAGCGCACGGCGGCTCGCGCTGAGGCGCAGAGCCGCGCCGCGTCTCTCCGCCGGCGCCGATCGACCACCTTAGTCATGGAGCGGGTGATGCGGGTCGCAATCGTGGGCGGTGGAGCGACAGGAGTTCTGGTGGCGGCGCATTTCGCGCGACGCTTCGGCGTTGCGGCGGCTGACGTCGTTGTCATCGATCCCGGCGAAAGCGAATCGCTTGGCCGCGGCGTCGCCTATGCGACCGACGACCCCCGCCATCTGTTGAACGTTCGCGTCGCTAATATGAGCGCCCTCTCCAACCAGCCGGACCATCTATACGAATGGCTGCGCAGGCGCGGCAGTGAAGACTGCCCAACCCCCTTTTCGTTCATTTCGCGCGCGGTTTACGGCGATTACGTCGTCGATCTCGCCCGCGAGGCGCTGGCGGTCGGCCAGGCCCGCCATGCGCGCGCAAGCTGTCTCGACATCGACGAGCGCTCAGACGGCGTGAGGCTCCGCCTCTCCACCGGCGAAGCCCTCGACGCCGACTTCGCGATCCTCGCCACCGGACACGACGCCAAGCCGACGCTCGCCGGCATTCCCGCCGAGCAGCCGTGGAACGACGGCGCGCTCGCCGATCTCAGCGCGGACGCGCCAATCCTCATCGTCGGCTCTGGGTTGACGATGGTCGATATGGCGCTATCGCTCGATCGCCGAGGGCGCCACGGACAGATCACGGCGATGTCCCGGCGCGGTCTGCTGCCGTCGGCGCACCGGCCCACTATCCCGCGCAGCGTCTCGATCGGCGAAGTTCCGCTCGGCGTCGAGCTGTCGGCGCAGCTCGCCTGGCTGCGCGGATTGGCGGGGCGCTTTGCCGCCGAGGGCGCCGACTGGCGCTCAGCGGTCGACGCGCTGCGGCCGCACACCCAACGCCTGTGGCGAGCAATGACCATCGAGCAGCGCCGTCGCTTTCTACGCCATGCGAGGGTCTACTGGGATATCCATCGCCACCGTATGGCGCCGGAGATCGAAGCAGCGCTCCGCGCGCTCATGGATTCGGGACGGTTGGAAATCGTCGCCGGGCGCATTGTCGCCGCGCAGAGGATCGACGAGCAAATCGTGGTCGACATCGTTCGGCGCGGCGGCGGCGCGATCATCACCCGACGGTTTGCGCGAATCATCGATTGCACCGGCCTTTCCGAGTCGCCGCTTCAGAGCGCCAATCCGCTTTTGCGCGCGCTACTGGAGCGCGGCGCCGCGCGTCCGGACGCGCTCGGGATCGGCTTCGACGTCGCGGAAAATTTGAGTCTCGTCGGATTCGACGGGCGCGCTTCGCGCCGGGTCAAGGCGATCGGGCCGTTGGCTCGCGCGGCGTTTTGGGAATGCATCGCCATTCCCGATATCCGTTTGCAATGCGCCCAACTCGCCGACGCCCTATCGGCCGAAACGGGTCCCGACGGCGCCTGCGCGACGGTGTGACAAGGGAAGCAGTCGTTCTTTGCTCAGCTCTCACCGTCCGGCGCTGGTCGGCGACCGCCCGGTCGCGCGCGCCAATTCGTCTTCGCTCCAGCCCAACTGATCGTAACCGCCGCGCCAGTAGACCAGCGCGCCGCCGCCTGAGGCGGCCGCAACATGTTTGACGCGACCAATGACGATGGCGTGGGTGTTGCGCTCGACGATGTCGTCGACCTCGCACGCGAACGAAGCCAGCGCGTCCAGCAACAGTGGCGCGCCGTTCGGCGACATCCGCCAACGGCCCTCACGAAAGCGTTCAGCGCCATCCTCGCCGGTCCGGCCAGCAAAACGTTCGGCGAACTCGCGATGATCGGCGCCAAGCACGCTGACGCCAAAAGCAGCGCCGGGCCTCAGGCCGGCATAAGTCGACGCCGCGCGATTGACGCAGACGATCAGCGTCGGCGGGTCGAGCGACAGCGACGCGACCGCCGTCGCCGTCATGCCAGCTCGCTCGCCGTCGTTATTGTGGGTGACGAGACAAACGCCACTCGCGAGCTGGCGCATGGCGGCGCGAAACGCGTCGACGTCGGCGTCGACAAGCGTAGCATCACCTCCAGGGGCCCGGCGAAAGGCGTCGACGGCAGCCAGCACGGTCATGCGAAGGTCCCTCGTCAATCGTAGTGGGTTTGGCGCGGTCGGCGACGTCACGGCTGCGGTGGATGGAAGACGCGCTCGCGCAATTCGCGCTCATAATCTTCCGGCGACTGAGGTTCGGGATCGCGCAAGGCTGCAACGATCTTTCCGCCCCAGGCGAAAAGGCGCTGCAATGCAACGCCCGACGCCGCGTAGGCGCGCAGGAGGTTGCCGATCGTCGGTGAAACGGCGCCGAAGTCTCGTGTCATAGGCAACCTCGAATTTGTCAGTTGACAATGTTTATAGACATACTGCATTAATCAACGCAAGGCAAGCGCCAGATCGGCGTGGCCACTTGAAATACAAGGGGTTTGCGATGAATCGGAGAACGTTTCTGATCTCGACCGCCGCTCTGGCGGTCGCCGGCGTCGCGCCGGCCCGCGCCGACGCGCCGCGCGAAGTGAGGATCGGCTACCAGAAGACGGCGATCCCGCTGGTGGTGAAGGCGCAGAGGCGCCTCGAGCAGCGCTTCGAGCCGCAGGGCGTGACGGTCAAATGGGTCGAGTTCGCCTTCGGGCCGCCGCTGCTCGAAGCGGTCAACGCCGGCGCCGTCGACTATGGCTACACCGGCGACGCACCGCCGATCTTCGCCCAGGCCGCGCACGCCGCGATCGCCTATGTCGCCGTCATCCCGGCGCGTGGCTACGGCCAGGCGATCGTCGTTCCTGCCGATTCTCCGGCCAAGACTCTCGCCGATCTCAAGGGCAAGAAGATTGGCGTCGCAAAGGGCTCGAGCGCGCACAATCTGCTCGTCTCGGCGCTCGAGAGCGAAAACATCGCTTGGACCGACATCGAGCCCGTCTATCTCGCGCCCGCCGACGCCGCCTCGGCGTTCTCGCGCGGCGCGATCGACGCCTGGTCGATCTGGGACCCGTTTTTCGCCATCGCCGAGCTGAAGCAGAAGGCGCGACCGCTGCCGATCGATCCCAAGTCGACGGCGCAGAACAGCTTCTTCCTCGCCAACCGCGATTTCCTCGCCAAGCACGCCGACGTCGTCGCCGCCGTCAACGAGGAAATCGCCAAGGCGACGAACTGGGCGGGCGAGCATCGCGACGAGGTGGCGGCCTTGTGGGCCGAAGCGAGCGGCGTCGATCTCGAAGCGCAGAAGCGTGCGGTCGATCGCGCCGAGTTCAGCTTCGCGCCGTTGACCGACGCCGTGATCGCTCAGCAGCAGGCGGTCGCCGACCGCTTCCAGCGGCTCGGTCTGATCCCGGCGCCGATCGTCGTGCGCGACATCGTCTGGTTCTGGAAACAGAGCGCCTGAACGCCGCGAGACATGCGAGGCCAAGTCATGAGCGAAGTGAACAAACCCCTGGACGTCTTCTGGTTCATTCCCGTTAGCGGCGACGGCGCCTATCTCGGCAGCGACAAGGGCGCACGGCCGGCGGACTTCTCCTATCTCAAGCAGATCGCCCAGGCTGCTGATCGGCTCGGCTTCGGCGGCGCGCTGATCCCGGTCGGCTCGCATTGCGAGGACCCGTGGATCGTCGCCGCCGCGCTCGCTGCCCACACCGAGCGGCTGCGCTTCCTCGCCGCGTTGCGGCCGGGCCTGGCGACTCCAACCCATTTCGCACGGCAGACCGCGGCGCTCGACCGCATCAGCAACGGGCGCTTCCTGGTCAACGTCGTCGCCGGCGGCGACCCCAAGGAGCTCGCCAGCGAAGGCATCTTCCTGTCGCACGACGAGCGCTACGCCCATGCGGCCGAATTCCTCACCGTCTACCGCCGACTTCTGGCCGGCGAGACAGTCGACTATTCGGGCCGCTACGTGCAAGTGAAGGGCGCGAAGCTGTTGTTTCCGACCGTGCAGCCCAAACTACCAATCTGGTTCGGCGGCTCGTCCGATCCGGCGCTCGATCTCGCCGCCGATCAGGTCGACGTCTACCTGACTTGGGGCGAGCCGCCGGCGCAGGTGGCCGAAAAGATCGAAGCGGTGCGCGTGCGGGCGGCTGCGCGCGGCCGGATCGTCAAGTTCGGTATCCGCCTCCATCTCATTGTGCGCGAAACCGAGGCTGAGGCCTGGGCGGTCGCTGACAAGCTGATCGCTAACCTCTCCCAGGAGGCGATCGCCGCGGCGCAGAGGAAATTCGCCGAGGACTCCGATTCCGTCGGCCAGCGGCGAATGACTGCCCTTCACCGCGGCGGGCGGCGCGACGGGCTCGAGATTTCGCCCAACCTCTGGGCCGGCGTCGGCCTCGTGCGGCGCGGCGCCGGCACGGCGCTGGTCGGCGACCCCAAGACGGTGGCGGCGCGCCTGCGCGAATATCAGGCGCTCGGAATCGAGACCGTCATCGCATCGGGCTATCCACACCTCGAGGAGGCCTACAAGGTCGCAGAACTCCTGTTTCCGGAACTCGGGATCGGCGAAGCGAATCGCTTCAACCACGGCACGGCGCCCGGCGAGTTCGGCGTCGGCGCGTTTAGGCCGGCGGTCGCCGCCGAGTAATCCTGAGCATCGGCGGCCGCCGCGCGCATCCTGCGGCGGCCGCCGAGATCATCCTGCCAACCATTCCGAGAAGGGCCGAATGGCTGACATTGTCACTAGCCTGAAGCGACCCTTGCGAACGCCGTGGAACGCGCTGCGCTTCGATTCCAAGCGCCTGCTCGCCCCCGCGATCGGCTGGATCGCCCCGGCTTTGCTGGTGTTAGTCTGGCAATCAAGCGCGTCGCTCGGCTGGCTGTCGGATTCGCTGCTACCCTCGCCCTTCGCCGTCCTCGCGGCGGGGTGGCGCCTGACGCTGTCCGGCGATCTGCCGCGCAACGTCGAGGTCAGTTTCCTGCGCGCTTTGGCCGGCCTTGTCGTCGGCGGCGCGATCGGATTCGCCTTCGGGCTCGCCAACGGCCTTTCGCGGGCGAGCGACCACGCGACCGACACCACCTTGCAGATGGCGCGCAACATCCCTCACCTCGCGCTGATTCCCCTCGTCATCGTCTGGTTCGGCATCGACGAGGCGGCGAAACTATTTCTCGTCGCGCTCGGCGTGTTCTTCCCCATTTACGCCAACACGCTGCACGGCGTGCGCTCGGTCGATCCGCAACTCGTCGAGATGGCGAGGAGCTATGGCATGCGGCGTTTCGAGCTTTTCCGCCGCGTCATCCTGCCCGGCGCCCTGCCGTCGATCTTCGTCGGCCTGCGCTACGCGCTGGGGATCATGTGGCTGACGCTGATCGTCGCCGAGACCATCGCGGCGCAGTCCGGCGTCGGCTACATGGCGATGCAGGCGCGCGAGTTCTTGCAGCTCGACGTCGTCGTGCTGGCGATCGTCATCTATGCGCTGCTCGGCAAGCTCGCCGACGTGGTCGTGCGAGCGCTCGAGCGCGCCTGCCTCGCCTGGCGTCCGGCCCTGCACGGAGATTGACCTCATGAGCCTAGCCGAAGCCGCTTCGCTACTCCGCGCCTCTGCGGACACGCCCGCCGCGTCGATCACACTACGCGGAATCATCAAGTCGTTCGGCGACAAGAGGGTGCTGCGTGGCCTCGACCTCGACGTCGCCGCCGGCCAATTCATAGCCGTCATCGGCCGTAGCGGTTGCGGCAAGAGCACGCTGCTGCGTCTGATCGCCGGCCTTGACGCGCCCGACGCCGGCGCGATCGATTTCGACGCCGGCGCCGACGTCGCTCCGCGCGTCATGTTCCAGGAGCCGCGGCTGCTGCCATGGGCGAACGTCATCGCCAACGTCGAAGTGGGCCTGGGCGCACGGCGGCGGGAAGCGGACGCGCGGCGGCGCGCGCTCGATGCGCTCGCTGCGGTCGGTCTCGCCGACCGCGCCGCCGACTGGCCGGGGAACCTGTCGGGCGGACAGAAGCAGCGCGTCGCCCTGGCGCGTGCCCTGGTCAGCCGGCCGCGCGTCCTCGCGCTCGACGAACCGCTCGGCGCGCTCGATGCGCTGACGCGAATCGAAATGCAGTCGTTGCTCGAAGCGGCGTGGCGACGCGAAGGTTTCACAGCCCTGCTCGTCACCCACGACGTCGCCGAGGCGGTCGCCCTCGCCGATCGCATCGTGCTGCTGGAAGACGGCGCCGTCGCGCTCGACCTCGACGTCGCTCCGCCGCGGCCGCGCCTGCGCGGCTCGCCCGAATTCGGCCGCCTTGAAGAGACGATCCTCGACCGCCTGCTCGGGCCGAGGCGCCGTCCCTAGCGCGGCGTTGCGGTTCGCGTTGCCCAGTTTACCTGTTCGATTCCGCTCCGGCTCTCATTCTGTGTACGCATGTCAGCGCGGTCGACTCCAGCGACGACGACCGGCTTCTTCATCGCATCGCGGCGAAACGGCTCGCCGAGTTCCTGGTTGAGCACCGCCTCGATGAAGGTGGTGACGCCGCGCTTCTGGTCCTCGCACGACTTGCGGATCGCTTCGCTCAATTCCGCCGGGGTCGTGGCGACGACCCCCTCAAACCCGCAGGCTCGGGCGACCTTCGCGTAGCTCAGATTCGGGTTGAGCTCGGTGCCGACGAAATTGTCGTCGTACCAGAGGATCGAATTGCGCTTCTCGGCGCCCCATTGGTAGTTGCGGAACACCACCATCGTCACGCCGGGCCAGCCGGCGCGGCCGATCGAACTCATCTCGTTCATCGAGATGCCAAAGGCGCCGTCGCCGGCGAAGCCGACGCAGGGCGTGTCCGGGTTGCCAATCTTCGCCCCGACGATGGCGGGAAAGCCGTAGCCGCACGGGCCGAACAGACCCGGCGCGAGGTATTTGCGCCCGTCGTCGAACGACGGATAGGCGTTACCGATCGCGCAATTGTTGCCGATGTCGCTCGAGATGATCGCCTCGCGCGGCAGCCCAGCCTGAATGGCGCGCCACGCCTGGCGCGGCGACATGCGGCCGGCGTCGCGCTGGCGCGCGTTTTCGTTCCAGCGCGTGCCGGGATCGTCGTCTTCGTGGTCGAGGCTCGACAGCGTTTGCAGCCAGCGCGACTTGAGCGCGTGAACAAGCGCTTTGCGCTCTTCGCGTCCGGTGTCGCCGGCGGTCGCCGTGAGCTTGGCAAAAAGAGCGCGCGCGACCAGCTTCGCGTCGCCGCAGATCCCGACCGCGACCGGCTTGGTCAGGCTGATGCGGTCGGGGTTGACGTCGACCTGGATCAGCTTGGCGGCCTTCGGCCAATAGTCGAGGCCGTAGCAGGGCAGGGTCGAGAACGGGTTGAGCCGTGTGCCAAGCGCCAGCACGACGTCAGCCTTGGCGATCAACTCCATCGCCGCCTTTGAGCCGTTGTAACCAAGCGGGCCGACGGCGAGACGATGGCCGCCGGGGAAGCTGTCGTTGTGCTGGTAATTGTTGGCGACCGGCGCGTCGAGCCGCTCGGCCAATGCGACTACGTCGGCGATGGCGCCGCCGAGCACAACGCCAGCTCCCGACAGGATGACCGGAAACTTCGCTTCGGAAAGCAGTCGCGCCGCCTCGGCGATCGCCTCGGCGCCGCCCGCCGGGCGCTCGAATTCGACGATCGCCGGCAGCTCGATGTCGACGACGTGGGTGAAGAAGTCGCGCGGGATGTTGATCTGCGCCGGCGCCGACAGGCGCTTCGCTCGTTGGATGACGCGGTTGAGCACTTCCGCCACCCGCGACGGGTCGCGGACTTCCTCCTGGTAGGCGACCATGTCGCGAAACAGCGCCATCTGCTCGACTTCCTGGAAGCCGCCCTGGCCGATCGTCTTGTTGGCGGCCTGCGGCGTCACCAGCAGCATCGGCGTGTGGTTCCAGTAAGCGGTCTTCACCGCGGTGACGAAGTTGGTCACGCCGGGCCCGTTCTGGGCGATCAGCATGCCAATCGCCCCGGTCGTGCGCGTGTAGCCGTCGCACATGACGCCGCCGTTGCCCTCGTGGGCGACGTCCCAGAACTTGATTCCCGCGCGGTCGAAAAGGTCGGAAACCGGCATGAAAGCGGAGCCGATGATGCCGAAGGCGTGGGCGATTCCGTGGCGCTGCAACACCTTCACAAAGGCCTCTTCGGTGGTCATCCGCATCGCAATCGCTCTTTCTCAATTCTGCCCCGCCCGCTAGCGTAGGGACAGTTGACTAAATCGATAAACATTATAATTATATTGCCCAATGAGGGCCAGCGCTTTGTTGGCTCAACACCGCCCGCTCCCAGGGCGCTTTTGATCATCAGGAGAAATGTTGATGGGGAGCCACGCCCGCCGCTCGGGATTGGTCCACAGCGACCCGCAAAGGGCTCACGAATGCCTAGTCTGCTTCAGTTCGCTCGACTTCAAAACCCACCTTATCGATCCGCACGGAAAAGAGGCGCATCGATGGGAATATGCCGGCCAGCCGGGCAACCTCATCGATCCGGCGGTCAATGGTGGGCGACGCGGCCATGTCCTGGTTCAGTACGAGGACGACGAACACGATCGCGAAAGCATCTTCGGCAACCGAACCGTCGCCGAGCTCGACTGGAACGGCAAGGTGGTTTGGAAATGGGGCGAGCAGGCCCCGGGCGGCAAGGCTCGGCAGAACCATGACTGGACTCGGCTCGCCAACGGGAACACGCTGTTGGTCGTCGCCCGCCCCGCCGTCGTTCCCGAACTCGCCGCCCATGAAATCGGCGACCAGGCGTTGCTGGAAGTTGCGCCCAACGGCGCCGTGGTATGGAGCTGGGCGGCCGGCGACCACATCGGCGAATTCGGCCTGTCCGACGCCGGGCTCGACCATCTGCGCCAGATGTTGGCGCGCGGGTTCAGAGACCCGTGGGGTTATTTCGAGATCAACAACGCGCAGATTCTCGGGCCGAACCCCTGGCACGAGCAGGGGCACAGCGCCTTCCATCCCGACAACATCATCATCGATTCGCGCAAGGCGAACTTCATCGTCATCATCGAAAAGGCGACGGGCAAGATCGTCTGGCGCGCCGGCCCCTACGGCGACCCTTACGCCAATTACGAAGAGCGCATCCACAACAACCGCGTGCCGCGGCCGCTCGACCAGACCGCCGGGCAGCACAGCGCCCATTTGATCGCGCCCGGACTACCGGGGGCGGGCAACCTGCTCCTGCTCGACAACCAGGGCAGCAGCGGCTACCCGCCGGTCGGGCTCGGCGAATACGCCGGCTCGCGCGTGCTGGAGGTGAACCCGGTCACCCGCGAGATCGTCTGGCAGTACACCGCCGACGATTCCGGCGACCCGGTGTGGACCTTCTTCACCTCGTTCGTCGGCAACGTGCAGCGCCTGCCCAACGGCGCCACCCTGATCAACGAGGGGATGAACGGACGGATCTTCCAGGTCGCGCCTGACGGGGAGATCGTCTGGGAATACGTCAATCCCTTTCCCGGCCGTGTCGACAACCCCTACCCCGGCCACGTCACGGTTCCCGGCCGGACGCTGCGGGATCCCACCGTCTACCGCGCCCAGGCGGTTCCGTTCGACTGGCTGCCGGAAGGCGCCTTGTCGGTCAACGTCACTTCGGCGCTGTACTTTTCAATATGGCAAAGGGACGAGAGCCGCCAAGACGCGAGGCTCGAGCGATTGTCTGCAGCGACATTTCGCTTGCTTGCAGCCACCAGTCCGCCGCTGGCCGACTGCGGCGGTTTCGCACCAGCCGCTGCCCGGAGCCTGCAACGTATCCCTACGATAGCGACCGCCTGGCTTTCGGCTGAGACACGCAGATAGATTCCGATGAGTGGCGCGACGATCGTGCCCACTATCGATAATGGACATCGGCGCACATGCGCGGGGACCATCGTGAATTGGAAACAATTTTGGTTATAACCTCGGTTATATCGCGTGAGGGGTGGTTGTTGAAAAGGTTGATAAAACTGATGGTTGCGGTGATTGGTAGCGGGTTCCCTCTACCCGCTCCAATTTTTCCTTAAGCGGCTGACTCTGCTGGAATCGCTGCATCTCTCGGCTGGTTCTTGCGCTTTCCGGCGCCATCCCGGTCAGATTCGTGGCCCGGCCATGGCCTGCGAGTCGTCGTCCGGGTTGTCCTTCCAGGATCGCCTCGCCGGAGCCTCTGCGCGCCGAATGGCGCGCGGCTATTCGCCCGTCGACGCCAGCCGTTTCAATTCCTCAAACCTTGACGCGACCCGACGCTCCGCCAGCGCCACAAGTTCGGCGTAGCGCGCCGGATCGGCTTCCGCGGTGATCCGAAAGCGACTTTCGCCGGCCATATATTCAGCGAGCGGAATGCTCGGATCGCCGCTATCCAATTCCAGCGCCGCCTCGCCGACGGCGGCGCGGCGCGGGTCATAGCGATAGAGCGGCCAATAGCCGGCGGCCACCGCCGATCTTTGCCGATCGAGGCCGGACGCCATGTCGAAGCCGTGATGGATGCAGTGCGCGAAGGCGATCACCAGCGACACGCCTTCGTAGGATACGGCCTCCTGAAGCGCCTTGACCGTCTGCGCGTCCTTCGCGCCCATGGCGACCGAGGCGACGTAGACGTCGTCATAGGCCATGGCGATCCGGCCGAGATCCTTCTTGGCGCGCGCCT
>PLRT01000125.1 GCA_003164915.1 Hyphomicrobiales bacterium | reverse complement strand
AAGATGGCGAAATCGTCGGACAAGCGCGGATTGTTGCGGTTGAGCGTCGCCCCGCCGGCGAAGTGGCTATTGGGATTGCGGCCTTTCGCCAAAACGGCGAGCAGTTCGCGCTGAAAGTCGGTTAGCGCCACGACCGTTCTTCGGCGGCGAGGAGCGTGCGTTCAATTTGGGCGGCAAGGCGCAGGCCGGCCATGCCGCCGTGCTTGGCGAGCTGGCGGCCGACATTGCGCGCGTCATCGGCGGGTTCGGGCAGAAGCGGAATGCTCCAGAACACCGCCACGCCGAACTCGGCCCGCGCTTGGCGGGCCAACACGGCGATGGCTTCGTTGGCGGCGGGCACGGTCGCTCTCCAGAGATGGGCCTGAGCAAATTGTACGACGACGTCGTGCGATCGTCGATGCGCGGCGACGCTCAGCCCTACGGCCTCGCCGTTGCGATCGGCGGCTCGGTCGCGGGCCCTGACGTCAGCGGAATGACCGCGCGGGCCGCCAGCTCGCTCATCGCATCGATGATGAACGCGGCATAATGGCGTTCGATCATCGCCGAGCTCGTGTCGTGCAGCGCGGCGACTAGGCGGACCGGCAAGCCGGCGCGAAGGCCGCGAACGATCGAACTGTGGCGCAGCGCATAGGGAATTGTCCCCGCCGCCAGTCCCGCCCTGGCGACGATCGCCGCCCAAGGACGCGTCAGCTCGGCGGCGGAGCGCCAAGGGCCGCGCTCGCCCTTCTCCCAGCGCGCGCCGGCGATGCGGCGCCATCGCGGGCGAAGCAACAACGGCTGCGAAGCCTGGCCGCCGACCGTCGCCTCCCTCAGGGCGATGAGAACGTCGTCGCCGACCCGGACGCCGGTATGGGTCGACGTCTTCTCGCCCCTGCCCTTGCGGCTCACCGGGATCATCAAGCGCAGTTGCGCGGCCTGCAGGTCGGCGACGGTCATCCGGGCGGCTTGGCTAAATCGCGCGCCGGTGGCGGCCAGGACAAGGACCATGCGCCCGAGATCGCCGTCCCATTCGTCGGCGGCGTCGACCTCCCAAGCCGCCTTGACGATCGCGCGCACCTCGCCGTCTTGGAGGATCTGCGCCGGTCGCGCGACGGCGACGGCGGCCTGAACCGTCGCCAGTCCGTCCCTGATCGTGTCGCGGATCGTCGGCGGCAGTTGCGATTTGGCGCGTCTGGCGACGGCGTTGAGCGCAGCCTTGAGGTCGCTCGCGGTGCGCTGCGCCGAGCTGGCGGCCATATTGAGACTTTCGCGCCATTTCGCCAGGTCGTCCGTCGTCAGCGCGGCGAGCGGCGTTTCAGCGAGGCGGCGGCGCTCTTGGGCGAGCCGATCGTCAAGACCTTCGGCGCCGAGGACGTGCTTGGTCAGCCGGGAGCGCGCGTCCCGCTTCAGGCCGACGCCGCTAAGGTTCTTGGCTTCGCGTCGTTCACGCGCCCTCAGATAGTCTTCGATCGCCGATCGGACGGTGATGACGGGACCGAGGCGCGCGATCCGCGCCTCCTCCGCGGCGGCGCGCGCCCGTTCGCGCGCCTCGGCCTGCGCTTGATAGAACGTCAGGGTCTCGAGGCCGTCCGCGTCGGCGAAATCGTCGGCGGCGCCGATCGTCTCGACGAGGTACTTCCGATCGCCGACATAGCGACGGCTGATCCACTTCCCGCCGTGCCTGCCCTTGCGATAGCCGAGGTGCAGGTTGAGTTCGAGCGGTCGAAAATAGGGCTTGCCGGACGGCTTCAGTCGAGCGCGCGCGGCGCGGCTGTCGAAGCGGCTATCTTTGACGAGCTTGGCCATGACGGAAGGCTCCTGTCGGCATGCGCCTTGTCCATCTTCGGTCCGCTTGACGGCCGTGTCCGACCCGGCGCGGGGCGGCGTCTTTGTCCAACTTTTGTCCAATGTACGCTCGCGAGCACGGTTGGACAAGGACGAACAGTAAATGGCATGATCATTTATTTGCAATGGCTTATATGGACGCAGATGGACGCCTGTGGAACATGCGTTCGCACTCCAACGGCGAAAACAACGTTCTGGCGTCTTTTAGAACGCTAATTAAATCAAGTGCTTGGCTCCGATCGACGCCGTGCGAGCCCCGCCTCGGGCAGTTTGCAGGGATCACCAACGGCGTCCAGCGGCGTCCAGGGGCGTCCACCGGCGTCCACCGGCGTCCAGGCGGGTCAGGGCGGTCTCCAACCCGGGCCAGGCGCGCGGGTCATACGGGTTCGCCGGCAAAGCGTTCGTCTCGGGCGGATGCGCCATCCAGCGGCGGTTCGCGCCGTCAAGGCCGACAAAGCCGCTGCGCCGAGCGACGTAGGCCGCCAAACAATGGATCGAAGCGCGCGGCGCCATAGAGATTTCGCAGGCGGTCGCCGAGAGATCCTGTTGCCCGACCCAGGCGCGCCGACCGCGCTTTTCGCCCCGCGCCGGCTTAAGACGAGCGATCTCGCCAACCGGCGCAACGTCCGCGCCAACCACATCGCGACCATTGGCCAAGCGGAGCAGGGCCAGGCGCTTGGGGTCGAGAGCGTGAAGGGCGTTACGCTAGCCTTCTCGCGCCCGTCACGAGCACACGGTGATTATGTGGGCTCAAAAACTAGCGATGCGATCGTGTAATCCCCGCGACGGCAAAGGGGCGAGGACGATGGAGCGCATGGAGCGCACGGCGACGGCGCGCTGCGGCGAATGCGGCTACGTCGAAGATCGCGCAGCCGCGTCCGCAGTTCGGTCTCCGCAGGCCGACGGGACCGGCAGCGGATCTTCTTGCGATCGGCGCCGACGATAAAACTGGCCCGCCGCTCCGACAGGCCCAGGCGCCGGCTCGCTGACCTCCACCATTCCTGCGCTCGCTTCGACCGCGTCGATCGGCAGCACCGCGTCGGCGCCAGGGGGCAGCGGCGCGCCCGCGCGGCACGCGGCAGCGAAGTGGGTGGCAGCGGCCTCACCGGGAGGGGCGAGCGGCAGCGACAGAGGATTGGAGTCGCTTGCGCCGAGCGTTGCGTCGGCTTGCAAAGGGTAGCCGTCAATCAAGGGGAGGTCGAACGGAGGGCGATCGACGCCGAAAGTGACAGGTTCCGCGAGAACGCGCCCCAGCGCTGCCGTAAGCGCCGCCTCTTCGACCGTTCCGCGCGCCGGCGCGGCGTCGATCCAAGCCAGTGCAGCGTCAAGCGTGATCCGTTCGATGAAGTTTCGGCGCGCCATGGCGGTGTTCTCGCCTTCTCACTCGCCGCAATTCTTTGCGCCGCGACAACTCGCGTTTAGGACCCGGCGCGGCGTCGCTACGCCGACGGGCGTCGCAACGCATTGCATTTGTTACGGATGGTAGAATCAAGACGTCCCGCTTTTGGTAGCGCGCCAGTTTGAATGTGGCGGCAAAGATCGATCTGGCGACCGTGATGCCTTTGTCGCACAATGCGATCATGACCCAACCAAAACCAACAATTGAATTCCGACCGACCGAGATGAGGTCAGGGCGGGGCTGGTATGTGCAAGTTGTCTACTTTGACAGGCCGCCCTTGCAACTCGGAGGCTTCAATACCGAGGAGGAGGCGAAGGAGTGGGTCGCCAAGGAAGCGGCTAAATGGCTAAAAGAGCACGCGGACGACCGATATGCCTAAGACTCCCAAGCGCCCGCGCGATCTGAGCCAATGGGCGAAGCGCATGGTTGATATCGCGACGGGCTAAGCGAGCGACCGCGCGCTCGCACCAGAGGAACAGGGGAAGGACTCTGCGGCCGTCGCACGTGGCAAATTGGGCGGCGCCAAGGGCGGTATCGCCTACGCGGAAGTTCGCACACGGGCGGTTGCGCATGCACAATGGCCAGACCAACAGATCAGAATGTGAACAGTCCCACAGCGCGAAATTATGATGCGCCGTGCTCTTGGGCGGCAGTTCCTTTGGCAGCGCTTCCTCTGACGCGACACGCCATCAGATTTCCTCGACGAGTAAATAGCGGGTGCTGCGCCCGCCGGCGGTGTCTTTGACGAGGATGCCGCGCTTGACGAGATCGTCGATGTCGCGAAGCGCCGTGTCCTGCGAGCATTTTGCGATCTTCGCCCATTTGGACGAAGTCAGATTGCCGACGAACCCGTTGAGTAGGTGATTGATCATGTCGCGCTGACGAACGTTGAATTTCGCGGTCGCGTAGCGGTCCCAGAAACGCGCCTTCTTGAGAACGGCGGCAAGAGTTTCTTCGGCTCGGGTGAAGGCGCGGTCGAGGCAACCGAGAAACCAATTCAGCCAGGACGTGATGTCGAGTTCGTCTTTCTGCGTCGCTTCGAGAATGTCGTAATAGGTTTTGCGCTCCAATCGTATCTGGGTCGACATGCTGTAGAAGCGCCGCGCGCTGTCCTCCGAGCGCGCAAGCGCCATGTCGGCGACGGCGCGTGCGACGCGTCCGTTGCCGTCGTCAAACGGGTGGATCGTGACAAACCAAAGGTGGGCGATCGCAGCCTTCAGAACTTCGTCGCTGGTCGGCTTGGCGTTGAACCATTTTAGAAAGCTCTGCATCTGCCCGCGCACCACCTTGGCGGCGAGAGCCCGATAATGGATTTGCTCGCGCCCCATCGGACCGGAGACGACTTGCATTGGTTCGGGCTTGTCGTCGCGCCAGCGGCCGACGGCGATTTTTGTCATGCCGCTGCGCCCGGTCGGGAAGAGGGCCGCATGCCAGGCGAAGAGCCTCTCGGCAGTGAGTGGCGCGGCATATTCCTGCGTGGCGTCAAGCATCATCTCGACGACGCCTTCGACATTGCGATCGGCGGGCAGCAGCGCGCCGATGTCCATGCCGAGGCGGCGCGCGATCGACGAGCGCACCTGCGCGCGGTCGAGGATCTCGCCTTCGATCTCGTTCGATTTGATGACGTCTTCAGTGAGGATCTGAAGAACGGCCTCGGCCTTGAATTGGAATCCAAGCCCTTCCATGTGGCCAATCAAGCGTCCTTGGTGATAGCGCACGCGCAAGAGCTGCGGCGCGATCTTCTCCTCGCTCCAGCGGAATTGCGGCCAGTCGCCGCGTTCATGGATGTAGGTTGGCATTCACCGCACTTCTTGCGGCGATTATGCCCGCTATTCGCCGCCAAAGCAATTACATTCACCGCAATGTGTGCGGCGAATAGAGGCGCTATTCGCCGCTTAAGGAGAGCCGTTTGTAAGGTGCTCCGCGACCTCGCGTAGAGGCGAATGTCGATGGCTCAGATGTGATTCCTCGTAGCGAATGGCGCGCCTCCAACGGCGTACGCTCGCCGCTTACCTGCCGCAAATCACCATGCTCGGCAGCTATCTCGCCCGCAACCACGATCCGCCTCCCGGCAACATGGTCGTCTGGCGCAGCATGATCCGCTTGCACGACATCGCCTTCGGCATATCCCGTGGCCTGACGACTGCCGGCGTGATCGAGATCATCAGGAGTACCGAGACCAAGCGCGTCACGGCCGCCATGATAAAGTCCGGACCCACAAGAGTGTCGGAATGAGCGGCCGCCCCGTGATTCACGGCTTTCGAAAGGAAGCGGCCGGTTTCCCTTGAAAACGCAAGCGCAATGACATACATTCGCTTACGAATGGAGAATCCAATGCGCCAATCCGTCACCATCCGTCTCGATCCCAAGATCCTCGAAGTCGCAAAGTCCAAAGCGGACAGCGATCACCGCTCTTTGACAAATTACATTGAATTGTTGCTAAAACGCGACGCCGAAGGATCGGGCCAGCCCGAACTGACCGTCTTTGCATCAGAGGATGTCCGTGACTTCAAATCAGTGCGATTTCCTGAAGACACCGAACATGAATTCAATCGGAGAAGCGCCGTCTTCGACGCTGTCCTAGACAACAGTGGTCGCTAGACCAATGGCGCAAACCACGGCACCAGTCAGACCGGGTCAATTCATATGGTGCAATTTTCCATACGACGACAAACCGTTAAGCCCCGGGCCTGAACCCCATATCGTTTACGTCGCAGACGTTCGCATAAACAGCAAAGACGAATTTGTCGCAATTTGTATCTACACAAGTTCGCAGCCCTGGCGTAAAACCGAACGGCCGCCGATCGGAGTTATTCCTATTTACGCTGAATTTGCCGCCACTCTCGGGCAGCGTCCATTTACTATAGACGCAAGGCGAATTGGATATCTCCCAATCAGCAAATCATTCTTTCCCAGCTTAGACACACCAACGCGCGGCATAATTCCAAAGATGGCGCCAAAAGGCTTACAAAACGCCGCCCTCAACGCGGTCGCACAGATCATTAAAAGACCAGAATACCTCATCCAACTCGGCCCATCGCGTCCAAGTAGCGGCCCACAGAGATAACGTCGCAGGCTAATTTGGTGATCTATCCATTAAAGCTCACCAAGCCTCAATAGAGATTACCATGCCACAGACGAAAACACCGCTAGAGGTGATGGCCGCCCTAAAGTTGCGACTCGATCAGCTGCGTGTCCACCACGCAAAAGCATTAGAAGGACTGACGCACCCCGACGACGTCATGCTAACGTGGACCTCAAACGCCATAGAGGGCAACACGCTAACGCATGGCGAAACCGCCATGCTGATCGAAAAGGGCATCACAGTCGGCGGCAAATCGATCGCCGAGCATCTTGCAATACAAGACCACTACGAAGCCCTTCAACTCGTGCGACGCCTCGCACATAAAAAAGCTCCGCTCGGAGAGAATACAATCCGCGATCTCCATCGCATCGCCATGCTCCGAACTCGCATTCACGACGCCGGCGATTACGCCGACGTACCGCGCCGTATCGCGGGGTCGGCAGTCATCCTTCCTCCGCCGCACAAAATTCCAGCTCTAATGGCTGACTTTGGCAATGACCTTGCTATCGCGAATGGCCCGCTCGATGCGTTCGAAGGCCACTACAGACTTGTCACGATCCACCCGTTTATTGACGGGAATGGCCGCACTGCCCGCCTTCTGATGAATCTCATTCTGCTCAGAGATGGCTACACGCCAATCTCAATCGGCAATGCCGAACGAAATGAATACATAAAAGTCATTGAAGATAGGCAATTAAATGAACCGCTTGGGCACGACGTGATCGACCATAACTCGCGATCTGCCTATCGCGACTTCATGACTAAGCGAGAAATCATCTCGCTTAAGAACCACATCAACTTCGTCAGCTAATTAAAAGAAAAATAAATCTGTCCCCGAGCGCTAGCAACAGACTAGCGGGAAGCCATAATTCCATAGCCGCTTCGGCAGGGCGGCCGGACTCAATCACAACAACCCGGTCGCCAGAATAATTTGCCGAATGGGGCCGCATCAACAAATGACTTTCAACGACAGAATCGCAGTGAGATACCGTTCCTCAATTTCAAACTGAGGCACTACCTGCCTCGGCGCGAGATTCTGCACGACGACCATGGCGATCGAACGCATTCGACAGCAAGTGGCCTGCGCCGAGTGGTGATACGACTTCAATGTAAGTGCACGCCGGCGCTGATCGGTTTTGGCTTGACCGGCCAACCGGCTGAATCGGCGACCAACGACTTGGCGGGAATGGATCGGCCTTGGTCTATCTCGCCTGCTCGATCAGCAGATGGTGAAGCTCGTGCAGACTATCGCCGCCCGGCTGCCGCAGCTTCGCCGCGAGCTCGGGCGGGCTGCCGAGCCGGTCCGCCCCGTCCTCCTTGACACCGAGCCCATGACTACATTTCGTCAGCTGCCTCAGATGTTGCCGCGCCCGCTTGCCCACCTCGCTTTTGACCCTTCTTCAGGCGTTAGCGAGGTCGGCGATCGTGCTGCGCCGACGCTCTGCCCAGAAGCGTCGAACCCACCGCTCATCCTCAGCGACCGGGCGATCGACGCCTCCTGCGTCCGCGCGGTACGACTGCCCAGACACTTCGTTTGACTATAGCCGACCGCCTTCCCGCTCGTTTGACGCGGCCTGGCGGCGCCAAGCTGGTCGCGCCGGTAAGACTTTTGATCGAATATTCGCGCGGCGTTTGAAAATCCGCTGACACGCTGTGCAGTCGGGCGCCCTTGCCCGAGGTCGCAGCGTTGTCGCGCTGGGGCGCTGGAAATGCCCTCGCCCGGATTCGATCGCGGCCGAGCCAGTGGACGGCGCTCTATCTCTGTCAAAGCTCCCACGGAAAGGCTCCGCAATTCTGGCGGACGACAAGCGCCTTGATCAAGCGACCGTTTGCGGGTCGCGATGACGCCGGTGAGGCAGGCGCGCAAAGGGATTCCAAGACAGGTCCGCAATCAGCGGAAATTTTGACTGGCGCCGCCGCCGGCGGCGTGCCAGTCGTGTTTGCTCGCGCCGGTGACGCGCCGTCTCCGGCGCGAGACGTAGACAATGAGCCTATGCTTGGGTGGGGTGTTGTAGCCGCAATAGCCACGCTCGGCGGCGATGCGTGATACGGGTTGTCAATCGGCCCTTTAATTGCGGGGAAGAGTCAAGCGCTTTCATAGCAACCGAGAAGCGTCGAGGCGCACACGGAAGCGCTCGCCGAGCGAAGCTGGCGGAGTTGCGTAGCTCGGCGAACGCGGTGGCGAAGAGCTGGACGTGGCCCCTCCATAAGTGAACTCTTGATCGTGCGAGTCATGATGCCTGGCGTCGGGGTCACGGTCCTTTCCGAGGTCGCGTAGCGCCTCATGATGATTTTCGGGGCGGGCGCCTTAACGTGTCCAACGAAGTGCGGCGGAGCCGCCTTCAGCCGATTGACCAAGGTCACCCAACCACCGTCCCGACGGGGACATCGCCGGCGACGTCGTGCGCCGGAGATCGCGCCAATTGAGGTAAATCAGACCGCCTTCGGCTGGCCCCATTCAAAGCTCGTTCCATCGACCCAGATACAATGGAGGATGATCGCGATCTTGCGCGCGATCGCGACTTTCGCTTTCTTCATGCCGATCCGTTTGATCAGCCGTACGCCCGAGCTATCGTTCGAAGAGGCGAAGGTCGTGCCGATGCGCCGCCCCGGCGCCGAGGCCGCCCAGTGCGCCTACCCGGAAATGAAAAAGGCCGCCGAGTAGAACGTGACGGCCGCTTTGGCGGTCGCCTCGGAAGCGGCGCTCAGCTCTATCTCGCCGCGTCATGCGGACGAGCGAAACATGCGGCGTCCTGCCGCTGAAGGTTCTCATTTGTTCTAGCGCCGGTCGGTCAGCCCACGGCACAGAATTATGGACGATGTCGGTGGACACGATTTCGGCCGCCAATCCGACCGAATCGGACGATCCGGACTTGGATGTCGGCACGCAAGAATCCTTGAGTCACATTTGAGATATTTCGATACCCCGACAGATGAACCCCGACATGTTGTCACGAAAGACCCGCGCGCCACCACGGCGACGACGGCCGACGCACGAGATTGTCGGCGTGGAGCGCGCTCGGCTTGTGGAAGGCGCCCCGACGCGATGCGTGTCGCGCGTCGCGTCAACCGGCGACGCCCCTTCGGCAATGTGCGGCACGAATCACGCAGTCCGCGGCGCGCGATCGGAGACCGGATCCTCTCTCGCGTTTCACGTCCAGCGCCGTCCACGCCGATGCGCCCCAGTATGTTGGACAAAAGTTGGACAAACCGCCGACCAAAACTCGTAAGCCGTTGATTTAAATGGCGCTCCCATGGGGAATCGAACCCCAGTTTTCGCCGTGAGAGGGCGACGTCCTGGACCGCTAGACGATGGGAGCAAACCGCGGTCGGCGAGGGCGTTCTATATCGACGCGGCGGCGCGAAGGCAAGGCGAGGCGGGCGCCCAAGGTGGTCGAATCCTCAGCCGCGCGGCGGCGCGCCATACGCCTTCATGAACATGTCGACCGCGGAGTCGGCGGTAAGACCGATCTCTTCCTCCGACAGCGATGTGACGACCATGAACAGCAGCCGCTTGAGCACGTCGCCCAGACACAGGTCGATGAATTGCGTCGCCGCCAGCCTCGTGTCGCCGATCGCGAGCGTTCCCGCAGCCACGAAGGCGTCGAGCCGGCCCTTCAGCGTGCGTACGCCGAACTCCGGACCGGCCTCGTAGAACGTCTGGCCGAGGCGCGGGAACTTCGCCGCGGCGAAGGCGACCACGCGGGCCTGCGTGAGCGCGTCCGACCCGGTGACGTGCGCCACCAGCGCGCGACCGTAGGTCGCCAGCGCTTTCGCCGGATCGGGCTCGTCGGCCGGAAACATGGTGTTGCGTTCGGGCTGGTGGGCGCGATCTTCGCGGATCAGCGCCTCGAACAAAGCGACCTTGGAGTCGAAATAGGCATAGAGCGTGCCCTTGGACACGCCCGCCGCCCGGGCAATGTCGTTCATGCTGCCGGCGTCGAAACCCGCGGACATGAAGACTTCGCGGGCGCCTTCCAAGACCTGACGACGCTTGACGCCGTCGTCGGCCGAGGCGTGTTCGACATCTTCCGCGCTCGTCGTCCCCGCCGGAAAGTCTGAGTCCGCCATGTCGTCCATCAAATGTTGACCGAACGGTTCGGTCGAGGGTTGATTTAGACAAGGGATTAGTCTATGTCAAGCCAATGACCGAACGGTTCGGTCGAAAATGGCGCCTCGCCCATGTCACAGGACCAAGCCCAGACCGCTCCGCTCGCCCGCGCCCCTGCGCGCGAACCGGGCGCGCTCGCCCCGATGCGCGAACCGGGACAGCTCGCTACCCTCGCTCGCGACGCCGCCGAGCCGCCCGCCGGCGCCGCGCCGCCTTCCTCGCCGCAGCGCGCGCGCTCGCCGCGCCGCTTCATCCTGCCGCTCGTCGCCATCGCCGCGCTCGGTTACGGCGCCTACTGGGCCTACGACTGGTTCGTCGAGGGGCGCTTCCTCGTGTCGACTGACGACGCCTATGTCGGCGCCGACGCGTCGGTGATCGCGGCCAAGATCGCTGGGCATATCGTCGAGGTTCCGGTCGCTGACAATCAGAAAGTGCGCGCCGGCGATCTGCTGGCGCGCATCGACGACGGCGACTACCGCCTCGCGGTCGACGCCGCCAAGGCCAAGATCGCCACCCAGGACGCGACGATCGCCCGCATCGGCCGCCAGATCGAGGCGCAGGGCGCGGCGATCGCCCAGGCCGAGGCGCAGGTCGCTTCGAGCGACGCTCAAGCCGAAGGCGCGGTCGCCGACGAGAAGCGCGCCGCGCTCGAACTCGCCCGTTCGCAGAAGCTCGCCGACGTCGCTTTCGGCTCGCAGCAGCGGCTCGAGCAGGCGACCGACGACCACGCGCGCGCCGCCGCGACCCTCGCGGCCTCGCTGGCCTCCAAGACCGCCGCCATCGCCGCGTTCGCCGGGGCCAAGGACGCCGCGGATGTGCTGAAGGCGCAGCAGGTCGAGGCCGAGCGCGTGCGCGGCGAACTCGTCACCGCCGAGGCGCAGGCCGAACGCAACCTCTCGTTCACCGAAGTCCGCGCGCCGTTCGACGGCGTCGTCGGCAACAAGGCGGCGGTGATCGGCCAATATGCGACGCCGGGCGCGCGGCTGATGGCGATCGTGCCGCTGCAGTCCGCCTATGTCGACGCCAATTTCAAGGAGACGCAGCTCGACGCGATTCACCCCGGCCAGAAGGTCGACGTCGCGATCGATTCGTTCGACGGCCGGGTCGTGCCCGGCGTCGTCCAGTCGGTTTCGCCGGCCTCAGGCGCCGAGTTCGCGCTGCTGCCGCCCGACAACGCCACCGGCAATTTCACCAAGGTCGTGCAGCGTTTCCCGGTGCGCATCGCCATCGCGCCGGACGCGCTGGCGCGCGAGCCGCTGCGGGCGGGCCTGTCGGTCGTGGCGACCATCCACACCCGCGACGAAAGCCTGCCGCCCCCCTCGCTGCTCGGATTGTTCGGCCTGGGCGCCAAGGCCGGCGAAGCGGGCGACGCGAGGTGAGCGACGCCGTCGCGATTCGCGCGCCGGGCCGACCCGCCGCCCCGCCGGCGGAGCCGCATTTCGAACTCAAGCGGCTGTTCGCCTTCGTCTTCATGGTGTTCGGGATGTTCATGGCGATCCTGGACATCCAGATCGTCTCGGCGTCGCTGCAGCAGATCCAGGCCGGCCTGTCGGCGTCGTCGGACGAGGTCACCTGGGTCCAGACCGCCTATCTGATCGCCGAAGTGATCATGATCCCGCTGTCGGGATTCCTGTCGCGGGCGTTTTCGACCCGCTACGTCTTCGCCGTATCCGCCGCCGGCTTCACGCTGATGAGCTATTTCTGCTCGCGCGCGACGACGATCGACGAGATGATCCTGTGGCGGGCGGCGCAGGGCTTCATCGGCGGCGGGATGATCCCGACCGTGTTCGCCACCGCCTACACGATCTTCCCGCGCAGCAAGCTGCCGATCGTCGCGCCGATCATCGGCCTGGTGGCGACGCTGGCGCCGACGATCGGCCCGACGATCGGCGGCGTGCTGACCGACAATTTCTCCTGGCATTGGCTGTTCCTGGTCAACATCATTCCAGGCGTCATCGTCACCGGCGCCGCCTGGCTGCTGATCGACTTCGATCGGCCCCATCTCAAGCTGCTCGACGACTTCGATTGGATCGGGCTGGCTTCGATGGCGGCGTTTCTCGGCGCGCTCGAATACATTCTCGAGGAGGGCCCCTCGAAGGACTGGCTCCAGAGCGATCCGGTGCGAGACGCGATGATCCTCTCGGCGGTCGGCGCGATCGCCTTCTTCTGGCGGGTCACGACCGCGAAGAATCCGATCGTCGATCTGACGGCGTTCCGCGACCGCAACTTCTGGGCGGGCTGCGCGCTGTCGTTCATTCTCGGCATCGGCCTCTACGGGCTCACCTACATTTATCCGGTCTATCTCGCGGTGGTGCGGGGCTACTCGCCGCTGCAGATCGGCAACACGATGTTCGTCACCGGCGTGTGCCAGTTCCTGACCGCGCCGATCGTCGGCAAGCTGATCACCAAGGTCGACCCGCGCTGGATGATCGCGGTCGGTTTCCTGGG
>PLRT01000138.1:7043-34696 GCA_003164915.1 Hyphomicrobiales bacterium | reverse complement strand
GACGTCATCGTCACCTCGGCCGACGCCAACGAACAGAAGCAGGTCAACCAGGTCGAGAACATGATCTCGCAGAAGGTTGACGCGGTCGTGATCGTGCCGATGAATTCGAAGGTGTTCGCCGAGGTCATCGACGAAGCCCACAAGGCCGGCGTCAAGGTTCTGTCCTATGACCGCCTGATCCTCAACGCCGATGAAGACGCCTACATCTCGTTCGACAACGAGCGCGTCGGCTTCATGCAGGCCTCGGCGGTTCTCGCGGCCAAGCCCGAAGGCAGCTACTACATGCTCGGCGGCTCGCCGACCGACAACAACGCCAAGCTGCTGCGCGCCGGTCAGATGAAGGCTCTCCAGCCGGCCATCGACGCCGGCAAGGTCAAGATCATCGGCTCGCAGTGGGTCCCGGAGTGGAGCCCGACCACCGCTCTGTCGATCATGGAAAACGCTCTGACGGCCGCCAACAACAAGATCGACGCGGTCGTCGCCTCGAACGACGGCACCGCCGGCGGCGCCATCCAGGCGCTCGCCGCCCAGAACCTCGCCGGAAAGGTTCCGATCTCCGGTCAGGACGCCGACCTCGCCGCCGTCAAGCGCGTGATCGCCGGCACGCAGACCGTGACCGTCTACAAGCCCCTGAAGTTGATCGCCAGCGAGGCGGCCAAACTGACCGTCCAGCTGATCAAGGGCGAAAAGCCGGCCTTTAACGCCGAACTCGACAACGGCTTCAAGAAGGTTCCGTCCGTGCTGTTGACCCCGATCGCGCTGACCAAAGACAACGTCGATCTGGTCGTCAAGGACGGCTTCTACACCAAGGAACAAGTCGAGGGTAAGTAACACCTCGCAGCGTCCGGGGCGCTTCGGCGCCCCGGACGACCGATCCGCCGCGAGCCCGTTCTGCCTCTGGGATCAAGGTCGGGCTCTGCCGAGAAGCGGGCGCGCAGTCTCCGACGCAGCGCGCCTGGCCCGCGCAGGCGGAACTGCAATTGCAAATAGGCGCCCCGTTCCTCTCGAGGGCGTTGGGGCGGGAAGCGTCGGCGTTCAGGCCTTGTTGCTCGCAAATCCTTGTGGATTGCTCGAGGCCGGCGGGGAGAGGTTTGATCAAATTCAGACCCGTGGTTTTGGGTCGGGATATAGTTGCCAGCGAAGGTTGGGCGGTCGACGCCTAATTGTCGCTCCTTTCGGGATGAGGGTTTATGGCCGAATATCTTCTGGAGATGCGCGGCATCACCAAGGAATTCGCCGGCGTCAAGGCGATTAGCGGAATCGACTTGAAGGTTCGGGCAGGCGAGATCGTCGGGCTCTGCGGCGAGAACGGCGCCGGCAAGTCGACGCTGATGAAAGTGCTTTCCGCCGTCCATCCCTACGGCTCCTGGGAAGGGACGATCCTGTGGGAAGGCAAGGAGCTCAAAGCCCACACGATTCGTGAGACGGAAGACGCGGGGATCGTCATCATCCATCAGGAATTGATGATGGTGCCCCACCTGTCGGTGGCGGAGAACATCTTCCTTGGCTCGGAACTGACTCGGGGTTTCGGATTCGTCGACTACGAAGCGATGAACGCCCGGGCGACGGCGCTGATGCAGCAGCTGAAGATGCCCGACATCAACGTCGCGCTGCCGGTGTTGGCCTACTCAGGCGGCAAGCAGCAGCTCATCGAAGTCGCCAAGGCGCTCAACAAGAACGCCAAGCTGCTCATTCTCGACGAGCCGACGTCGGCGTTGACCACCACCGAAACCGAGACGCTGCTGGAGCTGCTGAGAGAGTTCCGGTCGCGCGGCATGTCCTGCGTCTATATCTCGCACAAGATCGACGAAGTGGCGGCGATCGCCGACACGGTGACGGTGATCCGCGACGGCGCGCACATTGGCACCCTGCCGATGCGCGAACTCGACGCCGGCAAGATCATCGCCATGATGGTCGGTCGCGAGATGAAAAACCTGTTCCCGCGCGAGGAGCACAAAATCGGCGACGTGATATTCGAGGCCAAGAACGTCACCTGCTGGGATGCGATCAATTCCGAGCGCAAGGTCGTCGACGACGTCTCGTTCGAGCTCCGGGCCGGCGAAATCGTCGGCGTCGCCGGTCTCGTCGGGGCCGGGCGCACCGAGCTCGCCTGCAAGCTGTTCGGCTATTGGAGCGGCGACCACGAGGGCAAGATCTTCCTCGAGGGCAAGGAGATCACCGTCAAGAACCCTGCCGACGCGGTGCGCCAGGGCATCTGCATGGTGCCGGAAGACCGCAAGCGCCTCGGCATCATTCCGCTGATGCCGGTCGGCTACAACATGACGATGTCGGTGCTCGGCCGCTTTGCGCACTATCAGCTGATCAACGCCGAGGACGAGCTGGCGGTCATCCAGGCGGAAATCATCCGCATGAAGATCAAGACCGCGCATCCGCTGCTGCCGATCGCCAGCCTGTCGGGCGGCAACCAGCAAAAGGCGGTGGTGGACAAGATGCTGCTGCCGGACCCGAAGGTGCTGATCCTCGACGAACCGACCCACGGCGTCGACGTCGGCGCCAAATATGAAATCTACAAGCTGATCTTCGAACTCGCCCGGCAGGGCGTCGCCATCCTGATGATCTCTTCAGAAATGCCGGAGATTCTCGGCATCGCCGATCGCGTCCTGGTCATCGGCGAAGGGAAGCTGAGAGGCAACTTCCCCAATGTCGATTTGAGCCAGGAGAAGGTCCTCGCCGCGGCGATTGGCGCAGAGGAAGACGCCGCCGCGTGAACGCAACGGTCTCAAATGGGTAATGCAAACTATGACGCTCTCAATCCCAACCCAAGCATCGGCGCCGGCCAAGAAGAGCTTTCGGCGGTTGGTCGCCGAATACAAGATTGTCGCCCTGCTGCTCGTCATCGCGGTCATCTGGGCGTTCTTCGGGGCGTTGACCTACGACCACTCCCTGGGGGTGTCGGAGTTCCTCACCGCGCGTAACTTCTCCAATCTGCTCCGCCAGATGGCGATTACCGGCATGCTGGCGAGCGGCATGCTGTTCATCATCGTCGCCGCTGAAATCGACTTGTCGGTCGGCTCATTGGCGGGTCTCCTCGGCGGCATTGCCGCGGTGCTCGACGTGTGGTGGGGCTGGCCGCTCTACGGCACCATTGCGGCGGTCGTGTTGATCGGCGTCGCGGCAGGGCTGATGGTCGGCTGGGTGGTCGCCTATGTCGGCATCCCGAGCTTCATCGTGACGCTTGGCGGCCAGCTCGCCTTTCGCGGCGCGGTGCTGGGGATCACCGGCGGCATCACCATCGCTCCGGTCCACAACGACTTGAAGTTCATCGGCCAGGGCTATCTGCCCGGCTCGATCGGCAACGTCCTGGCGGTGGCGCTGTTCGTGATGCTGGCGCTGCTCGCCTTCCGCGCTCGGGCCGGCCGGGTCAAGCACAAGCTGCCGGTCTCCTCGATGCCGGTCGAGGTCCTGAAGCTCGTCATCACCGGCGCGGTGATCGCCGGCTTCGTCGTGACGCTGAATTCCTATCAGGGCGTGCCGGTGCCGGTGCTGATCCTGCTGGTCATTCTGGGAGTCTTCACCATCGTCGGCGACAGGACGGTGTTTGGCCGCCGCATCTATGCGGTCGGCTCCAACCTCGAGGCGACGCGTCTGTCGGGCGTCAACGTCAACCTGGTCAAGATGTTGATCTGGGGCCTGATGGGTCTGATGTGCGCCTTCGCCGGCCTGACCACCACCGCGCGCCTGGCGGCGGGCACGCCATCGGCCGGCTTCGGCTCCGAACTCGACGCCATCGCCTCCTGCTTCATCGGCGGCGCGTCGATGCGCGGCGGCATTGGCACGGTGATCGGCGCGCTGGTCGGCGCAATGATCATGGCCAGCCTCGACAACGGCATGTCGATGCTCGGCATCGACACCTTCTGGCAGCAGATCACCAAGGGCATCATTCTGGTGGCCGCCGTCTGGCTCGACATCGTCACGTCCGGCGCGCAGCGCTGACCGGCGTCGGCGGCGTCGATCCATCTTCAAGCCCGGCCGCTGATCGCGGCCGGGTTTTTGTTTGACGGAACGCGGGGGTCGCCGACCGACAAAAAACCCCGGCGCCGCGGGCGCCGGGGACGTCGTCAAACCAGGGTTGGCGCAGACCGCCGCCGTTACTGCCGGCGGGCGAGAATCGTCTCCAGATATTCCTGTTTGCCCGAGCGGGGCATGGGCGCGAGATTGGCCGTCAGGGCGCGGTCGGCGACCTGATCGAGCGTTCGCTCGCCCTTCAGAATGGCCTTGCCTTCGGCGCCGTCCCAACCGGCGTAGCGGTCGTTGACGAAGTTGGTCAGAACGCCGTCGTCGAGCAGTTTCTCCGCGTTCAGCAGCGCGCGGGCGGCGACGTCGATCGAGCCGACATGCGCCTGCACGAGATCGCTCGGGTCGATCGACTGGCGGCGGATCTTGGCGTCGAAGTTGAGGCCGCCGGTCGAGAAGCCGCCGTGGCGCAGGATTTCGTGCAGCACCAGCGTCAATTCGCCGGCGTCCATGGCGAACTGGTCGGTGTCCCAGCCGAGCAGCGGATCGCCGCGGTTCAGGTCGACCGAACCGAACACGCCGAGCGCATAGGCGAGCGCGATTTCGTGCTCGAAGGTGTGGCCGGCGAGGTTGGCGTGGTTCTGCTCGATGTTGACCTTCACGTCGTCGGTCAGTCCCCATTTCTCGAGGAAGCCGTAAACCGTCGCGACGTCGAAGTCGTACTGGTGCTTGGTCGGCTCGCGCGGCTTGGGCTCGATCAGCAGCGGGCCCTTGAAGCCGATCTTGTGCTTGTGCTCGACCGCCATCGTCAGGAAGCGGCCCATCTGCTGATATTCGCGGGCGAGATCGGTGTTGAGCAGCGTCTCGTAGCCCTCGCGGCCGCCCCACAGCACATAGTTCTGCCCGCCGAGCCGCTTGGTGGCTTCGAGGCACGCGCGCACGGTCGCGGCGGCGAAGGCGAACACGTCCGGATCGGGATTGGTCGCCGCGCCGGCCATGTAGCGGCGATGCGAGAAGAGATTGGCCGTGCCCCACAGCAGCTTGACCTTGGCCTTCGCCATCTTGGCTTCGAGCACGTCGAGCATCGCGGCGAAATTGTTCAGATGCTCCTTGATGGTCTCGCCGACCGGCGCCACGTCGGCGTCGTGGAAGGTGTAGAAGGGCACGTCGAGCAGGCGGAACAGGTCGAAGGCGACGTCGGCCTTGGCCTTCGCCATCGCCATCGGATCGGCGCCGTGCATCCATGGCCGCATGAACGTTTCGCCGCCGAACGGATCGCCGCCCGGCCAGGAGAACGAATGCCAGTAGCAGACGGCGAAGCGCAGGTGGTCTTCCATGCGCCGGCCGGCGACGACGCGGTCCTTGTCGTAATAATGGTAGGCGAGCGGGTTGCCGCTCGTCGGGCCTTCGTAGCGGATGGGGTCGACGAGGCCAAAATAGTTTGGCGCGGGGGCATTCATGACCTGATCTCCTTTGTGAAGAGCGCAAAGCCGCACAGCGTGGCGCGGCCTGCAGTGAAACTCGCCGAGCGAGCGGAATTCGGGATGAAGATTATCGGCGTCCTCTAGTCTTGGACCGCGGGCTTCGATCCGCGCGGGAGCGGACGCGCCGGGCTTGGCTCGACGCCCGCGCTCGAGCGAACGTTCGAACTCGGCGCATTCGAATTGAGGCGGGACGGCTTGGCGCCGAGACGCATGCGCAATCGCGTTTTCCCTTTTGGTCCTGAATTCAAGGCAGGTTGTCGCGGACGATGACGTGAATGTCGATTCTCTCTTGTTCGGCGATGATCGGTTCGTTGCGGCTGAGCGCCAGCAGGACGCGGGTGGCGGAACGCGCTTCGCGGCCGGGGTTCTGCGACAAAACCGCATCCATCACGCCAACGATCAGGAAGCGTCGGGTCTGCGGCGTCACGTCGTGGCCGATGAACACCACCTCCTGGGCGCGGCGAGCCTCGATCAGAGCGTCGCCGATCCCGGTGGCGCCGGCGCCGATATTGTAGATGGCCGCGAGATCGCTGTGCTCGGCCAGCAGGCGACTGACCAGGACGCGGTTGTCGTCGTCGTCGTCGCGGCCTTCGAGCGCTGGCAGAAGGGTCAGCCCAGGATATTCGGTGGCGATCACCTGTTGCACGCCGAACAGGCGCTCGGCATGGTCGCGCAACAGCAGCGAACCGGCGATGATCGCCACCTTGCCCGCGCGACCGCCGAGCAGCCTGCCGATCAGCGTGCCCGCTGTGCGGCCGGCGGCGATGTTGTTGACGCCGACGTAATGGGCGCGGCGCGACGAGGGGATGTCGGAGACGAGGGTCACCACGACGACGCCGCTCTCGACCAGTTCGTCGATGGCGATGCGGACCCGTGGATGGTCGAGCGCGACCACCGCAAGGCCGTCGTAGCGCGGGCCTACCGCCTCCAGCGTGCCGGCGAGGGCGTCCGCGTCGAAGACGTCGGTTTCGACCACGTCGATGAGCGCGCGTCGGGCCGCCAGCTGACGGCGGATGGCGCCGAGCTGCTCGACGATGTCCGCCATGAACAGGTTCAACGTCTTCGGCATGACGAAGCAGAAGCGTTGTCGGCGGCCGCGCGCCAGTTCGGCCGCGGCGGCGTGCGGCTGAAATCCGAGGCGCTCGATGGTGTCCTTGACCCGCCGCATCGTGGCGTCGCGGACGCCCGGCCGATCGTGCAGGACGCGGTCGACCGTCGCCGTCGAAACTCCGGCCTCGCGGGCGACATCCTTGATTTCGACCATGCCGGCAGTGGGCAGCTCACGCATGGCCGACTGATTACGCCAGAAAATGACGTACGCAACTCAATTCGCATCGAGGCCCATCAAACCTGGGCATTTCCTTTGCTGGCCGCGAAGCGGCGCAGCCTTTCGCCGACAATTTCGGGCCGATTTCGAGCGACAGTCTGCGCCGCGCGACACTAGGCCGCGGCGCCGCCTCGAACGCGCCGCCAGCCGGACGAGGGCCCGGAAAGCCCGCTCGCCGTCATCCGCCAGGCGCGCTGTCGCGGGCGGTTGAACCGAGAGGGCGCGTCGAAGAGATCTTTGAGTCGCCGCGCCGCTTTGCGCGCGTCAAAACGCCAGGCGGCCGCCGATCAGCGCCAGGGTTCCGGCCAGCACCGGCCGCAGCACCTTGTCGGGCACCTTCGAGGCGAGCGCGCTGCCGACCGCAATGCCGGGCAGCGAGCCGATCAGCAAAGAGACGAGCAGCGCCCAGTCGACCGAGCCGATCCACCAATGGCCGGCGCCGGCGAGCAGGGTCAGGGGCACGGCGTGGGCGATGTCCGAACCGACGATGCGCACGGTCGGCATGTTGGGATAGAGGGTGAGCAGGGCGGTGACGCCGATTGCGCCGGCGCCGACCGAAGACAGCGACACCAGCGCGCCTAGCGTGGCGCCGAGCGCAATCGTCAGCAGGGTGATCTGGCGATCGCTGCAGCGTTCGAGCAGCTCGGCGAGCCGCTTGAGCAGCCAGCGGCGCAACACCAGCGTCACCGCGGTGAGGATCAGCGCGATGCCGAGCACGCTGGTGATGACCGTGCCGACCGACTTGGTGTCGCGGCCAAAATAGCCGAGCAGGACGAGGGTCAAGGCGGCGGCGGGGACGCTGCCGCTCGCCAACCGTCCGACGATGCGCCAGTCGACGGCGCGGTTGTAGCTGTGCACCGCCGACCCGCTGATCTTGGTGACGCCCGCATAGAGCAGGTCGGTGCCGACCGCGGTCGCCGGGTGGATGCCGAACGCCAGCACCAGCAGCGGCGTCATCAGCGAGCCGCCGCCGACGCCCGTGAAGCCGACCAGCGCGCCGACGACCAGACCGGACAGCGAGTAGAGCGGGTTGATGGCGTGCAGAAAGGCCGGCATTCAGGGCTCCCGTGACGCGCGCGCCGCCGGCCTCGAACCCTCACGCCTGGGAACGGCCAAGCGCGCGCCCGCGGCCGCCGGATTATTAGATTAAGTTACTAGACTAAGTCAACTCCACTGCGGCGCAGGCTAAAGTTTGACCACCCGCATATAGGGCTTGGGGGTCCTCCAGCCCTGCGGGAAGCGCGTTTTCGCCTCCTCGTCGCTGACCGCGCCGGTGATGATGACCTCGCCGCCCTGCTTCCAGTCGGCCGGAGTCGCCACCTTCATTTTCGCGGTCAGTTGCAGCGAGTCGATGACGCGCAGGATCTCCTCGAAGTTGCGCCCGGTGGTCATCGGATAGGCGAGCTGCAGCTTGATCGTCTTGTCGGGGGCGATGACGAAGACGGTTCGCACCGTCTGATTGTCGGCTGGCGTGCGGCCGGTCGAGCTCCCCGGCGTCGCCGCCGGCAGCATGCCCCAGGCCTTGGCGATCGAGAGATCGGTATCGCCGATCATCGGAAAGTTGACGGCGACGCCCTGGGTTTCCTCGATGTCCTTCTCCCAGCGGAGGTGGTCGGCGACCGGATCGACCGACAGGCCGATGACCTTGACGCCCCGCTTGTCGAACTCTCCCTTGAGCCGTGCGACCGAGCCGAGTTCGGTGGTGCAGACGGGGGTGAAGTCCTTCGGGTGCGAGAACAGCACCGCCCACGAGCCGGCGATCCATTCATGAAAGTGGATCTTGCCCTGCGTCGTGTCGGCGGTGAAGTCAGGCGCAATCTGGCCGATCTGCAACATCCGCTTTCTCCCATCACCCACAACTTCCGTTCGCCCTCAATATATCATTTCTATGCAGTAAGTCAAGATGTGAACGTCATGGATATGTATAATCCAGCCTTGGCCGACAGCCTCCTGTCGATGCGCCGCTTGCGCGCGGGGGGGCCAAGTGAAACTTTAGCGCCCGCAGGGATCGGGGCCGCGCATGGATCAGGCGTTCATCGGCGTCGACGTGGGAACGGGCAGCGTTCGCGCGGGCGTTTTCACGTTGAACGGGCAATTGCTCGCCAATGCGCGGCGTCCGATCGCAACCTGGCGCGAGGCGGGCGGCATTGTCGAACAATCGTCGGCCGACATCTGGGCGGCGACCGCCGCGGCGGTGCGCGCCGCGATCGCCGCGGCCGGCGTGGCGCCGGAATCGATCGGCGGCCTCGGCTTCGACGCGACCTGCTCGCTGGTCGCGCTCGATCCAGCCGGCCAATCGCTTCCCGTCGGGCCGAGCGGCGATCCGCAGCGCGACGTCATCGTCTGGATGGACCATCGGGCCGTCGACGAAGCCGAGGCGATCAACCGCGGCGGCCACGACGCGCTGCGTTATGTCGGTGGCGCGATCTCGCCGGAGATGCAGCCGCCCAAGCTCGCATGGCTCGCACGCAACGCTCCGGACGTCTTCGCCGCCGCCGGCCATTTTTTCGATCTGACCGACTTTCTCGCCTTTCGCGCCACTGGCTCGACCGCCCGCTCCCTCTGCACGACCGCCTGCAAGTGGCTCTATCTCGCGCACGAGCGGCGCTGGCCGCAGGAATTCTTCGCCAGCGTTGGGCTCGAGGCGCTCGGGGGGCCGGGATTCGCCCGCATCGGCGCCGAAATCGTCGCGCCCGGCGCGCCGCTGGGGCGGGGGCTCGCCGCCGATGCGGCGCGCGCGCTTGGCCTGCCTCGAGGCGTCCCGGTTGGCGCCGGGCTGATCGACGCGCATGCCGGCGCGCTGGCGACGCTCGGCGCCGGATGGGGCGACGGGACCGCGGATCCGCGCCGCCGTATGGCGCTCATTCTCGGCACCTCCGGCTGCTGCATGGCGGTGTCGGACGAAGCGCGATTCATTCCCGGTTGCTGGGGCCCGTATTATTCGGCGCTGACGCCCGACCAATGGCTGGTGGAAGGCGGCCAGTCGGCGTTCGGCGCGGCGATCGACCGGCTGATGCGCATGACGCCCGCCTTCTCCGACGTCGCCGGTCAGCCGCACGCCTTCGACGCGCTCGAGCGCGACATCGTCGCCCGCGCCGGCGGCGCCTCGCAGGCGGTGCGGCTGGCGCGCGATCTCCATGTGCTGCCCGATTTCCTCGGCAACCGTTCGCCCTACGCCGATCCGGCGGCGCGCGGCGCGGTCGTCGGTCTCGACCTGCGCGACGACGAGGAAAGCGCGATGGCGCTCTATGTCGCCGGCCTGTGCGGCCTCGCGCAGGGCCTTGCGCAGGTGATCCGCCGGTTCGAGGCGAGCGGCTACGCCTTCGACGCGCTGGTCGCCAGCGGCGGCGCGTCGCGCAGCGCGCTGGTGAGGCAGATCGTCGCCGACACGACCGGCCGGCGCGTCGCGGCGAGCGAAACCAGCGAGCCGGTGCTGCTCGGCGCGGCGATGCTCGGCGCCGTCGCCGCCGGGCGGCGCACGCTGGTCGAGGCGATGACGACGATGTCGAGGCTGGCCGGCGTGAGCGAGCCGGCTGGCGGCGAGATCGCCGCGCTGCACGCCGCCAAGCGGCGCGCCTTCGAGGCGCTGCAAGAGGCCGAGCGCAATACGCGGCTGGCGATGCGCGAGAGCGGCGCGGGCGGCGCGGCGCGCGCCGCTCGATGGCCGCACGTCGTCATCTTCGACTGCGACGGCGTGATCGTCGACAGCGAGACGATCGCGCTCGAACGCACGCGCGACGTTCTGCGCCGTCATGGCCTCGAGCTCAGCGCCGAGAACGCCCGCCAACGCTTCCTCGGCGTCAGCGCCCAGTCGATTCAGAATATGGCGGAGCGCGACCTCGGCGAGGCGCTGCCGGCGAATTTCCTCGATGAACTGACCGACGAGATTCTCGTCGGGTTCGAGCGCGAGCTGAAGGCGATGGACGGGGTGCGCGAGACGCTCGCCGAACTCGAGGGCGGCAGGGTCTGCGTCGCCTCGTCGAGCTCGCTCCAGCGTATCCGCGCCTCTCTGCGCATCGTCGGCTTCTCGCCGTTGTTCGAGCCCAACGTGTTCTCGGCCGCCGAAGTCGCGCACGGCAAGCCTGCGCCAGACCTCTTCCTGCACGCGGCGCGGCGCATGGGGGCGAAGCCCGCCGACTGCCTGGTGATCGAGGACAGCGAACCGGGCGTCATCGCGGCGGCGCGCGCCGGCATGACGGTGTTCGGCTTCCTCGGCGGCGGACATATCGTCGGCCATGCGCATGGCGAGCGCCTGCGCGCCGCCGGCGCGGCGCTGGTGTTCGACGACATGCGCGAGCTGCCGCGCCGCATCCGCGAGCAACGGGAGCGTCGCGCCGCTGGCGGCGATCCGGCGAAAGGGTTCGAACATGCCGAGAAACGGTGACGGCGACAGCGCGCGCCTCGACGACGCGGCGCGCGCCGGCTGGCTCTACTACGTCGCCGGCAACACCCAGGACGAGATCGCCAAGAAGCTCGGCGTGTCGCGCCAGTCGGCGCAGAGGCTGGTGTCGCTGGCGATCAGCGAGCGGCTGATCAAGGTGCGCCTCGACCATCCGATCGCCCGCTGCATGGAGCTCGCGTCGATTCTGCGCCAGCGCTACGACCTGAACTATTGCGAGATCTCGCCCTCCGATCCGACCGCCGCCTCCTCGAGCCTGGGCATCTCGCAGATCGCCGCAGGCGAGATGGAGCGCTGGCTGCGCCGCGCCGATCCGGTGGTCATTGGCATCGGCACCGGCCGCACCATGCGGTCGGTCGCTGACCAGTTGCCGCAGATGGAATGCCCGCAGCATCGCCTCGTCGGCCTCGTCGGCACCACCAAGACCGACGGTTCGGCGTCGTTCTACGACGTCATCATGCGCGTCTCCGACACCGTGCGCGCGCCGCTCTATCCGATGGCGGTTCCGGTCGTCGCGCGCACCGCCGAGGAGCGCGGGCTGCTGACCAGCCTGCCGTCGATTCGAAAAGTGCTGTCGCTGGTGGAGCAGGCCGACGCGACCTTCGTCGGGGTCGGCTCGATCGGCGAGAACACGCCGCTGCTGAAGGACGGCTTCATCAGCGACGACGAAAACGACGCCCTGCGGCGCGCCGGGGCGGTCGGCGAAATCACCGGCTGGGCGTTCGACGCGCGCGGCAGGCTGATCGAGGGGCTGACCAACGAACGCGTTTGCAGCGCGCCGCTGCGCCAGCCGACCAAGCGACTCATGATCGGCGTCGCGATGGGGCCGCTGCGGCGCGCCGCCATCCGCGGGGCGTTGACCGGACAGCTGATTTCCGGCCTGGTGACCGACGAGGCGACAGCTGAGCATTTGCTGCGACGCTGAGCGATAGCGCGTAATTATCTGATAAAAAACAAGCCCTTGAATTCTGGAGGATAGCGTCGCCTTGTGCGCCGCAGCAACGATTCCCGGTTGACACCGACGCCGTCGCCATATGAATATTCGCCCGCTAGTGTAGCAATTGCCCAAACCCGGCATTGCTGATCGGAGGATACGCTATGAAGGTGCTCGTTAAGGGCCTGCTGGGCGCGGCGGCGCTCGCCTGCTTCTCGCTTCCCGCTTACGCCGACACCACCCTGACCATCGCCACCGTCAACAACGGCGACATGATCCGGATGCAGAAGCTGACGGACGATTTCACCAAGGCCAACCCGGATATCAAGCTCAACTGGGTGACGCTGGAAGAGAACGTCCTTCGCCAGAAGGTGACGACCGACATCGCCACCAAGGCCGGCCAGTTCGACGTGCTGACCATCGGCACCTACGAGGTTCCGATCTGGGCCAAGAAGGGCTGGCTCGATCCGCTCGACAAACTCGGCGCTGATTACGACGTCGACGACCTGCTGCCGGCCATCCGCGCCGGCCTGTCGTCCGACGGCAAGCTCTACGCCGCGCCGTTCTACGGCGAGAGCTCGTTCGTGATGTATCGCACCGACCTGATGAAGAAGGCCGGCCTGACGATGCCGGAGAAGCCGACCTGGGACTTCATCAAGCAGGCCGCCGACAAGATGACCGACAAGGCCGGCGAGGTCTACGGCATCTGCCTGCGCGGCAAGGCGGGCTGGGGCGAAAACATGGCGTTCCTGACCGCGACCGCCAACTCCTTCGGCGCGCGCTGGTTCGACGAGAAGTGGCAGCCGCAGTTCAACTCGCCCGAGTGGAAGAAGACGCTCGACTTCTACGTCGCGCTGATGAAGGCCGACGGACCTCCCGGCGCCTCCTCGAACGGCTTCAACGAGAACCTGGCGCTGTTCAACTCCGGCAAGTGCGGCATGTGGATCGACGCCACGGTCGCGGCCGGTTTCGTGACCGATCCGTCGCAATCGAAGGTCTCGAACGACGTCGGCTTCGCGCTGGCGCCCGACAACGGCCTCGGCAAGCGCGGCAATTGGCTGTGGTCGTGGGCGCTGGCGGTGCCGGCGGGTTCGCAGAAGGTCGACGCCGCCGAGAAGTTCATCGGTTGGGCCACCTCGAAGCACTACACCGACCTCGTCGCCGCGAAGGACGGCTGGGCGCGCGTTCCGCCGGGAACCCGCACCTCGCTCTACAAGAACCCGGAGTACCTGAAGGCGGCGCCCTGGGCCCAGATGACGCTCGACTCGATCAACTCGGCTGACCCGCTGCATCCGACCGTGCAGCCGGTCCCCTACACCGGCGTGCAGTTCGTCGCGATCCCCGAGTTCCAGGGCATCGCCACCGATGTCGGGCAGGACTTCTCGGCGGCGCTCGCCGGCACGATGACGGTCGACGAGGCGCTCGCCAAGGCGCAGGCTTCGACCGAATCGGCGATGAAGCAGGCCGGCTACATCAAGTAAGCCGCTCACCAACTAGCGAGGGCCGCTTCAACCCGGCGGCCCTCGGGGACGGTCCCTCCCCGTTCCCCGCCCCTCCCCTTCGTTTCGGGGAGGGGAAGGGGGCGGGAGCGGGAGGCCGCGCCGGGATGGACGCGGCTCGAATGCGGCGCAAAGTCGCGCCAGCCCAGGGCGGCGCGGCGCGCGGCAAGAAACCTCGACGGGGGGAGCAAGACCGATGGCGACCCAGCAGACGGCGACCGCAGGACGAATCCTGGTCGCGCCTTCCGTGATTTTACTGTTCGCCTGGATGCTCGCGCCGCTCGCGCGCACCCTCTACTTCTCGCTGTTGCATTACAGCCTGCTCGATCCGACCAACATTCGATTCGTCGGCTTTCAGAATTACGGCTACTTCCTCTCCGATCCCAACTTCCTCGGCGCGCTCGGCAACACGCTGATCCTCGTCGCCTCGGTGCTGGTCATCAGCGTCGTCGGCGGCCTGCTGGTGGCGCTGCTGATGGACCAGCAGGTGTTCGGCCAGGGCGTGTTGAGGCTGATGGTCATCGCGCCTTTCTTCGTCATGCCGACGGTGAGCGCGCTCGTCTGGAAGAACCTGTTGATGAACCCGGAATCCGGGCTCTTCACCTGGATCGCCAAGTCGCTCGGCCTGCCGGCGCCGGTGTGGTTCACCAACTGGCCGATGCTTTCGGTTGTGCTTATCGTCTCCTGGGAATGGCTGCCGTTCGCGGGCCTCATCCTCCTCACCGCGCTGCAGTCGCTCGACGAGGAGCAGAAGGAAGCGGCGCAGCTCGACGGCGCCGGCGCCATCTCCTATTTCGCCTATATCATCGCGCCGCACATCGCGCGCGCGGTGACGGTGGTCATCCTCATCGAGACGATCTACCTGCTCAGCGTCTTCGCCGAGATTCTGGTCACGACTTCGGGCGGTCCGGGCATCGCGACCACCAACATCCCCTTCCTCGTCTACAAGGAGGCGCTGCTCAATTTCAGCGTCGGCGGCGCCTCGGCGGGCGGCATCGTGGCCGTCGTGCTCGCCAATATCGTCGCGGTCTTCCTGATGCGGATGATCGGCAGGAATCTGGAGGGCTAGGGCCATGGCGCGGCGGCAATCGACGGGCAGGCGCATCGGAATGACCGTCCTGGCCTGGGCGGTCGGGCTGGTGATCTTCTTCCCGATCCTGTGGACGTTCCTCACCAGCTTCAAGAGTGAGCTCGACGCCTTCTCGTACCCACCGAAGTTCCTGTTCTTCCACTGGACGCTCGAGAACTACGTCGAGGTTCAGGATCGCTCGAACTATCTCCTCTTCGCCTACAATTCGATCGTCCTGTCGGTCGGGGCGAACGTGGTCGGCCTCCTTATCGCGGTGCCGGCCGCCTGGTCGATGGCGTTCGCCCCGATCGTCGCTCCCGAGCGTGCGCTCACCCGCAAGCTGCATGCGATCATGCTCGCCGCCATCGCCGCCGCCGCGATTTTGTTGTGGCTCGTCGGCGACGCGCGTTGGGATTGGCGCATCTACGGGCCGGTGGTCGCCGTCGCGACCCTGCCGATCATCTATTGGATCATGACCCGCCGCACCAGCGACGTGCTGATGTGGATGCTGTCGACCAAGATGATGCCGGGCGTCGGCGTGCTGGTGCCGATCTTCCTGTGGTTTCGCGATCTGCATCTGCTCGACTCCCTGTTCGGCGTCGGGTCGATGCTGTTGCTGATAAACCTGCCGATCCTGATCTGGATGCTCTACACCTACTTCAAGGAAATCCCGGTCGACATTCTCGAGGCGGCGCGCATGGACGGCGCCTCGCTGATGAACGAGATCGTCCACGTGCTGACGCCGATGGCGGTGCCGGGCATCGCCTCCACCATGCTGCTGGCGATCATCCTGTCGTGGAACGAGGCGTTCTGGACGCTCAATCTGACGACCCACGACGCTGCGCCGCTCACCGCCTTCATCGCCTCCTATTCGGCGCCGGAAGGCCTGTTCTGGGCGAAGCTGTCGGCGGCCTCCACGCTCGCCATCGCGCCCATTCTCATTCTCGGCTGGTTCTCGCAGAAGCAACTGGTGCGCGGCCTGACCTTCGGCGCCGTCAAATGATCCGGAATTGAGGAAACCCCACGATGGGCAGCATCGAACTGAAGGGCGTGCGCAAGGCGTTCGGCGCCGTCGGCGTCATCAACGGCGTCGATCTCAAGATCGAGGACGGCGAGTTCGCCGTGTTCGTCGGCCCGTCGGGCTGCGGCAAGTCGACCTTGCTCAGGCTGATCGCCGGCCTCGAGGATCTCACTTCCGGCGAGGTGCTGATCAACGGTCTCGACGTCAGCGACGTCGGACCCGCCCAGCGCGGGCTGGCGATGGTGTTCCAGTCCTACGCGCTCTACCCCCACATGAGCGTGCGCAACAACATCGCTTTCGCCTTGAAGATGGCGAAGCAACCGTCGGCCGTCATCGAACAGAAGGTGCGGAAGGCCGCCGGCATTCTCAATCTCACCGACTACCTCGACCGCAAGCCGCGCCAGCTCTCCGGCGGCCAGNNGCACAACGCGCTGAAGACGACGATGGTCTACGTCACTCACGACCAGGTCGAGGCCATGACCATGGCCAACAAGATCGTCGTCCTCGACAAGGGCTCGGTGATGCAGGTCGGCTCGCCGCTCGAGCTCTACAACAGGCCGAACGGCCTGTTCGTCGCCACCTTCATCGGTTCGCCGAAGATGAACCTGATCCGCGGCGAGGCGGCGGCCAAGCGCGGCGCGGCGACGCTCGGCATCCGTCCCGAGCACGCCGACATTTCGACCACGGCCGGCGAATGGCGGGCGGCAGTCAGGGTCGCCGAGCACCTCGGCTCCGACACCTACCTGCACGCGGAATCGGAGACGGTCGGACCGCTGACCATTCGCCTCGCCGGCGAGGCGCCGATCGCGCCGGGCGACACGATCTTCGTCACGCCGCGCCCGGCCTACCTGCATCGCTTCGCCGAGGACGGTCGGCGCATGGCCTGAGCGCCTGGATGCGAAGACGAAGTGCCGAATGGGAATGAAATCATGAGCGTCAAACTTTCCGCCGCCGCGTTGGACCGACTGCCCAAGGGCGTCGGCGCGCCGGGCTACGACCGTGCGAAACTCAGCCCCGGAATCCTTCACATCGGCGTCGGCAATTTCCATCGCGCTCATCAGGCGGTCTATCTCGACGATCTCTTCGCCTCCGGCCGCGATCACGACTGGGCGATCGTCGGCGCCGGCGTGCGCGCGTACGATGCGGACATGCGCGCCAAGCTCGCCGCGCAGGATTGGCTGACGACGGTCGTCGAGCAGGAGGCGAACGCGACGACGGTCCGGGTGACCGGGCCGATGATCGACTTCCTCGAGCCGTTCGACGTCGTGGCGACGCTCGACGCGCTGGCGCGGCCGGCGATCCGCATCGTCTCGCTGACCGTCACCGAGGGCGGCTATTGCATCGATCCGGCGACGCAGCGATTCGATCCGCGCCATCCCGAGATCGCCTATGACGCCGCGCATTTCGACGCGCCGAAATCGGCCTTCGGCCTGATCGCCGCCGGCCTCAGGCGCCGCCGCGCCGCCGGAATTGCGCCCTTCACCGTCATGTCGTGCGACAATATTCCCGGCAACGGCCACGTCTGCGAGAACGCGGTCGCCGGCGTCGCCGATCTGGTCGACCGCGAACTCGCGGCCTGGATCCGCGCCAACGTCGCCTTCCCCAATTCGATGGTCGATCGCATTACGCCGGCGACCGGCGACCGAGAGCGTGCGATCCTCGCGGACCGCTACGGCCTCGAGGACAACTGGCCGGTGTTCTGCGAAGCGTTCCGCCAGTGGGTGGTCGAGGACAAGTTCCCCGCCGGCCGGCCGGCGCTGGAGACGGTCGGCGCGACCTTCGTCAGGGACGTCGCGCCCTACGAGCTGATGAAGATTCGCATCCTCAACGGCGGCCACGCGGCGATCGCCTATCCGGCCGGCCTGCTCGACATCCATTTCGTCCACGAGGCGATGGAGGACAGGCAGATCGCGACCTTCCTGGCGACGCTGGAGAAGCGCGAGATCCTGCCGGTCGTGCCGCCGCCGCCCGGCGTCGCGCTCGAAGCCTACCGGCTCAAGGTCGCCGAGCGCTTCGCCAATCCGAAGATCGCCGATACGATCTCGCGGCTGTGTCTCGACGGCTCGAACCGGCAGCCCAAGTTCATCCTGCCGAGCGTCGTCGATCGCCTGGATGCGGGGCAGGGCTTCGCCGGCCTGGCGCTGGTCTCGGCGATGTGGTGCCGCTACTGCTACGGCGAGTCGGAGAGCGGCAAGGTCATCCCGCCCAACGACCCCAACTGGGATCGCCTGCAAAAGGCGGCGCGGCCGGCGCGCATCGATCCGCGCGCCTTCCTCGAACTGCGCGACCTCTTCGGCGAGCTCTCGGACACGCCGGCCTATGTCGACGCCTTCTCCAAGGCGCTGAACCGGTTGTGGTCGCAGGGGGTTCGCGCCACCATCGACGATTATCTCGCCGAACGGCTGTAAGAGGGGCGCGCTGCTGCAGGAGCGGATCGGCGACACGATCCGCGTCTCGCTGACGCTCGAGCCGAACGGCGACCGGACGCAGGAAGTCAAGGTCGCGCGCGAAATCCTGCAGACCATGGGCTTCCGCGTCTTCGTCCCGCAGGTGGCCGCCTGTCCCGGCTGCGGCCGCACCACCTCGACCGTGTTCCAGGAACTGGCGCAGGAGATCGAATCCTTCCTCGCCGACGCGATGCCCGCGTGGAAGACGCGCTACCCCGGCGTCGAGACGCTCAACGTCGCGGTGATGGGCTGCATCGTCAACGGCCCGGGCGAGAGCAAGCCCGCCGACATCGGCATCTCGCTGCCGGGCACGGGCGAGACGCCGGCCGCGCCGGTGTTCGTCGACGGGGTCAAGACCGTGACGCTGCGGGGCTCGACCATCGCTGCGGAGTTCAAGCGGCTGGTCGAGGCTTACGTAGAGAAACGCTTCGGCGGCCGAATAGGGCGCTCGCTTTCGATAACGGCGGCGATGACGCGCGCGCGGATATGGGCGGCGGCGCGTTCGCGTGTAACGCCGACGCGCCGCGGGCGAAGGTGGCCGCTACGGCGCCAGCGTTACGCCAATCTGCCGCTAAACGTCACAAGTAGCGTCACTTTTTTGCCGCGGCGCGCCCATTTGCTTGACCATGCGTTCTTGTTGTGTTCTCATTTCACAGGTTGAAACTCTCCATGGAGAAGCCGCTTGGGCGCGCTTGCGTTCATCCGTTTCTTTCGTCTCAGCGAGGACGGCGTGCGCTGCGGCGCCGACGGCCTCTTTGTCGGCCCGACCCGGTTGCTTCGCTGCGCCGAGCCGGGTGGCTGGGAAGCCAGGCCGTGCGACGAAGCGGAAGCCGAGCTGACGGCGCTCTACGGCCTGCCGATCGATCTTTTTGGCAAACAGGGCGGCCTGGCGACCGTCGCCGCTGCGCTCGATCGCGGCGAGGCGTCGCTGGCGGCGATCGCCGCGGTGCTGCTCGGCTTTCCCGACCCGCCAGGTCTCGCCAAGGATGCGCCGATCCGCGGCTCCGTCGAACTGGCGGCGCAGCTGTTCGCCAGCGGCCTGCTGAAGGACTGGGATCCCGCGCAGCATCCGCGAGTCGGCGACAAGCCGAACCCCGGCTGGTTCGCCGCCAAGCCGGTCGATCCGAACGCTCCGCTGCCCGCCGTCCCGGCAAAGCCGTCGCTGGTGCGGGAGACTTTGCGCGTGGCGCGCGGAGAGGCGAGAGCGCTGATCAAGAGCGAGGCCGAAAAAGTCGTCGCGGGCGGACGATTGGCGCTGTGGGCGATCCCCGAGTTTAAGCTGCTGGTCGAGACGGCGATCGAGATCCTCGATCCGAGCCCGCTCAATGTGGGCGAGCAGCAAGCGCTCGACCAGATCCGCGCCGCCATGGATCCGCCCAAGACTCTCGACGAACTGCAGCAGCCGCCGAACGAGAACGTGCTGGGCTATCAGCGGCATCACGTGGTCGAGCAGAACCCCGACAACGTCGCCAAGTTCGCGGCCGTCGCGCCGATCGACAAGTTCGGTCGCCCGGCCGTCGACGATCCCAGCAATCTCGTCTGGGTTCCGACGCTGAAGCACGAGCAGATCACCGGTTAATACAATTCGCTGGAGAACGAAAACATGCCCGGAATCCTCCACCGGGACGTCGTCGACGAGCTTGATTTCGCCGGCCAGCGCGACGCGGGCCTGGAGGCGCTGCGCCTGTTTGGAGTGCTGCAATGAGTCCGGAAGACTATGCCGAGATGACCACGGATCGGCTGCTGCCGTTGTTCGCCGGCGCCACCAAGCAGCTCGGGTTTGGTCGCATTTTCGGCGGCATATCCGCCGGCTCGATCCCGGATCTGTCTTTGCTCGCGATGGACAAAGAGCAACGTCGGCAGCTCAGCGCGGAACTGCTGGCGATCGTCGCCGCCTTGCTGACGAGGCGGGCAGGCCCCGACGCACTGTCGCTGTTCGACGATCCCGACCCCGATGTCCGCATGGCGGCGGCGCTCTTCGCCAGCGGCCTCGACGCCGATCTGGCTGAAGCGACCCGGAAGGGGGTCTCGGCCAACTGTTCGGCCAAAGAGGTGATCGCGGGGCGCCAACGCGTCCGCCAGGGGCCGCCGGCGCAGCCGACCTTGCAGGAGATGAGCGACGAGGAGCTGCTCGCGCGCTTTCAGGACGCGGGCGAGCGCGTGACCCTGTGCGAGTTCATCGATTGGGTCCACGACGAACGGGAGACGAAAACGCGCAACGGCATCCTCGGCGAGCTGATCGAGATCCGGGCGGAGGCCGCGCGACGGGGCATGCTCGCAAGGTTCGCGCCTTTCCTCGACAGCCCCGACCCGCATATCCGCTTTCAGGCCGCGCTCGCTTGCCGCTACGTGGCGCCGGACAAGGCCGTCGCGACGCTGGAAGCGCTGAAGGCCGACCGCGACCCGCAGGTGCGCGCCCCGGCGGGCTGGACGTTGAGCCGCTGGCGGGGGAAGTCCGCCCCGTCGACCGGTGGCGAGGCCTGATTTTGGGGCGTAGCGCGTAATGGGCCTCGTTGGGCTGCGCAGATTCGGAGCGCTGAAATGAGCCCGGAAGACTACGCGCAGATGCCGACCGAGCGGCTGCTGCTGCTGTTCGCTGAGGCCTCAAACGAGAGCGGCGTCGGCCGGGTCTTCCAATACGGCGGCGGCGCGCCGCCCGACGCTTTTCTGCCGACGAGGGAGGAAACGAACCGCGGCTTCGCCCGGAACACAGCGATCGCCGGGGCGCTGGGCGCCAAGGCGACGGCGATCGAGATCGAGCCGCTGTTCGACAGCGACGATCCCGACATTCGCATCTGCGCGGCGGCCTTGCTGAGCGAATTCGCGCCGGCGTTGAGCGAAGCGGCGTGGCNNGCGTCGCCGCCGGCGCGTCCGAGCCTCGCCGAGATGGACGACGACGCGCTGATGGCGCGGTTCGAGGACGCGGCCGAACGGCTGACCGCCTGCCGCTTCATCGATTGGCGCGACGACGAAAAGGACGCCGAAGCCCGCAACGCCATCATCGTCGAGCAGGCCGAGATCGGCGCGGAGATCCGCCGGCGCGGCATGCTGGCCCGGCTGCTGCCGTTTCTCGACGCCGCCGACCCGTCGGCGCGTCTGTTCGCCGCGCTCGCCTGCCTGCGTATCGCCGCGGCGAAAGCGACGGCGACGCTGGCGGAAATCGGCGCCGACGGCAATCTCGACGATCGCGCTGTCGCGCTCGACAACCTCGACCGCTGGCGCAAACGGCCGGGCGCCGTCGATCCCCGGTGACGCAAGCGGGCGGATGGCGCGTCGGCGCGCCCTGCGCTAACAAGGCGCACACTGTCGCGGCCAGTCACGCCCGCGCGCCGGAGCTCTCGATGTACGAACCGCCGCTCCATCGCCAGGACGATCTCGCCGCGTTGCACGACCTGATCCGCCGCCGGCCGCTCGGCCTGATCGTCAACCGCGGGCCGCAGGGCCTCGCCGCCAACACGATCCCGTTCCTGATCGACGCGGGGGCGGGGCGCCTGGGAACCCTGCGGGCGCATGTCGCGCGCGCCAATCCGCTGTGGCGCGAGCTGCAGGGCGAGCCGGAGACGCTGGTCGTGTTCCAGGACGTCGACCATTACGTTTCGCCGTCATGGTACGCGACCAAGCGCGAGACCGGAAAGGTCGTGCCGACCTGGAACTATGTGATGGTCCAGGCGCACGGCGCCGCGCGGGTGATCGATGACGAAGCCTGGCTGCGCGGCCAGATCGCCGACCTCACCGCGACCCACGAAGGCGGCCGCGCCGCGCCCTGGGCGGTCGGCGACGCGCCCGACGATTTCGTCGCCGCGATGGTTCGCCAGATCGTTGGCCTCGAAATCGAGCTCGTCGATCTGCGCGGCAAATGGAAGGCGAGCCAGAACCGGCCCGCCGCCGACCGCGCCGGCGTAATCGCCGGACTGACGCAAGACGGCGACCCCGACGCCCTGGCGATGGCGGCGATCGTCGCCGAAGCGGCGAAGTAGCCGGTTCGCCAGCGTCCGCCCGCCGTTCGGCCGCCCCTTTCGGCCTTGCGCCAATTTTCGCTTGACTCCGATATGTTTCGATATATCTTACGCAAAGATATATCGTGACAGGTCTCAGAACAGACATATCTCGATAGATCGCAACTCAAAAGGAAAACCTATGCACTTCAGACACTTACATAACGACGAACATGGCGGGCGGGGCTTCCGTCCGGAGGAGCGCGGGCGCTGCGTCCACGACGGTTTCGGTCGCGGCCCGGGCTTTGGCCGCGGCCCAGGGTTCGGCCGCCATTGGCGCGGCGGCTCCGAGCCGCGCGAAGGCCGGCTGTTCGACTCCGGCGATCTCCGCCTCGTCATTCTCGCCATGCTGACCGAGAAGCCGCGCCACGGCTACGAAATCATCAAGGCGCTGGGCGAGCGGGTCGGCGGCGATTACAGCCCCAGCCCCGGCGTCGTCTATCCGACGCTGTCGATGATCGAGGACATGGGCTACGCCACCGCCGCCCAGGAGCAGGGCGGGCGCAAGCTCTACACGCTCACCCCCGAGGGCGAAGCGTTCCTCGCCGAGAACAAGCCGCAGGTCGACGCGATCTTCGCCCGCCTCGACGGCGCGAACAACGCCCAGCGCGGCGACTTCGCGCCGGTGTTCCGGGCGATGGAGAACCTGCGCATGGCCGTGCGCATGCGCGTGCGCCGCGACGAGGCGGCGAAAACCGTGATCCAGGCGGTCGCCGACGCGCTCGACGCCGCCGCCAAGGCGATCGAGCGGCTCTAGGCTTCAGGCGAGAGGCGCCGGCCTCGCGGCCCGCGAGACTGGCGGCCTCACCACGGCAGCGGTCCGGCGGCGTTGGAGTACGAGCCGGTCGGCCCGTCGGGGCCGAGCAGGGCGAGGCGCACCGGCTCGCGCGCGCCTTCCTCGACCGATTGCGTGCCCGCATAGTTGTTGAGGTTGGTCTTGGTGAAGCCGGGGCAGGCGGCGTTGACCTTGATCCCGGTCGGCTCGAGCTCGATCGCCATCGCGAGCGTCATCGCGTTGAGCGCGGTCTTGGACGCCGAATAGACGGGACTGAAGATCGAGCGATAGTGGAAAGCCGGGTTTGCGTTCAGCGTCAGCGAGCCGACGCCGCTCGACACGTTGACGATGCGCGCCGGCGGCGACGCTTCGCGCAGCAGCGGCAGCATCGCCTGGGTGACCGCGACGACCCCGAACACGTTGGTCTCCCAAACGGCGCGCAACTCGTCGAGGTCGACGACGCTCGGGCGGGTCGTCTGGGCGTAGTCCTCGACCGACATGCCCGGCTGCCGACGGGTGTGCGAGATCGCCGCGTTGTTGACCAGCACGTCGAGGCGGCCGAACTCGCGGCGAACGCGCTCGGCCGCGGCGGCGATCGAACTGCGGTCCGTCACGTCGATCTGCAGCGCATGGGCGTCGCCGTCGATCGTACGGACCGCTTCCTCTCCGCGCGCCAGGTCGCGCGAACCGACAAGGACGGTGAAATCCTTCGCCGCGAGCTCCTTGGCGATCTGCAGGCCGATCCCCTGATTGGCGCCCGTGACCAGGGCGACGCGTTTGTCTTGCATGATCGTCTCCTTCCGGCCGGGTGTGGCCAGCGCCGCCCCGCCGCGCTATAGAGCACAAGCGGAACCGTATTCCGATTGTATACGGAGCGTTGTTCCGTTTATCAACAGGAAAGTTTCTTGAGCGGCGAAGCGGCGGATCGGGGCGACGGAGAGGGGGCGCAGGGCCATGCGGTGCGTCGCCTCCGCGCCGACGCGCAGCGCAACCTCCAGACGCTGCTCGAGACGGCGATGGCGGTGTTCACGGCCTCGGGGGTCGACGCGCCGGTGCGCGAGATCGCCGAGAAGGCCGGCGTCGGCGTCGGCACGGTCTACCGCCATTTCCCGACCCGCGCCGACCTCATCGTGGCGGTGTTCCGCCGCGAGGTCGACGCCTGCGCCGACGCCGCGCCGGCGCTCGCGGCCGAACATGCGCCGGAAGAGGCGCTGCGGCGATGGATCGAGCGCTTCGTCGGTTTCCTGCGCGCCAAGCGGGGACTCGCCGCGGCGCTGCATTCGGGCGACCCCGCCTATGGCGTCCTGCCCGCCTATTTCGAGAAGCGGCTCGTGCCCGCGCTGCAAGGCCTGCTGCAATCGGCGGCCTCGGCCGGCGCGATCCGCGCCGGGGTCGAGGCGCACGACCTGCTATGGGCGGTCGCGAGCCTCAGCGCATCGACGCGAGACCACAACGATCCGGCGCTGGCCCGGCGCATGATCGGCCTGGTGCTCGACGGGCTGCGCTATGGCGCCGGCGGCGCTGATCGGGCGTGACGCCGGGCGGCTGCGCTTCCTTCGCAACGCGGCGCCGGCTTGTCTTCGGCGGTCCGAGGCGCGATTGTGCGCGACCGCCGCGGCGCGCGGGGGCTGCGACTCGTCCTTTGACTGACGTCATCGCCCGCAGCGGGCCGCCGCCACAGCATGCGGTAAAGAGGGGAGGAGAGAGACGATGTTCAAGCACATCCTCATTCCGACCGACGGCGCCGACCTGTCGCGCAAGGCGGTCATCTACGGCATCCAACTCGCCAAGACGGTCGGCGCCAAGGTCACCGCGATCACCATCAGCGAGCCCTATCACGTCGCCTCGATGGACGCGGTGCTGGTCGCCGAGACGCCCGACGAGCACGAGGCGCAGACCGCGCGCATCGCCGAGCGCGCGCTCGAGCAGGTGCGGATGGCCGCCGAGGCGGCGAGCGTCGAGGTCGAAACGGTGCGCGACATCCACGATCAGCCCTATCGCGCGATCATCGACTGCGCGCGGGCGCGCCGTTGCGATCTGATCGTCATGGCTTCGCACGGCCGGCGCGGCGTCGCCGCGCTGCTGGTCGGCAGCGAGACGACCAAGGTGCTCACCCACACCGCGATCCCGGTGCTGGTCTACCGCTGAGCGGCGGCTTGACGCGGCGGAGCGCAGGGCTTTCGCTGGCGACGCTTTTCGCGCCCAGCCGGAGTTCTGCATGCCCGTTCCCTTCACCGCCGAGGAAATGGCCGCGCGCAAGCGGCGGCTGCTGGCGGCGATGGCCGAGCGCCGGCTCGACGGACTGCTGATGTTCGCGCAGGAGAGCGACTGCTGGCTCACCGGCTACGACAGTTTCGGCTTCTGCTTCTTTCAGTGCCTCTATCTCGGCGCCGACGGCCGCGTCGCGCTGCTGACCCGCGCGCCCGACCTGCGCCAGGCCCAGCGCACGTCGAACATCGCCGACATCCGCATCTGGAGGGACGGCGAAGGCGCCGACCCGACCCGCGACCTGAAGGCGATGCTCGCCGACCTCGGCGCGCGCGGCCGCCTCGGCGTCGAGTTCGACAGCTACGGCCTCACCCATTTCAACGGCCTGAGGCTGCAGGCGAGCCTCTCCGGCTTCGCCGAACTCGTCGACGCCTCGACCTTGATCCCGAATCTCCGGGCGACGAAGTCGGCCGAGGAGCTCGTCCATGTGCGCGAGGCGGCGCGGCTCTCCGATCTCGCCGATCGCGCCGCGCTCGCAGCGACAGCGGCGGGCGCCGACGAGGGCGAGATTCTCGCCGAAATGCACCATGCGATCTTCGCCGCCGGCGGCGACTATCCCGCCAACGAGTTCATCATCGGGTCCGGCGCCGACGCGCTGCTCTGCCGCTACAAGAGCGGCCGGCGGCGGCTCGCCGCCGACGATCAGCTCACGCTCGAATTCGCCGGGGTCAGCCGCCACTATCACGCGGCGATCATGCGCACCCATGTCGTCGGACGGCCGAAGCCGCAGCACCTCGCCTATCACGCCGCGGCGCGCGCGGCGCTCGCCGCCTGCGAGGCCGAGCTCAAGCCCGGCCGCGCCGCCGGCGAAGTGTTCGCCGCGCACGCGCGCGTGTTCGACGCTCACGGCCTTGCGCGCCATCGCCTCAACGCCTGCGGCTATTCGCTCGGCGCCAAGTTCACGCCGTCGTGGATGGACCCGCCGATGTTCTATCAAAGCAACGCCTTCGTCATCGCCGAGGGGCAGGTCTATTTCCTCCACATGATCCTGATGGACAGCGACAGCGGCGCGGCGATGTGCCTCGGCCGCACCTATCTCGTCGGCCTTCACCATGCCGAACCTTTGAATGGCGCCAATCTGGACCTGGCGATCAAATAGGGTTAGCAGAAAGTTAAGAACGGCCGCCGACGCTTCGAGGGCGCATACGGGGGTCGAGGTCGGGTTTGTCCAGGGTCGGCGCGTTCGATGACGGCAGGAGCGGCGAAACGGGAATCGACGCTGGCTCTGCTTTTCGGGCTGGCGGCGGCGTTGGCGCTCGGCGGCTGCGTCGCCGTCGAAACGACCGCGGAGGTCGTCCCTGACGCCGCGACGTCCCGCCAATATGCGCTTCGCGCCGACGCCGACCTCGCCGGGGCGAGCGTGGCGATCGTTTCGGTCGTAGGCGCGCCGCCGGCGATCGCCGCCGATTTCTCCAGACAGCTCGACGGCGCCGCGCAGTCGCGCGACCTTGCGCTCGTCGATTCCGCCAAGGCGCGCTATCTCGTGCGCGGCTATCTCTCCGCCTCGCCGACCGAGGACGGGGCGGAGATCGACTCTATCTGGGACGTCTTCAACGCGGCCAAGCAGCGCGTCCAGCGCCTGAGCGACGCCGTCGCGGTCCAGGGCGCCGGCGACGATCCGTGGGCGCTGGCGAGCGATGCGGTGATCGCCAGCGTCGCGGCGCGCAGCGCCGGCGACCTCGCGGCCTTCCTTTCCAACACGCCCGAGGCCGCGCCGGCCGCCGCTGCGGCCGAGCCGCCGAGCGCGTCGGTTCAGGGCTATGCGCAGTTGAAATAGAACCAGCCGCGGCTCTCTGAGGCCGCCGTCGGCGTTGCCCGTCGCGAGCAGAGCGATCCAGGGGCTGCAGGGCGGCGCTCCTCCACCCCCGGGATCGCGTCGTCGCTTCGCGCCGCGCCATGGCGGTGGATCAGAGGCGCCGCGGCGCTGCTGGGCGCCCGGCGCCCTGCGCATCCTGTGGATAGGCGGCGCGGCCGCGCCCGGCGTCGTCTCGTCGTCATATTGTTCCCGACGACCGCCGCTGCTATGACCCGCCCGAAATTCGCGCCGCGCCGGCCAGGGACGGGGTCTGAGCGTCGATTGGAGCCCGGGTATGCCAGGACCGATGAAGATTCTCGCCGGCAACTCCAATCCGCCGCTCAGCGAGGCGATCGCCGCCTATCTCGGCGAGCCGTTGACCCGCTGCCATGTGCGCCGCTTCGCCGACCTCGAGATCTTCGTCGAAATCCTCGAGAACGTGCGCGGCCGCGACGCCTTCATCATCCAGTCGACCTCCTATCCGGCCAACGACAACCTGATGGAGCTGCTGATCATGATCGACGCCTTGCGGCGCGCCTCGGCGCACCGCATCACGGCGGTCATTCCCTATTTCGGCTACGCGCGTCAGGACCGCAAGCCGGGACCGCGCTCGCCGATCTCGGCCAAGCTGGTCGCCAACCTGCTCACCCGCGCCGGCGCCGACC
>PLRT01000138.1:0-7027 GCA_003164915.1 Hyphomicrobiales bacterium | reverse complement strand
GACGTCGGCGGCGTGGTGCGCGCGCGCGCGCTCGCCAAGCGGCTCGAGGCGCCGCTCGCCATCGTCGACAAGCGGCGCGAGCGCGCCGGGGAATCGGAAGTCATGAACATCATCGGCGACGTCGCCGGCCGCAATTGCGTGTTGCTCGACGACATCGTCGATTCGGCCGGCACCTTGTGCAACGCCGCCGACGCGCTGCTCGCCGAAGGCGCGGCGAGCGTCTCGGCCTACGTGACCCACGGCGTGCTGTCGGGCGGCGCCGTCGCGCGCGTCGCCGCTTCCCAGCTCAGGGAGCTGGTGCTGACCGACACCATCGCGCCGACCGAGGCGGTCAGGGTCGCGCACAACATCCGCGTCATTTCGATTGCGCCGCTGATCGGCGAAGCGATCGCCCGCATCGCCAAGGAAGAGAGCGTCTCGGTCCTGTTCGACTGAGCGCTTCTGTCGCGCGCCGCCGTCGCTTGCCGGCGGGTCCAAGCCAGCCTATCGTGCCCGAAACGCGGCGTCGGCGCGCGCTTTCGCGGGGAGTGGGTTGACTCCTCGGGCGTTGCCCGCGCTATGTTTGACCAGTTCGTCAAGTTGGCCCGCGCGACCCCCTTGCGGCGCGCGCGCCGGTCGCATTCGCCGGGTCGCCGTCGCGTCCCGTCGCCCGTGGAGAAGGGGGAGAGTTGGATGGCCGGACGTAAGTTTATCGCTTTGTTTTCGGGCCTCGCCGCTGCGGCGCTCGTATCGGCGGCGGCGCTTGCCGCCGACGTCAAGCCGGCCATCATCTACGATCTTGGCGGCAAGTTCGACAAATCGTTCAACGAAGGCGTCTACAACGGCGCGCTGAGGTTCAAGAAGGACACCGGCATCGACTTCCGCGACCTCGAAATCCAGAACGACGCTCAGCGCGAGCAGGTCCTGCGCAAGTTCGCCAAGGACGGGTTCTCGCCGATCATGACGGTCGGCTTCGCCTGGGCGACCGCGCTCGGCAAGATCGCCGACGAATACCCGCAGACCAAGTTCGGCATCATCGACATGGTGGTCGACAAGCCCAACGTGCAGTCGATCGTCTTCAAGGAGCAGGAGGGTTCGTTCCTGGTCGGCGTCATCGCCGCCAAGACGACCAAGACCGGCAAGGTCGGCTTCGTCGGCGGCATGGACATTCCGCTGATTTCGAAGTTCGAGTGCGGCTATGCCCAGGGCGTCAAATACGCGTCGGACGGCAAGGATGAAGTGTTCGCCAACATGACCGGCACCACGCCGGCCGCGTGGAACGATCCGGTCAAGGGCGGCGAACTCGCCAAGTCGCAGTTCGACCGCGGCGCCGACATCGTCTATGCCGCCGCCGGCGCGACCGGCCAGGGCGTGCTGAAGGCCGCCGCCGACGCCGACAAGCTCGCCATCGGCGTCGACTCCGACCAGGACTACCTGTTCCCCGGCAAGGTGCTGACGTCGATGGTCAAGCATGTCGACAACGCCACCTACAAGGACTTCATGGACGCCAAGAACGGAACCTGGAAGCCTGGAATCCAGGCGCTCGGGCTCAAGGAAGGCGGCGTCGACTTTGCCGTCGATCAGTGGAACCAGGGCGTGCTGACCCCTGAGGCGAAGGCGGCCGCCGACGCGGCCAAGGCCGACATCATCTCGGGCAAGATCGAAGTCCACGACTACATGTCGGACAACAAGTGCCCGGACTGAGACTCGTGATCGCAGCCTGAGCCCGTCCTTCTCCGCCCCGGCGGGGAAGGATGCGCCGGCGCCGGCCCACAGCCGACGCCGCAGGGCCAGCGTTGGAGCGTCGTCGTGAATCCTCAAGCGCCCGCCGCTTCGGCGATCGAGCTGATCGGCATCGACAAGAGCTTCGGTCCGGTTCACGCCAACGCCAACGTCAATCTCGAGGTCGAACGCGGCGTCATCCACGGCATCGTCGGCGAGAACGGCGCCGGCAAGTCGACGTTGATGTCGATCCTCTACGGTTTCTACGAGGCCGACTCCGGCGAGATTCGCGTCAACGGCAAGCCGGTGCGCATCCGCTCTTCGCGCGAGGCGATCGACTGCGGCATCGGCATGGTCCATCAGCATTTCATGCTGGTGCAGCCGCTGTCCGTGCTCGACAACGTCATGCTCGGCGCCGAGGGCGGCGCGCTGCTCGCCAAGGGCGCCGCCGCGATGCGCAAGCGGCTTGCCCAACTCGGCAAGGAATATGGCCTCGAGGTCGATCCCGACGCCGTCGTCGGCGAATTGTCGGTCGGCCTGCAGCAGCGGGTCGAAATCCTCAAGGCGCTGGTGCGCGGCGCCGAGATCCTGGTGCTCGACGAGCCGACGGCCGTGCTGACGCCCGCCGAGGCCGACCAGCTGTTCGAAATGCTGCGGGTGCTGAAGCGCCAGAACAAGACGATCATCTTCATCACCCACAAGCTGCGCGAGATCATGAGCCTGACCGACCGCGTCTCGGTGATGCGGCGCGGCGAAATGGTGGCGACCTACGAGACGGCCGAGACTTCGCCGCCGGAACTCGCCGACGCGATGGTCGGCCGCAAGGTCATCCTCAAGATCGACAAAAGCCCCGCGCACCCCGGCAAGGTCGTGCTCGAAGCGCGCAATCTCGTCGTCAGCGACGACCGCGGCGTCGTGCGCGTCCACGACGTGTCGTTCGCGCTGCGCGAAGGCGAGATCCTCGGCGTCGCGGGCGTCGCCGGCAACGGCCAGTCCGAGCTGCTCGAGGCGCTCGCCGGGATCAGGCCGCCCGCCAGCGGCGAAATCCTGGTCGACGGCCGACTGTTGCGGTCCTCCGAACACGACCCGCGCGCGGTGCGCCGGCTCGGCGTCGGTCATGTGCCGGAAGACCGCCAGCGCGTCGGCCTGATCATGTCGTTTGAAGCCTGCGAGAGCGCGATGCTCGGCTTCCACGACCAGCCGGCGTTCGGCCGCGGCATCCTGTTCGACCGTCGCGCCATCGTCGCCGACGCGGCGCGGATCATGGAGGCGTTCGACGTCAGGCCGCGCGCGCCGCTGCTCAGAACGGCGAACTTCTCCGGCGGCAACCAGCAGAAGATCGTGCTGGCGCGCGAGATCGACCATGATCCGCGCATCATGCTGGTCGGCCAGCCGACCCGCGGCGTCGACATCGGCGCGATCGAGTTCATTCACAAGCGCATCGTCGCCGAGCGCGACGCCGGCAAGGCGATCCTGCTGGTCTCGGTCGAACTCGACGAGATCTTCGCGCTGTCCGACCGCATCATTGTGCTGTGCGGCGGCCGGGTCACCGGCGAGCGGCGACCGGAGGAGACCAATCCCCAGGATCTCGGCCTACTGATGGCCGGCGTCAGCGAGCGCGCCGCATGAGCGCGCCGCTCAAGCCGTTGCCCGCCTGGGCCGACGTCGCGCTGATCCCGCTGATCAATGTCGCCGCCGCTTTCGTCATCTCCGGCCTGGTGGTGCTGGCGATCGGCGAGAACCCGCTCGAAGCGGTGAAAATCCTCGTCGCCGGCGCGCTCGGCGATCTCGAAGGCATCGGCTTCACTCTCTATTACGCGACGAGCTTCATCTTCACCGGCCTCGCCGTGGCGATCTGCTTCCACGCCGGCCTGTTCAACATCGGCGTCGAGGGCCAAGCCTATGTCGCCGGCCTCGGCGCGGCGCTCGCCGCGCTCTATCTCGGCTTCCTGCCCGGCTACAGCCTGGTCTTCGTGGCGATCATCGCCGGCGCGCTGTTCGGCGCGGCGTTCGCCGCCATTCCCGGCTATCTCCAGGCCAAGCGCGACGCGCACATCGTCATCACCACCATCATGTTCAACTACGTCGCCTCGGCGCTGATGGGCTACCTGCTGGTCGACGTGCTGCGCGCCCCGGGGCAGATGAACGCCGAGACCCCCGGCTTCAGCAAATACGGCATCGTGCCGCAGTTCCACGTGTTGTTGAAGCCGCTGGGAATCATCTGGCCCGATACGCCGTTCAACCTGTCGTTCCTGCTCGCGCTCGCCTGCGCGTTTGGCTGCTGGCTGTTGATCTGGCGCACGCGGCTCGGATATGCGATCCGCGCCGTCGGCGCCAATCCGACCGCTGCGATCTACGGCGGCATTTCGCCGGCGCGCGTCACCATCGTCACCACGCTTTTGTCGGGCGCGCTCGCCGGCGGCATGGCGGCCAACGTCATCCTCGGCGAGGAGCACCGTCTCATCCTCGAATACACCGCGGGGTTCGGCTTCGTCGGCATCGCCGTGGCGCTGATGGGTCGCGCCCATCCGGTCGGCATCGTGCTCGCGGCGATCCTGTTCGGCATGCTCTACCAGGGCGGCGCCGAACTCGCCTTCGACAAACCGAAGATCAGCCGGGACATGATCGTCGTCATCCAGGGCCTGGTGGTGTTGTTCGCCGGCGCGCTCGAGCATGTCTTCCGTCGTCCGGTCGCGGCGCTGCTCGCGCGCCGCACGTCGCAACCGCCGATCTGAGGGGTTCGAGCGCGATGGGCTTCGAAGACCTTCTCAGCGTTCTCGGTTCGGGCCTTCGGCTCAGCGTGCCGCTGATCTGCGCCTGCCTCGCCGGACTGTGGTCGGAGCGGTCCGGCGTGGTCGACATCGGCCTCGAAGGCAAGATCCTGGTCGGCGCCTTCGCCGCGGCGGCGGTGGCGACCTTCACCGGCAGCGCCTGGCTCGGCCTCGGCGCCGCGATGGTCGCCACGATCGCCGTGTCGCTGGTGCACGGCTACGCCTCGATCGACCAGCGCGCCAACCAGATCGTCTCCGGCACGGCGATCAACATGGTCGCCGACGGCCTGACGGCGCTGATCGGCAACGCGATCTGGTCGCAGGGCGGCCGCACGCCGCAGCTTCCGGACTCGGCGCTGTTCAATCAGATCCAATTGCCGTTCGTCGACGCGCTGAGGCCGATTCCGGTGCTCGGGCCGGTCTACAAGCACCTGATCTCGGGCCACGATCTCATCACCTACATCGGCTTCGCCTGCGTGCCGGCGACTTACTGGGCGCTCTATCACACCCGGTTCGGCCTGAGGTTGCGCGCGGTCGGCGAGAACCCCGCCGCAGTCGACACCGCCGGCATATCGGTGCGCGGCCTGCGCTACCGCGCCGTGATCATCTGCGGCGCGCTGGTCGGGCTGTCGGGCGCTTATCTGTCGATTTCGCAGGCCGCCTATTTCCAGCCGCATATGAGCGCCGGCAAGGGGTTCATCGCGCTGGCGGCGCTGGTGTTCGCCAAGTGGCGGCCGTGGCCGGCGCTGGCGACTTGCCTGCTGTTCGGCGTGCTCGACGCGTTGGCGACGCGGCTGCAGGGCGTGCCGCTGCCCTTCGTCGGGCCGGTGCCGGTGCAGGCGATCGAGGCGCTGCCCTATCTGCTGACCGTGGTCCTGCTCGCCGGCTTCATCGGCAANNGCGCTTCCGGCATCCCCTATGTCAAAGAGCGCTGACGAAAGCCTCGACGCCCTGTTCGCCGCGGCCAAGGCGGCGCGCGAGCGCGCCTATGCGCCGTATTCACGCTTCCTCGTCGGCGCGGCGATCCGCGCTCCGAGCGGCGCGATCTACGCCGGCTGCAACGTCGAGAACGCCGCCTATCCGCAGGGCGCCTGCGCCGAGGCCGGCGCGATCGCCGCGATGGCGCTGGCCGGCGAACGGCGCATCGTCGACATCGTCGTCGTCGGCGACGGCGAGGGTCTGTGCACGCCGTGCGGCGGCTGCCGCCAGCGCATCCGCGAATTCGCCGACGCGACGACCCGCATCCACGTCGCCGGCCTCGCGGGGCTGCGCGCGAGTTTCGCGCTGGAGGANNCGCAAGCGGCCAGAAGGCGAAATTGCGTCCTATATGATATCTCTATATACTAAGCGCGATGAAGAGGGTCATCCTCCTCAAGTCGGCGGCGGCGGCTTTGCGCAAGCATCGCAACGTAGCTCCGAGGCTTCGGGATAAGATCGCCGCCTATGCGGCCGACCCCGCCGCGCTCGCCAACAGCGTGACCGAGTTGCGCGGGTCACCGTTGAAGCGATTGCGAGTCGGTGATTTCAGGATTCTGTTCGAAGAAACGGCAACAGAAATTATCGTGTCGGGGATCGGGCCCCGCGGCTCGATCTATGATTGAAGGGCGCACCAACGATGAACGCCAAGTACATCACCACCCCTGGCGGCGAGAAGCTCGCAATCCTTCCAGCGTCCGAGTTCGAAGATTTGCGCGATGCGCTCGCCCATGCGACGGCAATGGCGGGCTATCGGGCGGGACGCGAGGAGGCGCTTTCGCTCGAAGAGGCCGACGCGCTCATCGCCGCGCCGACGCCGCTCGCCTTTTGGCGCGCCAAGCGGGGCATGACCCAGGCCGCGCTCGCCAAGGCGGCCGGAACGACGCAACCCCACGTCGCCGACCTCGAGTCCGGCAAGCACGGGGGTTCGCTCGAAATCATGGCGCGAATCGCCAAGGCGCTGAAGGTTAAGGTCGATGATCTCGTCGATGAGAACTGAACTCCTGCGGCCGCATTTTGCGGGGAGACGCCTTTGACTTCGCAATCCGCCGCCGCCATCGTCGCGCTCGCCGATCGCGGAATCTCTACGCTGCCGCCGCTCGGCCTGGTGCTGGGCTCGGGGCTCGGCGGCCTCGCCGACGAGGCCGAAGACGCGGTCGTCGTCCCTTACGCCGACATTCCCGGCTTTCCGGTTCCGAGCGTCGCCGGGCACAGCGGCCGGCTGGTGGTCGGCAAGCTCGCGGGCAAGCGCGTCGCTCTGTTCCAGGGTCGCGGCCATTATTACGAGCGCGGCGACGCGCGGGCGATGTTCGCGGCGATCGAGGCGTTCAGTCGGCTCGGCGGCCGGACGCTGTTGCTCACCAACGCCGCCGGCGGCCTGCATCCCGACTGGCCGCCGCCGGCGCTGGCGGCGATCGTCGACCACATCAATTTCGCCGGCGCCAATCCGCTGATCGGCCTTTCGACCGACAAGCGCTTTGTGCCGCTGACCGAGGCCTACGACCGCGCGCTGCTGGCGACCTTGAAGCAGGCGGCCCGCGCCGCCGAGGTCGAGTTGCGCGAAGGCGTCTACATGTGGT
>PLRT01000188.1:3888-8031 GCA_003164915.1 Hyphomicrobiales bacterium | reverse complement strand
TGCTGACCGACGCGATCGACCAGCACCCGCATTCGGTGCTGCTGCTCGATGAGATCGAGAAGGCGCATCCCGATCTGTTCAACATCCTGTTGCAGGTCATGGACCACGGCAAACTGACGGACCATGCCGGCAAGCAGATCGACTTCCGCAACGTGATCCTGATCATGACCACCAACGCAGGCGCCCAGGATCTCGCCCGCGAGTCGTTCGGCTTCCACAAATCGAGGCGCGAGGGCGACGACACCGAGGCGATCAACCGGCTGTTCTCGCCGGAATTCCGCAACCGGCTCGATGCGATCGTGCCGTTCTCGCGGTTGCCGGAAGAAGTCATTTCGCAGGTCGTCGACAAGTTCATCCTGCAACTCGAGGCGCAGCTCGCCGACCGCAACGTGACCATCGAACTCACCGACGAAGCGCGCGCCTGGCTGGTCAAGAACGGCTATGACGAGGCGATGGGGGCGCGGCCGATGGCGCGCGTCATCCAGACCCAGATCAAGACGCCGCTCGCCGACGAAGTGCTGTTCGGCAAGCTGAAGAATGGCGGGGTCGTCAAGGTCGTCGTCACCGCCGACGATGACGGGGTCAAGAAGCTCAGCTTCGTCTACCCCGAGGGCCCGGCGCAGCCGCGGCTCGAACGCGACCTGATCGTCGCTGGCCGCAAGCGCGCCGAAGGCGCCGCCGAGGCGCGCAAGGGCAAGGCGCGCAAGCGGGCGGAAAGCGAACCCAGCGAGGAATCGCCGAGCGAACCGCAGGCGAGCTGAACTCAGAGCGGCGCGCCCGATGCGGCGCGCCGCTGCCCAATCCCCGACAGCAGCACCGCGACGACGCCGGCGAGAAACACGCCGTCGAAGGTTCCCGCGCCGCCGATCGAGGCGACCGGCGCGCCGAGGGTCTTCAGCTTGTCGAGGTTGGTCAGGTCGGCGCCGATGAGCACGCCGATCGACCCTGCGACATAGGCGATCGGCGCGCCGTAGCGGCGCGACAGGACGATCGCGACGATCGCAGCGAGGACCGGCGGCCAGAACAACGGCACGGCGATGCCGACGCCGGGGATCGGCGTCGCGAGCTGATGAACGACGATCGCGACGATCGCCGTCGCGATCGTCGCAGGAACCAGAAGCCGGTAGGTCGCGACGAGATAGATCGACAGCAGCGTCGGAATGAGCGCGCCGCCGACGTTGATGGCGACGATCGTGCCTGGCCAGTCGACGATCTCGGGGACCGGATAGGTGAGGCCGAAGAAGTCGACGTAGGCGTTCGCCACGACGCGCTCGCCCGGCAGTTGCGCCACCGGGATGTTGAGGTAGGAGCCGACCAGCGAGGCGATCAGCACCAGCATCGCGATGCGCGGCGCGAGCCCGAGCCGCAGATAGGCGCGGTTGAGCAGGCCGATCTCCAACATGACCAGCAGCGCGAAGACGAATACGCCGAGCAACACGAAAAGAGCGACATGCGTCGGCGGATACTGGAGGTGGCTCGTGTGCATCGGTTGATCGCCCTCAGCCGGCCGCCAGCGCGGCGCGGATCCTGGCGGCGTAAGGCTCGAGCCGGTCGGGGGGAACCACCGGCCCGCCCGGCGGCTTGATCGCGACGCCGGGCCAGCGCGGCAGAATGTGGAAGTGGAGGTGGAAGACGACCTGCCCGCCGCCGAGTTCGTTGAACTGCTGGACGACGAGCCCTTCCGCCGCCATGCCCGCCTTGACCGCGCGGGCGATCTTCTGCACCGACGGCATGAAGCGCGCCAAATCGTCGGCGGGAATGTCGAGCAGGTTGCGCGCCGGCGTCTTGGGAATGACCAGAGTATGGCCCTCGGTGCGCGGCATGATGTCCATGAACGCGAGCGAGACCTCGTCCTCGGCGACGCGCACGCACGGCGCCTCGCCGCGCAAAATCTTGGCGAAGATGTTCTGCGGATCGTAGGACGCGCTCACCTCGTTCTCCTCTGTCAGTCCTTCTCGGCGTCGTCGCGGCGGAACGGCAGGCGCTCGGAATATTCCTCGATCGCCTCGGCGATCGCCGGCCGTTCGCGCGCAAGATAATCGGCGATCGCCCGCTGCATGCGGACGTCGGCGAACTCGTGCGCCGAATAGGTGGTGACCGGACGATAGCCGCGCGCCAGCTTGTGCTCCCCCTGCGCGCCCGCCTCGACCCGGCCGATGCCGCGGCGGATCGCGAATTCGATCGCCTGATAATAGCAAATCTCGAAATGGAGAAACGGCCGCTCGACGATCGCGCCCCAGTTGCGGCCGTAGAGCGCGTCGTCGCCGAGGAAGTTGATCGCGCCGGCGACATAGCGGCGGCCCTGGCGCGCCATCACCAGCAGGACGCGGTCGGCGAAAGTCGCCCCGATGCGGTCGAAGAACGCGCGGGTCAGATAGGGACGGCCCCACTTGCGCGAGCCGGTATCCATGTAGAATGCGAAGAAGGCGTCCCAATGCTCTGATCGGATGTCGTTTCCGGTCAGCAAGTCGACCTCGATATCGTCCCCCAAGGCGTCGCGTCGCTCGCGCTTGATCGCCTTGCGCTTGCGCGAGGCGAGGGCGGCGAGGAAATCGTCGAAGTCGCGATAGCCCTCGTTGACGAAGTGGAATTGTTCGCCGGTGCGGCCGACGAATCCCATGCGCTGCAGCCTCTCCGCATCGGGCTGGTCGCAGAAGGTGACGTGGATCGACGACGCGCCGACCGCTTCGCGCAAGGCGCGCCAGCCGGCGACCACCGCCTGCGCCACGCCGTCGGGCGCATCGGCGGCGATCAGCAATCGGCGGCCGGTCACCGGCGTGAACGGCGCGGCGATCTGCAGCTTGGGATAGTAGCGGCCGCCGGCGCGTTCGTAGGCGTCGGCCCAGGCGTGGTCGAAGACGTATTCGCCCTGGCTATGGCTCTTGAGATAGGTCGGCGCCGTGGCGACCAGCCGACCGCTTGCGTCCTCGACGATCACATGCGCTGGCGTCCAGCCGCTGCGTCGGCCGACCGATCCGGACTCCTCCAGCGCGCTCAGGAAGGCGTGGGCGACGAAAGGATTGAAGCGCTCGCCGGCGCCCCCTTCCGCCGTCAGGCCGGGCGGATTGGCGCACGCGTCCCACGCCTCGGGCGCGATCTCGGCGAGGCTGGCGACGGTGCGGACGGCAAGGGCGGCTGGCATGCGCGAAGTCTTGTGGGAGGAAACGCTGTCGAGCGCAGACCCATCATAACGCGCCCGGGCGGCCCGCCAAGGCCGCGCGCCGCGGCGCAGGTTCGGCTAGCATCGGCGCGAGGGCGAAGGAGGCGGACATGGCGCGCGACTGATCGAAGTCTCGCTCGGCTTCGTCCGCGCGCTGCCGCCCAAGAGCATGGCCCAGGCGAAGCGGCGGGCAGGGCGGACGGGCGGTCGCTGATCACGTTTGGGTGAGCCGCCGACGCTTTCGGCTCGAGCGCCTGGGCGAGGCGGCCCGAGCTCAACCGGGATGCGCCGCGGCGCGATCGCGGAACCACAGCGCAGTCGCCGGCGCGCCGACCTCGAACGGCGTCGCGTCACCCCAGAAGCGAGCGGCGAAGCGGCTCGAGTCGACGCGGTAAGGCCGGTCCCACTGGAAGCGCATCTCGGCGAGTTCGCGCAGCGGAGGAACGAACAGGCCGAGCGGCGCGACCAACGCCGGCGGCAGGCCGATCGCCCTCGGCGCGACGCCGAGCGCCGCCGCGCCGAGAGCGAGAATCTCGCGCGGGCTGCGGGTCGGCGCGCAGGGGACGTGCCACGCCTGGCCATAAGCGTCATCGGGCGCGTCGATCAGGCTGACGACGGCGCGCGCGCAATCGGGAACATAGGCGAAATCGTGCGGCGTGTCGGGCGAGCCGATGAACGACGCGCGGCGGCCGCGCGCGATCGCGCCGAAAGCCGTATCTCCCAAATGGGAGAGCGGCGCACCCGGCCCATAGAAATCGGGCGCGCGCAACGCCGCGACCTTGAGCCGCCCCGCCTCGCTCGCCGCCATCCAGATCCGCGTCGCCTCGACCCGCGCCGCCGGTTTGACGCCGTAGGGCTCGAGCGGCGTGGTTTCGCTGAGCGGCGCAGTCTGGGGACCGTACATATAGAGGTTGTCGAAGAAGACGAGCCGCGCGCCCGCGTCAGCGCAGGCGTCGACGAAATTTGTCATCGTGCGCGGCCAC
>PLRT01000188.1:0-3880 GCA_003164915.1 Hyphomicrobiales bacterium | reverse complement strand
GCGAGGAGCCGATCAACCGTGGACGCGCCGACCGCGCCATAGCCGATGACGCAAATCCTGTCGCCCATGAATGCGCGCTCCTTCCCGCCGACCATAGGCTGAACTCCGGCGGAAAGGAACGCGACGCCGCTACGGCCTGCAATAGCTGGTCCAGCACACGACGCCGCGCGGCGTGTGAATGGCGCATTCTCTCAGCGCGATCTGATTGGCGACGTTGCGGTTGGGCGAGGCGCCGACGCCCCAGCCGCCTGTGGCGCTCGCAGCGCGGCACGACCAGGCTGAAGCGTCGCTCGGAATCAACGCCAGCAGCGCCGCGGCGGCGAGAATCGGGACGATCTTGAGCATGAAGTCCTCCCCTCGGCCGGCGCGTCCTGCGCCCGCCCGATCTTCCCGCCGCGGACGCCGTATGGCAATGCGAAAGCGCAAATCATCGCGCGAGCGCGCGTCGCGGTCGTTCCGCGCGCGGCGACGATCACTATGTTAGTCGGGCAGGCGTTCGAGGAGCGACCGCGTTCGAGAAGGAGGCGCAAGATGGAGATTACGCGAGTGGGCGAGCGACCTTCGGCCAAAGGTCCGGAGGCGTGGTTCACCGGCGCGGTGCGCATCGACCCGTTGATGAACGGCTTCGACCCGATGCGCGTCCAGGGCGCGAGCGTCACCTTCGAGCCCGGCGCGCGTACGGCCTGGCACACCCATCCGCTCGGGCAGACGCTGATCNNCGCCCGGCGAGAAGCACTGGCATGGCGCTGCGCCTGCCAATGCGATGACGCATTTCGCGATCCAGGAAGTCCAGGACGGCAAGGTCGTCGACTGGATGGAGAAGGTCAGCGACCAGCAGTACAAGGGTTGAGGAGAGCGGGATGAGCGAAGGAATTGCCGGCAAGGTCGTCGTCATCACCGGCGCGAGCAGCGGGCTTGGCGAGGCGGCGGCGCGCCGTCTCGCGCGCGAGGGCGCGAAGCTCACGCTCGGCGCGCGTCGGATTGATCGTCTCGAAGCGCTCGCCAGGGAACTGGCGCTCGGCGCCGGCGCTGTCGTCAAAACCGACGTCACGAAGCGCGACGACGTCAAGCGACTGGTCGACGCGGCGGTCGCCGCGCACGGGCGCATCGACGTCATCGTCAACAACGCCGGCCTGATGCCGAACTCGTTCCTCGAGAATCTTCACGTCGAGGAATGGGAAAGGATGATCGACGTCAACATCAAGGGCGTGCTCTACGGCATCGCCGCCGCGCTGCCGCACATGATCGCCCAGAAGAGCGGCCATGTGGTCAACGTCGCCTCGGTCGCCGGACACAAAGTGGGGCCGGGCGGCGCCGTCTATTCGGCGACCAAGCACGCGGTGCGCGTCATCACCGAAGGGCTGCGCCAGGAGGTCAAGGCGCACAACATCCGCACCACGATCATCTCGCCCGGCGCGGTCGCGACCGAGCTGACGTCGACGGTCACCGACCCGGTCGTCGCCGAGCGGATGCGCAAGACCTACGAGGTCGCAGTGTCAGCCGACTCCTTCGCCCGCGCGCTCGTCTTCGCGCTGAGCCAGCCCGAGGAGGTCGACATCAACGAAATCCTCTACCGTCCAACCGCCCAGGTCTATTGACGCGCAAGGCCTCCGACTTCCGCCCGATCACTTTCCTGTTTTTGCGGTTTATCGCGACGCGGCGCCCTGGCATAGTGGGGGCGACCGGCGGCGGGTTCTCCGCCGCCAAGTCCATCAGACATTAAAGTCCATCAGACATTAAAGGAAGGCAGCATGCCCGCCGGGCTTTCGGCGTCGACTTCGCTTGCCCGCGCCCGCGCCGCGGAAGGCGCGCTGGCGGTGGGCAGTTTCGCCATCGGCACCGGCGAGTTCGCCGCCATGGGCTTTCTGCCCAGCGTCGCCGACGGCTTCGGCGTGACGATCCCCCACGCCGGCTACATCATCAGCGCCTATGCGCTCGGCGTCGTCGTCGGCGCGCCGGTTTTCGCCGTGCTCGGCGCGAAACTCGCGCGCAGTCGTTTCCTGCTGCTGCTGATGACGATCTTCGGCCTCGGCAACATCGCCAGCGCCTTCGCGGTCAGCTTTCCCATGCTGATCGGCCTGCGCTTCGTCAGCGGCCTGCCGCATGGCGCGTTCTTCGGCGTCGCCTCGCTGGTCGCAGCCGGCATGGCGGGGCAGGGCGGCCGCGCCAAGGCAGTCGGTCGCGTCATGCTCGGCCTAACCGTCGCGACCCTGCTCGGCGCGCCGCTCGCCACCTGGGCGGGCCAATTGCTCGGTTGGCGTGTGGCATTCGCGCTGGTCGGCGCGATCGGCCTGCTCGGCGTCGCACTCTCAGCCATATTCGTGCCGTACGCCGAGCCCGACCACGGCGCCGGCCCGCTGCGCGAGCTCGGCGCGCTGCGGAACCTCCAGGTCTGGCTGACGCTCGCCGTCGGCGCGGTCGGCTTCGGCGGCATGTTCGCCGTCTTCACCTACATCACGCCGACGCTGGTNNGCGATCGTCTGGAACGTCGTGATCCTGGCGCTGTTCTCCGTCGCAGTGCATTGGGCGTGGACCGCCGTCCCGTTCGTGCTGCTGATCGGCGCCGGTTTTGCCGCGGCGCCGGCGCTGCAGACCCGGCTGATGGACGTCGGCCGCGAGGCGCAGACGCTGGCGGCGGCGCTCAACCATTCTGCGCTCAACATCGCCAACGCCTTCGGCGCCTGGCTCGGCGGCGTGGCGATCAGCGGCGGCTACGGCTACGCCTCGACCGGCTGGATCGGCGCGTTGCTCGCGCTCGCCGGCCTGGCGGTGTTCGCGGCGGCGGTGGCGATCGAGAGGCGCAGCGCGGTCGCCCGCTCGCTGGCGGCCAACGGCGCCTCCGCCTAGTCGGCCTCGCCGGACCGGCTCTCCATCTCTGCGAGGCTGGCGAAACTGGCGCGCCCAAGGGGAATCGAACCCCTGTTTTCGCCGTGAAAGGGCGACGTCCTGGACCGCTAGACGATGGGCGCGGGGCGGCGAATGGCCGGGAACGAGGCTTGCTATAAGGTCGGCCGCTCGGGCTGGCAAGGCCGGCCGCGGACGCCGCCCGCGCCGCCGCCGCCCGGGGCGGCGCGCAACAAGGGGATAAGCCGCGATTCGGCCTTGTCGTTTCCGGACGGCGGCTTGCGCGCCGGCGGGTCGAGGGAGAATCATGGCCGTGGAGGTTCGACCGGGAGAGACCGCGATCATGCGCGCGATTCGCATTCACCGCATCGGCGCCCCCGACGTCATGCGCCTGGAGGAGGTCGAGCCGCCCCCGCCCGGACCGGGGGAAGCGCGCGTCCGCCACCGCGCGATCGGCGTCAACTATATCGACGTCTATTACCGCACCGGCTTCTACCCGCCGCCGCCCTATCCGTTCACGCCGGGCAACGAGGGCGCGGGCGAGGTCGTCGCGGTTGGCAAGGGGGTCAAGGGGTTCAAGCCTGGCGATCGGGTCGCCTACGTCTCGACCCTCGGCTCCTACGCCGAGGCGCGCAACGTCGAGGTCAAGCACCTCGTCAAGCTGCCGAAAGCGATCTCCTACGCGGCCGGCGCGGCGATGATGATGAAAGGCCTCACGGCGCAATACCTGTTGCGCCAGACCTGCCGGGTGAAGAAGGGCGACGTCATCCTGGTTCACGCCGCCGCCGGTGGCGTCGGCCAGATCCTCTGCCAATGGGGCAAGGCGCTCGGCGCGACGGTAATCGCCACCGTCGGGTCGCCGGAGAAGGCGGCGATCGCCAAGAAATGCGGGGCTAAGCACGTCATCCTCTATCGCGAGGAGGACTTCGCCGTCCGCGTCGGCGAGATCACCAGGGGCGCGAAATGCCATGTCGTCTACGACGGCGTCGGCAAGGCGACCTTTCCCGCTTCGCTCGACTGCCTGCGTCCGTTCGGC
>PLRT01000018.1:5000-31494 GCA_003164915.1 Hyphomicrobiales bacterium | reverse complement strand
CGCTCAGCGCAGGTAATCGGCGCATTTCGGGATGTCGGCAGACGCGCCCCACGGCTCGATCGGCACGGCGGAGGTCGAATTCTTCGGCGATCCCTCGATCAACTTGTCCGAATAAGTCATATAGACCAGGATGTTGCGCTTAACGTCGCAGCCGCGGACGATCTGCATCTTCTTGAAGATCAGCGATCGGCGCTCGCTGAAGACGACTTCGCCCTGCTCGAACTTCGCCTTGAACTTGATCGGGCCGTACTGACGGCAGGCGAGCGAAATGTCGGACGTCTGCTCGACCAGGCCAAAAGCGCCGGCGAGGCCGCCTTTTTCCGGCGTCGTGTAGTGGCAGGCGACGCCCTCGACGACGGGATCGTCGATGCCGTAGACGGCGAGTTTATCATTCGGGGTCAAGAGCTTGAACGTGGTCGACTTACGGAAAATGAGGTCCGGGTCGGCCGATTGGGCGTGAGCGGTCGCAGCGGCGGCGGCGAAGAGAGCCGCAACGAGGCCCCAGCGCCTGGCGGATGTCATGGCAAAACTCCGAACGGACGGCGGCGAAGCGCCGGCGACGGCAACATAGGGGCCGCAAGCGACGCGGCCAAGGTCGCTTCGCCCAAGATATTCGAATTCGTATATGTTGAGCAAAAAAGGGAGCCCGCCGAGCATGACGGAAACCAGACTCGACGACCTGCTGCGTCGCGCGGCGGCGACGCACCGCTTGTCGGTTGAGCGGGCGCTCGCCGATCTCGGCGTCACGTTGGCCCAATATGCGGTGCTGAAGACGGTCGCCGAGACGCCTGGCTTGAGCAACGCCGAGATTGCCCGCACCGAGCGCCTGACGCCGCAGACGACGAGCCTCGTGCTGGCGAATCTCGAGCGCAAACGCGCGGTTCTGCGCCGCGCCCACGAGCGCCACGGCCGCATCCGCCGCGCCGAGGCGACCGAACTCGGCGCGCGATTGCTGGCGGCCTGCCGCGAGCGGCTGAGCGGCCACCATCGGCGGCTCGCGGCGGCGCTTCTCTCGGAAGGCGGCGCCGGCGTCGAAGCTTGGCTCGGCCGCTTGGCCGAGATGCGGGTTTGACCTCCGGGCGCGGAATTGCTCAAACCGCCAACCGCTGGCGCGCCGCGCAGTCGCGGCAGGACCGGCAAGGACAAGCGATGAACGTTCTCATTCTCGGCGGCGGCGGCCGCGAGCATGCTCTGGCGGCGGCGCTGGCGAAATCGCCGTCGCTGTCGCAGCTCTTTGTCGCGCCCGGCAATCCGGGTTGCTCTGCGGTGGCCGAAAATGTTGCGCTGCCGATCGACGATCATGCGGCGATCGTCGATTTTTGTCGCGCGCGCGGCGTCGGTCTCGTCGTCGTCGGCCCCGAGGCGCCGCTGGTCGCCGGCGTCGTCGACGATCTCGCCGCAGCGGGGATCCCGTGCTTCGGACCGAGCAAGTCGGCGGCGCGGCTCGAAGGCTCGAAAGGATTCGCCAAGGACTTCTGCCGTGAGTTCGGCATTCCGACCGGCGACTATCGTCGCTTCGCCGACGCGGCGTCGGCGCTNNGCGCGCCGATCGTCGTCAAGGCCGATGGCCTCGCCGCCGGCAAAGGCGTCGTCGTCGCAATGACGCTCGACGAGGCGGAGCGGGCGATCCAATCGATGTTCGCCGGCGCATTCGGCGGGGCTGGCGCGGAAGTGGTGGTCGAAGACTATCTCGAAGGCGAAGAGCTGTCTTTCTTCGCCCTCTGCGACGGAACGCGCGCCGTTCCGTTCGCCGGCGCGCAGGACCACAAGCGCGTCGGCGACGGCGACGTCGGCCCCAACACCGGCGGCATGGGCGCCTATTCGCCGCCACCGCTGCTGACGCCGGCGTTGAGCGAACGGGTGATGCGCGAAATCGTTTCGCCGACCGTCGCCGGCATGGCCAGGCGCGGGGCGCCGTTTCGCGGCGTGCTGTTCGCCGGCCTGATGGTCGGACCCGACGGACCGAAGCTGATCGAGTTCAACGTCCGCTTCGGCGATCCCGAGGCTGAGGCGATCCTCGCCCGGCTCGACGACGATCTGCTCGAATTTCTGCTCGGATGTGCGAAGGGCGCCGCGCCGGATCGCGCGCCGCAGTTTTCAAGCGAGGCCGCCCTGACGGTGGTGATGGCGGCGCGCGGCTATCCGGGGACGCCCGAGAAAGGCGCGCCGATCCGCGGGCTCGAAGAAGCGGCGCGTACGCCGGGCGTTTCGATCCTGCACGCCGCCACGCGCCTGGACGGCGAAACCCTGGTCGCCGACGGCGGGCGCGTGCTGGCGATCACAGCACGCGGCCGCGATGTCGCCGAGGCCCGGGCGCGCGCCTACGCCGCCGTCGATCGCATCGACTGGCCAGGCGGCTTCTGCCGACGCGACATCGGCTGGCGCGCCGTGGCGGCGAAGACCGAGGTCGGTTGAATGGACGACGAAACGCGTTCGCGCCTTGGCCGGGGCGCCGCATCCGAACCGGTTGTCGCCATCGCGCTTGGCAGCGGCGGCGCGCGCGGCCTCGCCCACATCGCCGTGCTCGAGGCGCTCGACGAACTCGGCGTCGCTCCGGCGGCGATCGCCGGGACGTCGATCGGCGCGGTGATCGGCGCGGCCCACGCGGCCGGCATGCCTGGCCGCGACATCCGCGCCTTTGCGCTCGGCGCCCTGCGCAATCGCGGCGAGGTGATGGGCAAGTTCCTGCGCGCGCGGGTTGGCCGCTTCTCGGACCTCGTTCTCCACGGCCGCGGCAATCCGGTGCTGCTCGATGGCGAAGTCTGCCTCGATCTCTTCTGGCCGGATGCGGTGCCGGATTTCTTTGAGAGCCTGGCCACGCCGTTGCTGGTCGTGGCGACCGACTTCTTTGATCGCCGCGAGCTCGTGGTGTCGAGCGGCCCGCTGGCGCCGGCGGTTGCCGGGTCGATGGCGATCCCCGGGCTGATTCAGCCCGTCGCCTACGAAGGACGCTTTCTCATCGACGGCGGCGCGGTCAATCCGCTGCCCTATGATCTGCTGTTCGATCACGCCGACGTTGTCATCGGCGTCGACGTCACCTTCGGCGGGCGCCGACGCGAGCCGCGCCGTCCTGCGCCATTCGAGTCGATGTTCGGCGCCGCGCAGATCATGCAGGGCGCGATCACCGCACAGAAGCTGAAGATGCGGGCGCCCGACATTCTCGTGCGGCCCGGCGTCGAACAATTCGGCGTTCTCGACTTCCTGCGCGCGGGCCAGATCCTGCGCGCCGCCGACGCTTGCAAGGACGAGCTGAAGCGCCGGCTCAGCGCTCGCTTTGAGGCCGCGCTGCCGGATTGAATTGCGCCCCGACCTCGAGCTTGGCGCCGCGCATCAGCTCCCGGCCGCTCATCGCGGTCCTGCCCGGGCGCTGAGCGGTGATCACCCGGATTGCGCGGTCGCCGCAGGCGACGACCAACGTCGGGTCGACCACGGCCCCGGGCTGGCCGGCCTGCGCGACAACTTCGGCGCGCAGAATCTTGACGCGCTCGGGGCGTCCGCCGATCGTGATTTCACCGTATGCGCCGGGCGCGGGCGATAGGCCGTGGATGCGGTTTCTCACCGCGACGGCGTCGGCGCTCCAGTCGATCGCCGCTTCGCTCTTGTCGATCTTATGCGCATAGGTTGCGCCCTCGGCGCTTTGCGCACGAAAGGCGAGACGGCCGCCGGCGAGCTCGGGCAGCGCTTCGGCGATCAGCCCGGCGCCGATCTCGGCGAGCCGCACGGCGAGTTCGCCGGCGGTCTCGTCAGGGTGGATCGGCGTGCGGATTTCGCGCGCGACCGGGCCGGTGTCGAGTCCTTCCTCCATGCGCATGAGATCGACGCCGGTCTCGGCGTCGCCGGCCATCAGCGCGCGCTGAATCGGCGCGGCGCCGCGCCAGCGCGGCAACAGCGAAGCGTGGAGATTGAGGCAGCCGAGCTTCGGCGCCGCCAGAACCGGCGGCGGCAGGATGAGGCCGTAGGCGACGACGACGGCGACGTCGGCGGCGAAGGCGCGGAAGGCCTCCTGCGTCTCCGCATTGCGCAATGTGGCCGGCGCCTCGACGGTCAGGCCCAGGGAAGCGGCGAGCCGATGAACCGGCGTCCGGGTCAGTTCGAGGCCGCGCCGTCCGCCCGGTTGGGGCGAGCGCGTGTAGACTGCGACCACCTCGTGGCCACGCTCGACGATCGCGCGCAAAGCCGGAACGGCGAAATCCGGCGCGCCCATGAAGATGACCCGCATGCGGGCGCGCATAGCATCGCGCCTCGGCAGGGTCAAAACCGCGATCCGCCTTTTCGTCGCCGCCGTCGGGCGCTAGTTTCCCCGCGCGCCGAACCGGGAGCGCATCCGCAATGACCATGTCGCCGTCTATTCACCGCCTTGCTGTGCGCGTTTACTACGAGGACACCGACTTTTCCGGGCGCGTCTACCATGCGGCCTATATCCGATTCATGGAGCGCGGCCGGACGGAATGGTTGCGCGCGGTCGGCTACGAGCATGGCGTCCTGGCTGGCGAGCAGGGCGTCATCTTCGTCGTTCGTCGGCTCGAGATCGACTATTTCGCGCCGGCCGCGATCGACGAGCTGCTTGAGGTCGAGACGCGAGTCGCCGCCGTCCGCGGCGCGGCGATCGAGTTCGCCCAGACGGTGTCTCGCGCCGGGCAAACGCTGGCGACCGCGAAGATCCTCGTCGTATCGCTGCGCAATGGCCGGCCGATGCGGGTTCCGCAAGAGCTGCGCGCGCGACTCGAAGCGGAAACCTGAGCCTTCGCGCCTCTCACGCGTCGAGTGCGCGATCGAGCCGCGCCGCCAGCGCTTCCAGGCGTTCTGCGATGCGTGCGTCGAGGCTGCGCAGGTCGTCGCGGGTCGGCAGCGCGCCGACCGATTCCCGCAGACGAGAAGACTCCTCGTGCAGCTGATCGAAGCGGTCGGCGAGCCGTTGCGCCGCCGCCTCGCTCGCTTGGCGGGTCTCGCCGAGGTCCTGGCGGGCGCGCGTCAGGCTGGCGTCGATCGCCTCGAGCCGGAGCGTCAACCGCCAGACGAAGGCGCCGACGCTGGCGACGAGCGTCACGAGCCCGGTGATCGCCCACTCGACGAATCCCCACGTCGAGTTGCAGGACGGTGAGTTGGTCGACATGAGAGGAGGGTTCCCCGTCGAGCGGATTTCTTGCCGGGCCGCTCGAGGCGGCCCCGCCGCGGTTTCAGTTCCTTGTGCGGCCAATCAGTTGGTCGGCCTCGGCGATGTCGGCGCGCGGGTCGGCTGCGGCGTTCACGCCGCCCCCTGCAGCGCGGCGAAGGCGGCCTTCAGCCCGGCCGCGTCGAAGCCGCCGGCCGACTTGGCGGTCGCCCGCGACAGCGCGTCCTCCGACCACAGCGCATAGACCTCGCCCTGCGCGGCGGGGACGGCGTATTTGGCGATCGCCGCCGGCGTCAGCCAGACGCGCAGGCCCCAGGTGTTGATCAGCACCGCGCCGTCGGCGCGATAGTCGAGGCCGACCACGCAATGGCCGTTCGACGGATCGGGATCGCCCGCGACGTCCCAGGTCGCGCCGTCGCCGGCGGGGAACGGGTTGATCCAGGCGTCGGGCAGCGCCAGGCCGAAATAGACGTTCTCCAGCTCGTAGATCGCGCGATGGACCTCGTCGAGATTCGATCCGTCGACCGCGCAGAAGCCGGCGATCTTGTGCGAGCCGTCGGGCTCGAGGCCGTACATCTGGATCGCGGTCAGCACATCCTGCTCGTTGCCGCCCTGATCGGTCGACGGGTCGGCGGGATTGTAGCCGCAGGCGCGCTCGTAGAGGGCGATCGCGTCGTCGGGATTGAACGGCACGTCCTCGCCGACATTGGCGAACCAGGCGCCGGCGACATGCAGCGCGCCGGCGCAGGTGCAGTCGCCGAGCTTGTCGTTGCCGAGCACATTCTTGAACCAGGCGTCGCCCGACGATCCGGCGGGATAGGCGGTGTAGCCAGTCGAGGCCGGGATCGGCGAGGCGGCCGAGGAGAAACGGGCGAAGCGCGCCAGCCGCCGCGGCCGCGCCGGGGCGAGCTTGCGTCCGAGCCGGAAGGTCTGGCCGGTCGTCGGATGGACGAGGGTCTTGACGGTCATGGGAGCTCCTTGGGCAGATCCCTTCTCCCCGCATGCGGCGCGGGCAGCGCGACATAGGCCGAGACGATCTGGGCGACGTCGCGCGGCGTCGTCAGGCGGATGGTCGCCGGCGCGCTCTTGGCGTGGCCTGAGGCCAGCAGGCCGATCAGGATCGCCGCCGAGCAGATCTCGGCCGCGCCGGCGTTGTCGGCGAGGCTCGCCATGCCGGTCAGTTCCCCAATCGCCATCGCCTTGATCGCGTCCATGTCGTAGGGATGGCCGATCAGCCCATCCAGCGCCGACCAGAACGCCGCCTGCTGCGCCGGCGTCGCGGGAACGGTCGCGTAGAGCTCGCGCGTCCACTGGCCGGCGTCGTAGTTGCGCGGGCGTTTGGCGACGCCGCCGTCGGCGTGGGCGCCGAGCAGCAAGCCGTCCGGCGTCAGCGCCTCGACATGGCTCGCCCAGAAGCCGAGTTCGCCGCGACGGATGATCGCCGAGGCTGGATCGCCGCAGGTGACGAAGCGGATGACGATCGGCGCAGGCGCCGCCGCCCCGGCCGGCGCGCAGGCGGCGAGTGCGAGTCCGCGCGCCCGCTCGGCGAGCGCGACCGCCGCGGCGAAGCGCGCCGGCGCGGACGCCGCCTCGTCCGGTTCGGCCAGCCCGCCGACCAGCACCGCGAACGCGCGCTCGACCGCCGCCGCGTGGGCGGCGTCGATGACGGCGACGTCGTCGCTCATCTCACCGCCCCGGGTTCGCAATCGACGGCGGCCCTGGGTTCGCAATCGACGACGCCACCAGCGTCGGGGTCGCGGTGGGCAGCGTCAGGCCGACGACCGGAACCTTGCCGCAGATGGTCGCAAAGCTGATCGGCAGCGGGATCACCTCGAGCGCCTTGGCGGCGTTCTGGGCGTCCTGCCACACCTGCGCGCAGGAAGGGTTGGCGCAGACATGGTTCAGTTCCGATTGCACCAGCCGCCCGTATTCGATGTCGGTCGCCAGCATGAAGGTCGCCGGCAGCGGGTGGTCGTGGATCATGTTGGCGAGCGTCTGGATCTGGGTCAGGCACGCCTTGCCGACCTGGTCCTGCACGTCGGGATATTTGGTCGAGGCGACGATGGCGTTGGCCATGTCTTTCTCGGCCCATTCGCCGATCGCGTTGAGCGGGTTGCCGCTGTCGCCCGCGCTGACGGTCGCCTCGGGCGCCGGCTGCACGGGGCCGATCTTCGGCTCGATCGGCGGCAGGGGCGCGCTCGGCGGCCCGGCGCGGCCCGAGCCGATCTTCGGCTCTTCCAACGGACCGGCGTGCGCCATCGTCGGATAGCTGAGCGCCGACGCGCCGACGAACAGCAGCCCGAACAGCAGCGCGGACGCGGTCCTCGCCGCGGCGGCCATCGCCGCCTTCACCGCCGGCGGATCGGGCGGGGCGAGCGGCCCTGGCTGCGACGACGAATAGAGATGCAGCACGCCGTTGACCGCGTTGAAGAGGATGTTGAGGAAGGCGCAGGTGCTGATGATCGCCGCCGCGCCGCCCGCCGGGACGTAGCTCGGAAACGCGCCCGGACTCATGATCGCGATCACCGACACCACGACGGCGACCACGCTCACGTAGACGCCGATTTTCGGATTGAAGTTCATGGGCTTCTCCTCAGAAGCGTTCCGGCCGACGAGGAGCCGCGCGACGCCAGCCGGCCGGAACAGCGTCGCGCGGATCTGCAAACCGTCAGGGCGCGTCGTCGGCCGCGCCGTAATTCTTGCCGATGTCGGCCAGCGCCTGCGCCAGCGCGCCGAACGCCAGCGACGAGGACTCGGCGAGCCGCATCAGCGCGGGCAGTTGCGCGTCGTCCGCGGCGAGTTGCTCGATCACCGCCCACACGTCGACCCCGCCGCCCGCGCCGAGCGCCGCCAGCGCCGCGGGGGGAATGTCCTGGTCGGCGGTGTCGGAAACCGCCCGCAGCATGGCGAAGCGGATCCCGTGCGCGCTGGCGACGCGCGCCGCCACGCAGGTCTCGAAATCGACCACGTCGGCGTGGGTCAGGATGCGCAGCGCCGCCTTGTCGGCGGCGCTCGCCACCGTCTTGGTCGCGACAGTCGCCACGACGATCTTTCCCCCCGCCGACGCCAGCAGGCTCGACGCCCACGCGCGGTCGCACGCGATCGTCAGCGCCGGGCCGGTCAGCGACCAGCCGACGACGATCTGGCCCGCTTCGAGTGCGGGGTCGAGCGCGCCGCACGCGCCGAAGCTCAGCACATGATCGCAGCCGCCGGCGATGGCGGCTTCCAGGTCGGCCGCCAGCTTGTTCGCGTCGCCCGCGCCGACGACGACGATTGTGTCGGGCCGCTGGCCGACGATATTGGCCTCGCTCTGCATGCCGACGACGATCGCGGTTTTCATTTTGAATTGTCCTTGCCTGCCGCCAGCAGAATCGCCGTCCAGATCAGCAGCGCGTCGACGGCGAACGCGCCGAAGCCGGTGATCACGCGCTCGCCGCAGCGAGCGCCGCCCACGTGTTCGGCCCGAGCAGTCCGTCGACGTAGAGCCCATGGCGGCCCTGGAAGGCGGCGATGGCGCTGCGCGTCAGCGTCCCGGCGCGGCCGTCGACGTCGAGCAGCGGCGTCGCGCCGGCCCTGTTGAGCCGCCATTGCAGGTCGGCGGCCGAGCCGGCGGGGAAGCCGGAAGCCGTCGGATGCGGTCGCAGCTTGTCGTCGCCGGGCTCGCTGCGGATCGCCCCGCCGTGCGATGGCTCGGGCGCGACGTCGGGCGGCAGTTCGACCGCGTGCGGCGCCGGCAGCCCGTGCAGCGCCCAGGCCGGCAGCGGCCCGGCGGCGAAGGCGTCGTATTCGGCCTTCGCCAGCCCCATGAACGCCTGCCAAGTCGCGTCGCCGATTCCGCAGATGTCGACGTGGCCGCCCCCGGCCTGTCCGAGATCGTGATGCGAGCAGACGCCGCGGCCCTGGCCGCCCTCGGCCCAGGCCGGCGGGATGGCGTAGGCATGGCAGAGCCACGCGGTCGCGCGCGCCAGGCCCTTCAGCGTCGCGTCGGCCACGCCCTTGGTGGTGAAGCCCGGCGCCTCGATCGAGATCGCGCGGCCGTTGAACGCGCATTCCGCCCACGCCTTCATGCCGAGCGGCACGAGCTGGGTGAATTCGGAGCCGTCGTCGTTCATGCACAGATGCGCCGAGGCCTGCGTCGCGGCGCGGCATAGCCACGCCACCGAGCCGGCGTAGCCGCCTTCCATCAGATGGACGACGACGAGGTCGTGGGCGATGGCGACCGGCGTGTAGTTGGGCGACGGCGTTTGCTTGACGATGGGAAGGGCGGGCGTCATTTCCTGGCTCCCATGACAGCGATCAGCCACGCGGCGGCGAGGACGATCGCAGCGGCGCAGACCGGAAGCGCTTCGGCTGGAAGGTGGATCATCGGCGCCCGGCCGCTTCGCCGGCCGCCTCGTTGGCGGCCGCGAGCCCAGGAACGACGGACGCCAGCGCCAGCGCGCAAGCCGCCGCGCCGCGACGAAGCGGTTTCATCATGGCTCAGCCTTTCGGTTGGTCAGTCGAGGCGGCGCGTCACGGCAGCGCGCCGCTGGTCTTCAGCGCGATCAGCGCATTGGCCGCCGCCTTGTAGAGCCGCGTGCCCGCATGCGTGCCCTCGTAGGTCGTCGCTGCGCCGACGGCCGCGCCGGAGGCGTGCGTCTTGGCGATGTTCGCCCCCAGCCACACCGTCCAGGGCGAGGCCGATCCGGTGACCGTGATAATCGATTGGATCTCGACGTTGCTCGTCCCCGGCTCGAACACGAGATCGTCGCCCGCCGTCGGCGCCGTCGCGCCGGCGATCGAGGCGTAGCGCTGGTTCGTCGCCGGCGCCGCCGCGAGGGTCGCCGACCAGCCGGTGATCGGCCACAACCCGGCCTGGCTGGTAAAGCCCGAGCCGGTGGTGAAGGGCGTCGTCAGGTCGATGCCCGTGACGTAGCTCGGCAGGCCGAGGTTGGCGGCGATCCAGGCGCCTCCGAGCCAGCGCACCCCGGTCGGCCAGTCGCCGGCCTGGTCGGCGAGCGTCGTCCAGTCCGTGTTGTTGGCGCTGCCGGCGTGCGCGGGGAACGTCACCTGGAAGAGCGAACATTCCGGGCATTCGTTGCGCCAGAAGCCCCAATAGCCCCGCTCGACCGTCTGAAACGCCGCCAGCGACGTTCCGGTCACCGTCGGCGAGTTCTGCCCCATCTCCGACAGGATTTCGTTGAACGGCCGGTTGGGGAGCGATCGCAGCGCCCGCATGCGCAACTGCTGCTGGCCGGCGGCGATCGACGCCTGGTCCTCGGGCTTGGTGCCGTAGAAGGCCATGTTGACGTAATTGCGATTGCCCGAGGCCGCGTCCCACAGCGCGCGCTGCTCGGCGCCGACGACGTCGGGCGACGAAATGTCGCCGTCGTTCTGCCCGGCGCCGATGCTGTCGCCGACGATGGCGTAGACTTTCGATCCATCCCACCCTTGCGCGACGCACAAGGCCGGCCCGGCGTTGGAACTGCCGTTGTTGTAGGCGGGGACCGTCCCGGAGGTGCGCTTGCTGGTCTGCGGGCTGGTGTAATAGCCGACGCCGTCGCCGACGGTCGAATTCGTGTAGTAAGGCCCAATCGGACCCGTCAGCGCGACGGGGATCACCCCGTTTGCCGGAACGGTCTGGCTCGCCCTGACGAACCACGCCTGCAACGCCGCGATCGTCAGCGGCGAAGCGCCGTTCATCAGCGGATCGGTCCAGACGAAACCGCCGCTCGGAATAGCGACGCCGAGCGCGCCGCCGAAGGTGAACGGATAGGCGGTCCCGTTGACGAAGGCGGTGGCGAAATCGACGTTCAGCGAATTGCCGGTCGGCGTCTCCGGGTTGTTCCCGCCACTGCCGTTGACATAGAAGTTGGCGAACAGGCACCGGATGCTGCTGATCGCATAGCGCGTCCCCGGACATTCGTCGTGGGAAAGCACCGAGACGTTGCTCGACTCGGCGGCGCCGTTCGTGGCGAAGCCGAGCCGGACGCAGGCGGGCGTGAAGGAACCGCTGTTGGCCAGCGCCGGCCAGGCGCGCTGATAATGCGGAACGAAGAACGCCTCGGCCGCGACCGGCGCGAGGACAAGCGCGAGGGCCGGCGCGAAGGCGCAAGCGCGCCGCAAGCGACCGATGAGGGAGCGGATCATCTCAGCGCCTCACTGGAGCTGACTGACGCCGAGTGAGACGGTCGAGGCGGCGTAGCAATAGACCGGCCCGGTGTAGCCCGGCGCCGGATTGCTCGGCGCGACGCCGGAGGGAATGGCGAAGCCGGTCGTCGCCGTCACGCCCGAGACCGGCCCGATGTAGATCGTCGTCCCCGAGACGTTGACGAAGCTGCGCTGCTTGGCCGCGCCGGTCGAGTCGGCGAGCGCGACCACGGTCCCGGCCGAGGTGCAGGATACGTCGTTCACCGTCCACGAGGTCGAAGCATAGGGATAGGTCGGCTGCGCCTGCGTGACGTCGACCTCGGTCCCGCTCGGCGTGTCGATGACGACGCGCAGCGCGCCATATTCGGTCATCGAGGGCTGCGCGGAAACGCCCGGCGACAGCCCGCTCGGCGGGGAGGCCGACACGAGGCCCGACGCCCAGGCCGCGCCCGCCGCCGGCGCGACAAACAGCGGATTGGCCGATCCGTTCGGCCCGGCGCAGGCGCCTTCGCTCGGGCAGCCGTCAATAAGCACGAAGGCGGGAATCCGGGTCCCGGCGACGTCGTAATGGTCCTGCGCCAGCGCGCCGCCGGCGGCCAACGACAGCGATGCGACCAGTCCGAAGCGGGCGAGCATAGGGCGCAGCGAGCGACACGCGAGCATGGGATGTCCTCTGGTTGTGAAAGGAGTTGGGGCGCGAGGCGCGCAGCGTCAGGACGCGGCGCCCTTGACGACGGCGAAGGCGACGACGATCGCTTCGGCGAGCGCGCCGCTGGTGGCGTTGCGGACATTGATCGCCGCCGAGCCTGAGGCGCATTGCGCGTTGAGCGTGTAGGCGCCGGCCGTGCCGCCCGAGACGTGGTTGAGCACGAGCAGGTCGTTGGCGGCGATCGACGAATCGGTCAGCGTGAAGGAGACGATCGCGCCGGCCGCCAGAGACGCGGCGTTCATCGTGATCCGCCCGACCGCTGCGTTGAGCGTCACCCCGGTCGACTTCGATGTCGCCTGGGTCGCCGTCCCGCCGGCGCCGGTCGCGTAACCGATCCCCGCGGCGCTGGTCGACAGCAGCGCGCCGCCGAAGGTCGCCGCGCCGGTCGCCGCGGCGATGGTCAGCGCCGTCACCCAGGTCACGCCGTCCGGCGCAACCTTGAAGCTGAAATTGTCGTTGCCGCAAAGGCCGACCTGGGCTCGCCCGGAGAAGCCGTCTTCGAACAGGATCGAGGCGGTGTCGCCGGCGGCGGCCTTGTTGAGCGTGAAGCTGAAGTTCACGCCGTTGAACAGTGCGCTGGCGCCGTAGACCGACAGCGGATTGCTGGGATCGGCGGCCGTGCCGATGCCGACCGGACCGAGATTGCTGGTCGCCTGGTCGACGATCGTCCACTTGCCGACGCCGTCGCTCTCGAGCGCGAGATAGCCGTAGGCGCTGCTCAGCGCCGCGCTCGCCGCCCCGTCGATCGTGTCCGTTCCGGCGATCGCCAGCGTGATCGTCTTGGTGGCCGAGCAGGCGCCGCTTTCGTCGACGATCGTCAGCCGCGTTCCTGTGGGATAGGCGGCGGCGGCGCAGAGCGTGACGACGCGCGCGGCGGTCAGCGCGGTGAAGGCGATCAGGCGATCGGAGGGCAGCGCCGCATAGGCGGCGTCGGCGACCGCTGTGCGCGTGTTGGTCACGACCTCGGCAAGCTTGGCGGCGGGCCAGCCGCCGACGGTCAGGCCGTCGCTGACCACCGCGCGGTTGTTGGTGGTGTCGACGACGATCTCGCCTGGCGCGCCGGTGAAGGCGGCGACCTGCGAAGCCGCGCCGCGCCGCAACTGCAATTGTTCGGTCATTGAGCCACTCCCAGATCGAGCGCGCCGGAAACGGCGCCGACGAGCGCGCCGAAATCGTCGGCGAGCGCCGGCGCGCCGGAAATCGCGCCGAGGTCGAGCGGCACGCCGCTCGCGAGTTGCGCGGCGATCGGCGCGTCGACGCCGTCGCCGAGCGGCGTGAAGGCGTAGGCCTCGCAGGTCGAGAGATCCTGGAGGCCTTGGCCGAAGAGATTGAAGCTCTGAAGCTTGAAATAGAGGGTGCAGCCGATGAAATTGGACGGCAGGTCGTAGGCGACCACCGCGTCGTCGAGCCGCGCGAAGGGCGCCCCGGCTGCGTGCGCCACGCCAGTGGTTCCGTAGAGGCCGCGCTGCAGGCCCGTCAGCGCATAGGCGTTGAGGGCGGTCAGCGTCGCGCTCTGGTAGGCGAGGATTTCGTCGTCGACGAGCGAACGCGTCGCGCCCTGCTCNNGGCTGGGTGATCGTCGCAATCTGCGAATAGGAGACGTCGTCGAGCGACAGCCAGACATTGGCGCCGCCCCAGTTGGGATCGGCGACGCCGCCGACGCCCCCGGAGGCGCCGACCCAGACCTGCGCGACTCCCCCCGTCAGAGCCGCGGGCGGCTCGAAGATCAGCGGCGGGTTGACCGGTTCGGCGTCGACGCCGCGGTTGATCGCGACGCCCGTCGTCGAGGCGGAGGGATAGAGCACGGGCGTCGACACCCCGGCGGTGAGCTCCTCAGCTGTGACGGCGATGAGCCCCTTCTCGTCCTCCTCGATCGCGACGATGCGAACCGGGCAGGCGGCGAGGCCGAGATTGGCGTCGTTGATCGTCACGACGTCCATCGGATCGAGCAGGCAATATTCCCACGACAGTTTGAACGCGTAGCGTGCGCGCACATAGAGCTGCCGCTGCAGGATGGTCTGCGCGACGATCGGCGCGACGTTGATCTCGTCGCAGATCTCGTGGGCCTGGATCGTCGTCCCGACTCGGACGCCAAAGAGCTCGATTTGCGACTGGTCGCGCGCCTCGACCGGAATGGTCGCATATTCGTTGGAGCGCGAAAGGCACTCGACGCGCTGGATCGTCGGCAGCGAATACGGGTCGACGCGCGCGACCTGCACTGGATCCTTGTTGCCCTTCTCGTCGACGAAGTCGGCGTCGGCGAGGTCGTAGACCGGCGTCAGGTTCGGCGTGAAACTGTCGCCGATCGCGTAGGTGTAAGCGATCTCGATCGCTTCGCCCTCGTCGGCCGGAGCGAACAGGTAGGTTCCCGCCGGCGAAATCCCGTACGCGCCCTTTGCGCTCGGCGTCGCCGCGCCGACGCTCCTCATCGGCGCGCCGGTGAAGGCGTATTTGACGCCGCCGTCGGCGACGAACTCCGATGCGCCGCAGACCATGATCGCAGGCGGCGGCGTGGCCCCGGAGCCGGCCGGCGTCGGTGTCGGCACGATCGTCGGCACGGTGGTGGCGGCGTGAGTCCCGGCGGCGATGGCTTGATCCGCGTAGGGGATGAACCTCAGCAGGCCGCCGCTCCACACCGCCGCGCAATTGACGATCTGCAGCCAGCGCGCGAGCACGCTCGAGGCCTGTTCCTGGTCGGTGAGCGCCGGCGAGAAGGCGATCCCCATCGCCAGGCAATAGGTCTGCAGCGAAGAGTCGCCCGAGGCGCCGAACAGGGTCGACGCGTCGATGCTCGCCGGATCGAAGCCCGCGCCATATTGCGGATTGGTGAGGAAGTCGGCGATCACCTGAGCGGGATCGGCGTCGACGCCGTTGACGCCCGAGCCGGCGAGCAGGCCGATGATCTCGAAATTGTGGTTGCCGATCGAGGCGTTCGAGCCGAGGTTGTAATTCGCCGCCGAGACGAAGGCCGTGCCCTGATAGGCGAGCGCTTCGGCGGGATACGTCGCCGAAAGATAGCCCCAGGTCGCCTGCGGCGTCGCGCCGTTGAAGAAGCTGAGGCCGAGCTTGGCGAGCGTATAGGTCGACTGGTCGCGCCAGATGCGGCCGATCCCGGCGATCGGCCCCTCGCAAAGCGCCAGCATGAGGTCGGCGCTGTAGGTGTAGCCGCTCGACGACGCGAACAGGCCGCCCTTGCCNNTGCAATTGCAGCCCGGTGTAGTCGGGCGTGACGCCGGTCGTCTTGGTCTGTCGAAACCAGCTCATGACGACCTAGCCCCAGTAGCTGGCGAAGCGCGCCTGGCCGAGCCGCTGAGCGAGCTCGGCGTTGTGCGACAGCTCTTCCTCGATCACCCGCCCCGCCGGCGCGAAGGCGTGGACGATCGTCAGCGGCTCGGCGCGCGTGACGATGCCGCCGTGCGAGAAGCAGCGGCCGTAGCGGAAGAGGATGACGTCCGCCGCCTGCGGCGCCGCGACGACGCGCGCGCGGGCGAGCAGGAAGCCGAGATAGCGCTCCTCGCTGCGATGCAGATGCCAGTCGCGCGCATAGGGGCGGGGATCGAACGGCTCGGTGAGGCCGAGGTCGCAATAGACCCGCACCAGCAGCATCGCGCAGTCGCAGCCCGCGCCCTTGACGTCGGCCATGTGGTGATAGGGCGTGCCGATCCATTCGCGCGCCGACGCGACGACGCGGGCGCGGTCGCTGAGCTCGTCCATGGCGGCTCCGATGGGTCTGAGTTGTGACGGCGGCGCCGCTCGACATTGGCGAAGCGCGGACTATTCACCGACGCCGCTCAATACGCGATCTGCGGCGGCGGCACGTAAGGAAACCCGCGGAAATTGGCGAGGTTGGCGAAGCGCGCGGCGCAAGTCGCCGGCGTGTGGTCGCAGCCGGCATAGACGGTGAGGGCATCTCCGGCGGCGGGCGCGGCGGGCAGGGGGTACATCAGGCTCAACGAAACGCCGGCGACGACGCTTTTCACCGTCGCGCGCAGATTGGCGTTGACGCCGGAAGAGAACACCAGCGAGCCTTGGGCGTGAATCGCCAACGCACCGGCGAAGGCGATGACGCTNNGTGATCGTCGCGCTGGTGCGCCCGACCGAGTCGACGGTCGACACGCGGCCCTTGAACAGCGTCACCCCGCCGATCGGCGGCTGGCCGAGCGCGGTCATGAACACGCGGTCGCGCTGCACGCTCGCGCCGTCGAAGGCGCCGTCGCGCAACGCTTCGAGAAACGGCGCGCCGGCGACGAGGTCGGTCGGCCGCGCGGCGATGGCGATCTGCTGCTTGTCGACTTCGAGGCCGACCGAACAGCGGTATTTCAGCCCCTGCACCAGCGGCCCGTCGGCGGCGTAGGTGAGGCCGTTGTAGACGACCGGTCGGTCGACGTTGGCATAGGCGAGCACGGTTCCCGTCGCCAGCGTGAAGGCGAAGCATTCGGCGAAGGCGATCGGCGAGTCGGGGTTGGCGCGCGCCGCATTGAGAAAGGCGATCAGCGCGGGAGAGGCGGTCTTCATGACGAGCGCACCGAGCGGAATTTGAGGCTGTCGAGCCGCCACAGGTTCTGCATCGCCTGTTCGAATTCTGCGGCGTCGTCGTCGAAGCGGCAGACAAAGGCGTAGGCGAAGCTGGCGGCGATCGCCGCGCCGCTCGCCGGCGCGGTCGCGAAGACGAGGCTGTTGGGCGCTGTGAGCGTCCATCCCGAGCTTTGCGCTGCGCCGGCGACCGTCACCAGCGAGACGCTGGTCGTCCAGCCGACCGGCTCGAGGAAGCCGCCGAGCGCGCGCGCCAGCGGGAAGCTGGTCGTCGCGCCGTCGCCGACGCCGAGCGCCTGGCCGCTGACGAAATTGTCGCTCGGGTCGACATAGAGGAACGTCCCCCATTGCCCCTGGCATTGCAGGAACAGGCCCATTAGGGCCTGCAGCGACTCTGCGCCGAGGCCGGGGTAGCTCGCCGCATCCGAGGCGAGCCCGTCGAAGGTCAGTTCGAACTGCCAGAGCGGATCGACATAGAGCGCGTCGCGCACCTCGCGCCCCGAGACATGCGAGGCGACGATGGTGGCGAAGGTCGGCTTCTTGCGCACGCTCCAGCCCTGGCCGGGCAGGGCGGGGAAGAGGGGCGGGGTGGTCACGGGTCGCTCCTACGAAGAGGCGAGTTGCGAGTCGCGAATAGCGAGCGGTAAGGCGGCCTTCCCCATTCGCCACTCGCCATTCGCCATCCGCGAGCGGCGAAGCCGCTCACGGCCTCACCGTCTGCAGCTTGACCGTCTTCAGCGCGAACAGCATCGCCATGAACGCCTCGAGGTCGAGCGCGTCGTCGGCGAAACGGCAGAGCCACAGGACACCGAAGTCGGCCGAGACGAGCGCGCCCGCCGCGGGCGCGGTGGCCAGGACAATCGCCGGGGCATAGCCGCCGGAACACGACCAGGCGGAGGCAGGCAGGGGCGCGCCGTCGAGATAGACGGCGGAGACGCCCGACGTTCCCGCGACCGGCTCGATCGCGCCGCCGATCGTGCGCGCCAGCGCGAAGCGCGTCGTCGTTGCGTCGCCGGCGCCGAGGATCTGGCCGACGGCATTCGCCAGGCCCGGCGGCGCCAGCCAGAACGGCGACGCCGCGCCGCCAACCGTGGCGAAGAAGCCGGCGATCGTCTGCAGCTCGGTGAAGCCCTCGTCGGCGCGCAGCAACTCGTAGGTCAGCTCGACGTCGTAGAGCGCCTCGGCGCGGCTCGGCCGTCGCGTCGCGCGGCCGGAAACATGGTCGGCGACGTCGGTGGCGAACCGCGGCCGCACATGCGTCGACCAGCCGAGCGTCGCCAGCGTCGGGAAGCTCGGGTAGTCGCCCGGCGTCGGGGCCGGCGACGACGCGGGCGGCGCCAGCGCCGGGCCGCGGCCGGAGAGCCAATTGCCGCTCGCCCAGTCGCCGGCGTCGGCCCATTGGCTGGCGAGCAGCGGGAAGGTCGGGAACGGCCGCGCGTCCCACGCCCAGGCGCAGGAACAGGCGAAGTCGACCATGACCACGCCGGCCGTCGACGTCTCGTTGCGGCCGTCGACGTTCCAATATTCGTAGACGGCCTGCAGCGCGAGCTCGGCGAGCGTGTCGTCGCGCCGCGGCGCGAAGCCGCCGCCGGGGATCGGATCCCAGATCGACCAATAGGGCGTCGCGCTGCCGCTCGACTTCGGATCGAAGAAGACATTGGGCTGGTTGGTCGCCTTGTCGCAGGCGGGGAAGCCGTATTCGACCAAGGCGACCGGCTTCATCTGCGGCGTCCAGGCGGTCGGCGGCCCGTGCGGCGCCCAACCGAGGCCGTCGCCGGAATCGTAGATCGCCGGATGCGGATTGGCCCACCACCAGCGCAGCTGCTTGTTGGCGAGCAACTGCTGATTGGCGGAATAGGGGCTGCGGGTTTGCGTCCGCCGGTCGCCTTCGGGCAGCGAGACGATCAGATCGGAGCCGTTAGGATCGAGCCCCTGGCCGTCGTTGTTCCCGTCGGCGTACCACCAATTGAACTTCTCTCCGCCCTCGATGTTGGCCTTGAGATAATCGAGGGCGTAGATCGTCGGCGCGCCGCTCAGGCCGAGTCCGTTCATCGCCGCCGTGCTCGGCGGCCAGGCGGCGGCGGGCGCCGGCTGCAGCCAGTTGACCGCGTCGAGGCCGCCGTCGCCGGTCGTCCAGTCGCTGAGCGGCAGGTAATTGTCGAAGCCGACACGGTCGATCGCGGCGCTCGCCCACAGCGCGTCGAGATGCGGCCACTGACCGGCCTCGCCCGCGTGCTGCCAGCCCATCCAACTCGACCAGTCGGCGGAATAGGCGACGAGGTTGGCGGTTCCCGATCCGCCGCGCGCAAAACCCTGGCCGTCGAAAATCGACCGCACGTCGGCGGCGAGCGCGGCGAGGCCGGCGACAAACGGATAGTCCCAGGTCGCGCAGCCGTTGGCGTCGACGCTTCCCGCCTGGGTCCACGCCGGGCCGCGGATCGTCTCCAGTCCGCGCAATTCCGAACCGATCAGAAACAGATCGACGCCGCCCGCGACCGTGCACAGCCAGGCGTAATGCAAGATCATGCGCCGATACGTGTAGTCGGTCGGCGCGCCGGAATAGCCGACCGTCAGGTTCACCGGGTCGGGCGTGAACTGCGCCGCGCTCGCTGCGCCGAGGAACGCCGCGACGGCGCTGGTCGCGTCGCTGGAGAGGTCCGGCGCGTGCGCGATCAACCCGCGCCACGGAAAGCCCGACGCCGTCGTCAGCAGGAACGGATAGAACACGACCTTGAAGCCGCGCGCCTTGAGGTCGCGGAGGCAGCGCACAACGCTGGCGTCGGACGGCGTGCCGCCATAGGCCGCGCCGCCGCTAGCCAGCCTCGGCAGGGCGATCAGACCGGACGAATTCTGCGTCAGGCCGGAGACGCGCCATTGGTCGGCGATCCACGACGACTCCGAGGCCTGGGTGAACGACCCGCCGATGAAATTGGTCGCCGGATAGATTCGGCAGCTCGCCGCCTCGAGCGAGTCGGCGAACCAGGCGCACACCAGCGACACCGTCGCGCATTCCGGATGCGCGGCCTGCAGCTGGTCGAGCGCATAGGCGCAATCGGTTTTCGTCCCGCCCGGCGCGAAGAACGCGTTCAACGGCAGCAGCGCCTCGCCGGCGGCCGCACCCTGATGGGCGATCGTGTCGTAAGTGAACTCGCCGGTCGCCGGCAGCAGGTGGACGCCGCTGAGGCTCGCCATGACGACCTCTCAAGCGCGCAGACGGCGCAGGCCGAGATGGGCGCCGTGCCGCACCGCCTCGTCGATCGCCTTCATCATCGTCGCGCTGTTGGCTCTCATCCATTGGGCGACCGAGCCGGAGTCGACGGCCGAGACATGGAAGTTGGTCGTCGGGTGGATATGCACGGCGCTCTGTGCGTCGCCCGCCGCCTCGTTCGACAGCAGGCCGCGGAACGCGCCAGCTTCGGCCGCCGGCATGACCAGCTCGTTGTGATGCACCAGCGTCAGCATGTCCTCGGGAACCCGCCACATGCCGATGTCGGCGGCGGCGACGGCGCCGGCCATGCTGGCGACCGTCGCCTGCGCCGCGGTGGCGGGGCCGGCGGCGAACGGGCCCATGATCGGCGCGAGAAAGCCGAACACGCCGGCGAAGGCTTCCGCCGCCGAGGACAGGATCGAACGCACCATCGTCGCCGCCTGCGTCGCCAGCGACGCCGCCGCGCCCGCCTGTTCGGCTCCCGTGCGCGCCGTGACGCCGGCGGTCGTCGCCGCGGTCTTGGCGGCTTCGGTCGCCACCTGATGCACGACCGTCGCCTCGCCCCATTCGATGAACTTGATCAGCAGATCCTCGAGCACATTCTTGAACGCGGTGCGCCAGCTTTCGGTCCCCGAGAGCAGACCATGCAATTGCGAATTGAACGCCTGCGTCACCGTGCCGGCGAACGCCTGGTATTGTTGCGCCTGCTCGTCGACCGCCTTGCGGGTCAGCGCGACCATCTCGTCCTGCGTACGCCGCTCGACGGCGAGGATCTGTTCGTCGATGCGGGTCTTCTGCGCCAGCGACTGTTCGCCGAGCGCGGCTTTCTGCTGCAGCGCCGCGACCTCGGCCGCGAGCTCCTCGGCCAGCGCCTGGCGCGACAAGGCGAGTTTCTGCGCAATGGTGATTTCGTGCTCGCGCGACTCATCGGCGTAGAGGGCGAGCATCTGTCGCGCCGCGTCGGCCTCCGCCGTGACTTCGCCCGCCGCGGCGATTTGTGCAGCGCGCAGCGCGTCCTCCGACGCGTCGGTTTGGGCGGTCTTCATCGCCTCAGCCGCCTCGGCGTGGGCGGCGGCGAGCGAGCGCGCGATCGCCGCCGAGGTCGTCAGGGCGTCGTCGTAAGGTGCGAGCCGGGTCGGGTTGAAGGTTGCGGTCATCGAGGCGGCGAGCGCGGCGGACTGGCCGTTGAGGTCGACGAACGACGGCGCGAGGCTCGATAACGCATCGCGCGCCTCGCCGATCCCGGCGACGAGGTCGCCGAGATCGGCGGCGAAACGGACGGCGACGGTCGCGTCGGCCATGGGTCGTGCCTCGCAGGTTCAGAGCTTGCCGCCGGGGAACGCCGCGCGCAGGGCGGCGAAGGTCGGCGCGCGCGTCGCGGCGCCCGCTTCGGCCTCAGGCGGTCGGTAATGCAGCGCGGCGGCGATGAGCCAATGCGCCGGCGGTCGGGCGCGCCACTCGGCGACGAGCGCGAGGTAGCGGGGAACCGTAAGGCCGTCGAGCGCTTCGTCCCAGCTCCAGCCGGTGTTGGCGACGACCTCGGCGATCAGCCGGTCGAAGTCGATTTTCCCGAAGGAGGCGACGCCTCCCGCGTCGCCTCGGTCGCTGCGGCGGCGCGCAGGCCCGCCGCCTTGGCGACGGCGGGGAAGGCCTGGATCAACTCGGCCACCGAGAACGGCAGGTCGACGAACTCGGCGTAGGAGAGGGCGGGCTCGACCACGGCGATCGCCCGCCAGGTCGCTTCGGCGAGCCGGTCGAATTGCGCCTCGCCGAGCTGCGCGACGCTCGAAGCCGACATTTCGGCGCCGCCGGCGTCGGCGTAGACCGAGAACAAAGCCGGTTGGATCGCCTTGATGGCGCGGAACGGCAGATGTGGCAGCGCCCAGGAGCGGCCGGCGAGCGCGACTGCGAAGGTCTCTTCGTTCACGCCGCGTCTCCGAAGTTGAGCTGGCACACCTGGCCGGCGGCGTTGGCGAAGCAGGAGAAGTCGAGTTCGGGGATCATGAAGTCTTCAAGCTTGGTGCCGAGCGCGAGCTTGTCGGCGACGCAATTGTAGAGCAGCAACGAAAACTGTTTGCCGGTGGTTGGGTCGGCGGCGAAGAGGTTGGCCGAGAACGTCACCGAGGGGCCGATGAGCTGGGAATTGACCGCGACGCTCTCGCCGCTTCCCGCAAGCGCGTAGGTGTAGGAGATCAACACCCCCGCGCCGGCGTCGGCGGCGGCAAATGTGTAGACTCCAGCGGCGAGCGAATATTGTCCCGCCGCCGGGCTCGAGGCGACCTGCTTCAACGGCAGCGCGGTCGCGGCATAGACGACGCCCTGGTCGGCGACGAAGTCCGCCTGATGGGTCGGCGTATAAGTGTAGGGCGAAGCCGCCGGGACGCTCGTCGCCTCGCCGAATTGGGTCTGGGTCGCGCCGGGGCTCGGCGCAACGCCGAAGAACAGCGCGCCCAGCGCCTGGCCGGAAATGCGCGCGAGCTTGGCCTTGCCGGTCATCTTGCGCGTGCCCGAGCCGATCGCGACGGGAAAGTTGTACTGGCCGTAGAGCGCCTTGGTCGAGGTGGCGATGTTGAGCGACACTTCCTGCGCGAGGCCGAAATTGATCGGCGTCCCGCCTTGCGGCGTGCCGATCAGCACGCCCGATCCGAATACGAACATGGGTGAGGTCTCCTGGGGTGAGGGAAACGTCTTCGAGTCAAACGGACGCGACGCGGCTTCGCTTTCGCGAACGCGCGGCCAACGGCGTCTGGTAGGTCCTCAGTGGCTAGCGCGCTTCGATCAGGCGGCAGTCGGCCGACATGAGCTTGGTCATGCGGCGGCGCGCCGTGTTTCCGCTCATCAGCGCGTCGAAATAATCTTGGAACTGGCGGATCTGGTCGANNAGCGCGATGTTGACGGTCAGTGCGATCTGCTCGACCGGCGAGAAGCCGTGGAGCTTGTGCGCGCGGACGTTGCGCGGAAGATAGAGCAGTTCGTCGGAGGAGAAGTCGGCCGCCGGCACGCCGTGCAGGATCTGCTGGTAGGACGGGTCGAGCGAGCGGCCGTCCTCGCCGATCAGCGGCGTGATCATCGCCGCGCTCGCGGGCTCGAAGGCACAGAAGTATCCGCGTGGGCTGCTCAGGCGTCTATGCGGCCCCTGCCGACGCAGGCATCACCGGCAGCAGCGGCGCGTCGGACCATGGTACGCCGGCGGCGGAGAAGATCTCCCGCAGTTCCTGGACGAAAGCCGGGTTCAGGTTCGGATCATATTCGTCTGTCTTGGGGAAGTGCTTACCGACCAAGGCCACGAGTTTGTCGGTCCCGAAGAGCTGCTCCCAGTTCCACAACACGCCGCCGCTTTCGTCGAATTGGACGCCCTTGCTTTGGTCGAACGGACTTCGCGTCCTGATCGCCTGAAAGAACGCATCATGGTCGTCGCGGTACGTCGGATAAGTGAGCTCCAAGAGGCCGCTGACGACGCAGCGATAGATCATGTCGACGGCGAGCTGCCAGCGCTGCGACGAATAACCTGGAACGTCGTCGATGATGCCGCCCGACCAATAGGCCAAGGACATATCTTCACTTGCGAGCACGACGAGGCGCTGTTGCGCCCACAAGTCGACGGNNTTCCGTTTAGCGCATTGATTCCCGGCCCATTAAGCTCGACTGTTGCCGTGGTTGCAGACGTTCGAGAACTAGCCTGCCCAGCGGGGCGAAAGGTAATGTAAGTTCCGTCTGGCAACAATGCGACGAAGCCGCCAGGCGAAAGGCTTTCGGGCGTGCTGACCGAAACAGGCGTCTCTCCGTTATACGCCTTTGCGACAAAGTCCAACGCGGCTCGGTTCGGATCGTCGGACGCGGGCATGGTGCGCGGCGACTCCGGCCCACGATCGCTCGCCCCAGGCAAGACTCCGTTCGGCGCGACAGCTTCAGCGACAGTTCCCGGCGGCTCGTCGCTTTCGGGCGCCGAGAGAAAGGTTGGCCCCTGCGGCAAGTCGCGCAGGTTGATCCAACCTGACGCTCTTCCGGCGCCGATTGCAGAGCCGGGAGGAAACGTGATCATTCGCGCGGTCTGCGGATCGAAGTAGGTTCCGCCTTCGCTTTCGTCTTCCGAGTCGAGCTTGGGTTCTTCCTCGGTCGGCCCCGCAGCGACAATCGCCGCGCCGCTCGCGTCGCTCTTCGTCCTTGCCGTATCGTTAACGGCGAACTGGACGTTCTTCGGTGCCTTCGCGTCGGCCGCGCCCGGCTCGACAGCGTCATTCGCCGTCGCGAACCGCCCACGCTCGTCGTGATTGGGATTGTACTTGCCGAACCTCGGCGCCGCTTTGCCCTCCGGCGCCAGCCCCAGCTCGGCGCGCGCTTCGGCGATCGTCTTGATCCCTGCGCCGACCAAGATGTTGAGCGTCTGCGCCTGTTGCAGCGGGTCGACGGCGTCGTCGCCGACCCAGACGAATTCGAGATCGGGCTCGCTGAGGCACGCTTGGACGACGTGGTCGAGCGCGCTCTTGATCCACGCCTTCAACGGCACGGTTCTTCCTGCGTCGCCTGCAGGCGCAGCCTCTCGCTGGTGGCGCGGTTGACCTGTGAAACGAAGGCGGAGGCGGGAACCGAGAACGCGTAGCAGATCACCCGCGCCAGCCATTCGTCGTACTGGTCTTTCAGTGGCGGCTGGCGCGCTTCGATCAGGCGGAAGTCGGTGGGCATGAACTTGGTCATGCGCCGGCGCGCCGAATTTCCGCTCATCAGCGCGTCGAAATAATCCTGGAACTGACGGATCTGGTCGACCGTCCATTCCTTCGGCGGCGTCGCGAACGCGTCAGGGGTCGAGCCGGCGCGATAATCGTCGAGCGTCGCCGCCTTGCGCCTCAGCGCGATCTACTCGACCGGTGAGAAGCCGTAGAGTTTGTGGGCGCGCACGTTGCGCAGCAGGTACAGCAGCTCGTCGGACGAGAAGTCGGCCGCCGGCACGCCGTGCAGGATCTGTCGATAGGCCGGGTCGGGCGAGCGGCGGTTCCGTCTGCCCACTCCGGAGTCACCCTCCGCTGGGCCCGACCGCGGCCTTGGCCTTCCCCCAATCGAATGAGAAGACGTAGCTTAGAATCTGTCCGTCATATTGCGAAATCCGCATCCGCAACGGGCCGGCCCAACCAGAAACCGGCGGATGTTGGACGTTGAATTCGGCCGACTCGCTGCCGATAATGACCCACGCGTCGTCGTCCTCGGCAGCAGTGAGGGGCTCATTGCGCTGGACCTCAATAGCTCCGAGCTCATCGTTCAAGACCCGCCTTGCGATTTCAATGGCGGTCGGAGCGGAGATCAGCTTGACGCCGCCGGCGCGGCGCATCCACATGCTGGGGTCTTGTTGTCCCGAGCTGCCAGTGGCCACAGGGCTTAATCCTCGGGACGCAGATCTGGATACAAGTTCTCTATCGGAAATATTACGTCGCGCGCGACGCTTCCCATAAGATCGCCGACCGCTTTGTTAAACCTAGATTTCAAGTTTTCGTCGGCGATCTTTTCGACCTCCGCGAACATTTTCACAATTATGTCGTCGAAGGATTTGCCTAGCGACAAGAGCGATTTCGCAATGTCCTTGTCCATCGTCGTCCCCTTGAGTGGCTAGAGAAAGTCGTGGTCGTCAATAGTCGTCCCCTGCCGGTCCCAAGCATGCTCGAACGCATCTCCGGTAAAGACCCGGCCGATCCGAAGGCGGCCAAACCCCCTCCGTTTCGGCGAGACATTTTTCATGACACGCTTGCCAGCCCTCAGGATAAGCCACCTTTCGGCTCACTGCAGCCGAAACATCGTTCGCGCTTGTTATGCGAACGTTCAGCGCGCCGGCGCCGCTCTTCGTTTTCGCATCGTCGTTGGCGGCGACCTGCACGCCTTTCGGTTTCGTCGCGCCGCTCGCGCCCGGCTCGACGGCGTGCGCGGCGTCCGTGAAGCGGCCAACCTCGTCGTGATTCTGGTTGTACTTTCCGAGCCCCGGCGTCGCTTTCGCCTCCGCCGCCAGCCCCAGCTCGGCGCGCGCTTCGGCGATCGTCTTGATCCCTGCGCCGACCAAGATGTTGAGCGTCTGCGCCTGTTGCAGCGGGTCGACCGCGTCGTCGCCGACCCAGGTGAATTCGAGATCGGGTTCGCCGAGGCAGACCTGGATCGCGTGGTCGAGCGCGCTCTTGATCCACGCCTTCAACGGCACGAGTCCTTCCTGCGTCGCCTGCAGGCGCAGCGTCTCGCTGGTGGCGCGGTTGACCTGTGAAACGAAGGCGGAAGCGGGAACCGAGAACGCGTAGCAGATGACGCGCGCCAGCCATTCGTCGTACTGGTCTTTCAGTGGCGGCTGGCGCGCTTCGATCAGGCGGAAGTCGGCGGGCATGAACTTGGTCATGCGGCGGCGCGCCGAATTTCCGCTCATCAGCGCGTCGAAATAATCCTGGAACTGACGGATCTGGTCGACCGTCCATTCCTTTGGCAGCGTCGCGAACGCGTCTGGGGTCGAGCCGGCGCGATAATAGTCGAGCGTCGCCGCTTCGCGCCTCAGCGCGATGTTGACGGTCAGCGCGATCTGCTCGACCGGCGAGAAGCCGTAGAGCTTGTGGGTGCGGACGTTGCGCGGAAGATAGAGCAGTTCGTCGGATGAGAAGTCGGCCGCCGGCACGCCGTGCAGGATCTGCTGGTAGGCCGGGTCTGGCGGATCGGGCGAGCGGCCGTCCTCGCCGATGAGGGGCGTGATCGTCGCGCCGTCGATGACGTCGAGGCTGTAGAGCGCGCCGTCGCGCGAGAAGCGCGGGTAGAGGGTCGCGGCGTCGATGACCAGCATGTC
>PLRT01000018.1:0-4914 GCA_003164915.1 Hyphomicrobiales bacterium | reverse complement strand
GAGAGGTTGACGCCGAACGGATAGTCGAACTGCCGCCCCTTGACCTCCGGCGGCGCCTGGGGCGCGAGCGGCTGCTGCGGTCCGAACCAGGTGTCGGGCGCAACGCCGGAGATCGCGTAGCGCGCCGCGAGCGCAAGGCGAGCGACAAGGCTCGGCGGCAACGGCGTCTGACGGCCTTCGTCGGGCATGGGCGGACGGTCCTTGGGATGAGCGCGCCGTCGCGCGACGCGGAACCACGCTTTGCGGCGATGGTTCGGCTCGCCGATGCGGGCTTGTGGCAGGGGACTCGGATGCGCGTCGCCGACGATCGGCTTGTTGGCGTCTAAGTCGCCGCCGCGTGCGTCGTTCAAGTTGACGGAGATGCGCGCCCGGACTCTCGTCGCGGCTCGCTGGCGGTGAGACCGTCAATCAAGTGCCCAGGCTCGGACGCCAGCACCGCGCATTCAATCTCGCCGATGTTGAAGGCGATCGCGTACCCGCCGGTGGTCTGGGATGGAACAATGCGCTGCTGCGGCGCGAATTGCCGTGACGAGATTTCGGGATCGCTCAACGTGGAGTCGGGGAAGAGCAGGGAGATGCGACGCGGCGGGCTCTGGAAGACGATTCCATCGACCGGTCGGTCGCCATCAATCAACGTTCCGCTTTCGATCGCCGATGCGGAGCCGCTTCGGCCAACCGGCCTGACGCCCTGGAAACGCACGCCAATAACCGGAGCGATCGAAGCCCACTCCAATGGTTTCGAGCTCTGCAGCGCGGCGGCCATGGCCTTGAGGAGCGTTAGAACGTCCAACATTGTCGTCTCATCAATAGGGGAGAAGCGGCGAAAGCGGCAGACCCTTTGCGCACTCGTCCATTCGCTGCAGCATCCCTTTCATGCATTGTCCCTGAAAGTAGGGGTCGTCGTCAAAGATGGCCGAGCGGCAAATCGCCAAGTCAGACTCCGAAATTTCCTCGCATGAAACGTTCACATGGCTGACGAAGTTGCTCGAGAGAGGAAGGAGCACCTGCGCACGAGAAGGCGTGCGGCCACCCGTCTCAGATCGATTGGAGCCGGCGCTCGGTCCCAGATATTGCGCCCAGTTTGAGGAGGCGTCCGCGACCTGGACGCCTCCCGCGCGAACCGGCGGTTGCGGCGCCGCGTCGCCGGCCCAATCGCCGTTAGTCCATTGCCCGCCGTCCGGACTGCCCGCCGGCACGCGCGGTTGGTCAGGGCTATATTTCATTGCAGGCGGCTGGCTGATCGCCGTTTCGTTCGTCAGCGCTGCGACGATGACGTCAGGCGCGACGCCGGCGTTCGTCAGCGTGTCTGCAAGGAACAGCCGCCGCGCGCCCTCCACAGGATCGCCGAGCTTCGCCAGGCGGCTCAGCGCAAGATGCGTGAGCGCCAGCGCGCGATCGCCGTCGCGCCAGGTCTCGACCGCGCGCCGGACGTGCGCGAGGCGCGAAGCCTCGATCGGCCCGCCGTGGGCGCTGGTCAGCAGCGCGGCAAGACGCGCCTCGTCGAGCGTCGCGCCGAGCTTCGCCAGGCGAGTCCCGGCGCCGAGCGTGAGATAGCCGTTGGCGAACGTCATCTCGGCGGCGATCGGATGCGCCGCCAGGTAGTCGTCGCAGCGCCGGATCAGGTCGTCGCTTCGCATCGTCGCGCCTTCCCTTACGCCAGTACGATCCTCACCGCGACGACGGCGATCGCGTCGCCGTCGAGATCGCCGGGATCGCGCACCGGGACGCCGCTGATCTTGCAATCGTGGGCCGTCCCGCCGAGCGTCTGGCGGCCGAGGGCGAGATCGGCGCCGGCGGGCGCCAGCGCCGCGTCGAGCGCGTCGAGTGCGGCGTTGATCGCGCTCGCGCCGAGCGCCGCGGGATCGCGCGCGTCGAAATAAAGAAACAACTTCGCCTCCAGCGTGCGCTTGGGCGCCGCAGGCGTCGGCCATTGGTAGGTCTCGGCGCCGCTTTCGAGCTGGAAGAGGGCCGGGCGCAGCGCGGCGGGCACTTCGCTCCACAGCTTCAGCCGCCGCGAGGCGACGCCCCACGGATAGGCGGCCGAGACGGTGGCGAATAAAGCGGAGAAGGCGACTTCGCGGCTCATGTCGCGCCCCATGTCTCTTGCGGCGTCGCGGCGAGCGCGGCGACGATCGCGTCCGCTTGCTCGTCGAGCGTCGCGCGCAAATAGGAGCGCTCGGGAATCGTCGAGCCCGGATGCTCGACCCGCGTCGCGAAGCGCATTGCGCCGCCGGCGAGGAAGGCGAGAACCTTGCCTTTGACCGGCAGAATCTCGTGCGCCGCCGTGCGGCCGCCGTATTCCTGGATCGCCGCATATTTGACATCGCCGACCGAGGCGATTGTCGCGACGATCGAGTCGCCGTCCGCCGCGACCTCGGCTTCGATCGAGTCGCGCAACGCGCCGGAGCGCGCCGCAAGAACCTGGCCGGAGAGCTTGTCGAGCTTCACCGCGTCGGCGAGCGCCTGCGCCAGCGTTTCCGCTTTGGCGGCGAACGCGTCGCCGAGCGCGCCGGCGTAGGCGTCGAGCCGCGCGTCGAGCGCGTCGTCGCCGGAGAGGGAGAGGCTCAACATCAGACCGCCACCCTTCGATACGGCTGGAGCAGCGCCAGCACCGGGGCCGAGATCGGCGCGGAATCGAAGGCGATCGTCTCCTGGCCGCCGAGCGACTTGGAGCGGACGCCGATATGATCGGCGGCGCGGAAGCGTTCGGCGGCGAGCTCGAGCGCCGCCTGCGCGAGGTCCTGCGGGACATAGCCGTAGCTCAGCGAGACGGAGGCGCCCGCGTCGGCCGCAGCGAAGCTGTAGACGCCGTCGGCGACGGCGTACTGCCCAGCCTCAGGCGCGCCCGTGACCGCCGCCAGCGGCCCGGCGCTCTCAGCGTAGGTCACGCCGAGATCGCTCGCCCACGGCCCGTAGGGCGCGAGCGCCGCAAGCGTCGGCGGCGCAGCGGCAGGGATCGCCTGTGTCTCGCCGACGACGGCGTAGCCCGCCTGGTAGTCGACGACGACATTGGCGCGGCGGTGCGATGGCTGGACGCCGAACAGGTCGAGCGCCTGCGGCGCGCCGGGCGGCGCCAGGTCGCCCGGCCGCAGCATGTAGCCGAACGCGGCGGTCACGCCGCCGGCGGCGAGCTGCGGAACGGCGGCGCCATTCCACGTCACGCTGCGCACCTGCAGCACCGGCCAATGCCGCAGCGTGAGTGCGCGGCGATCGCCGTCGCACAGCTCCGCATAGTCCTGCGGCAGCAGGCCGGGGCGGGAGAGCGCAGCAAGAATCGCGCGGCTCGCCGCCGTGACCAGCGCGGCGAGCGTCGCGTCGCTCGCCGAAGGCGCGGCGGGCAGGCCGAGCCACGCCTTCAGCGCGGCGAGGTTGGTGAGGTCGTAAGGGCTCATGGGAACGGGCGCCGAAAAGTCGGAGGACGGGAGCGCAATCATGCGGTAGGGGGGCGCGAGGGGGCCGCGTTTGCGGCGCCCGCCCTCCGGTCTCGGTCAGCCGTTGCCGATGTTGGTGAGGATGCCGACGCCGAACGGCGCATAGACCGCCAGCGTCTCTTCGGCGTAGACGCCGAACTCGCGCCGCCGCGTGCGCAGCGGCCAGTCGACGCGGTAATAGTCGCGCCGCGTCAGCACTTCGGCGACGTTGGGGGTCTGGTTCGACTGGTACCAGACCGGCAGCCGCTCGCACAAAGCGAGGATCGTGCCCGGCGGCAGGTCGGGATGGACCTTGACCGGAATGTCGAAGCCGCCGTCGACGCTGAACGGGTTGTAGTACCAGCGCACCACGCCGGAAGCGGAGACGCCGTAGGGCCCGCCGTTGTCGCTGTCGGCGGCGACGTTGTATCGGATCAACGGCCCCGAAGCGTTGGTCAGGCACTTGGTGGTGATGTTCTTCTGCTCCTGCGCGTTGACATAGAGCGCGGTCGGCGACACCCGGTACGTGTTCCACATCTGCACCAGCATATTGTCGATCTCGATCACCGAGCCGCGACCGGAGGACGTGAGGAACGATCCGGTTCCCGCAGCGCCCGAAGCCAGCGACTGCACATAGGCGCTGTTGGCGGGGTTGAAGCCGACGGTCAGCAACCCGTCGAAGGCGAGCGTCGCGTTGCGCGAATTGTCGGCGGCGATCGCGCTCGCCGGTTGCTGCCCGGCGGCGAGCGGGGCGGCGAAGGACGCGCTGTTGATGGTGGTGATCGCCTGCAGCGTCTCCGAGCCGGCGGCGCCGACGAACCAGGCGTAGGCGACCGCGCCGTTGACGAGCGGCGCGACGGCGTTGAGCGCCTGGCCGAGCGTAACGGCCTGCGTCGTATTGCTCGACTTGTTCGACGAGCCGCCGTTGAGCGTATACGTGTTGCCGTCGTTGCCGGTGATCGTCTTCGCCGTCGCGACGCCGCCGGCGAGGCTGGAGTTGCGCCAGCCCTCGAAGCTCAGCGCGACGACAATCACCGAATAGGTCGCCGAGGGCAGGGTCGCGCCGGTCCCCGAGGCCGACAGCGTCGGCGCGCCCGGCGTGCCGAGCGCCAGCGAAGCGTTGCCGCCGAGCAGCGCGGTCTCNNGCCGCCTCGGCTTCAAAGGTCACCGAGTCTTCCTCGCCGAGCGTCAGATAGGGCGCGACCTGCAGCGCGGCGGCATACGACATGCTGGCGGTGCGCTGGCCTTCCGGCACCCAGCCCATCGCGTCGAAGCCGGAGCCAGTCACCGACGAAATCGTGCGCCAACGCGCCGCGTCGCCGGGGTTCGTCCGCCCGACGCGCGGCAGCGTGTTCCTGAGCGGCGTGATGACCGGATAGAGATTCTTCGCCGGCGCCTGGAGATCGTAGGCGGTGAGGCCGGTGGCGAGCGTGACCGCCTTGGAAAGCGAGTCCTTCATCAGGCCGAGGGTTTCTTGCGTCGTCTGGGCGATGTCCATGGGAGG
>PLRT01000010.1 GCA_003164915.1 Hyphomicrobiales bacterium | reverse complement strand
TCGCCCGCGCCAAAGCGTCCGAAGACATGGCGCTGATCGCCCAGCAGAAGCTTCGGATCGCGAAACTGGAGCGTCAGGTCTATGGGCAGCGATCGGAGCGCTCGGCGCGGCTGATCGACCAACTGGCGCTCACTTTCGAAGAGCTGGAAGCCAGCGCGACGGAAGACGAGCTTGCGGCCCAAAAAGGCTGTCGCCAGAACGACGACGGTCGTCGGATTGTCGATTTCCACGGAGATTTGACCCGGGTTTTCCATTGAGAACTGACCCGGGTTGATGATGGTTTAAGGGTCAGGCGTTCGTCAAGTTCCGAGGCTTCTCCTTTGCGGGTTTGGCGGCTTTCGCCGAGCTGTTCTTGAAGCGGAAGCTGTCGTTTCCGGCTTCGAGGATATGGCAGCGATGGGTGAGGCGGTCGAGCAGCGCCGTCGTCATCTTCGCATCACCGAAGACTCCTGCCCATTCGCCGAAGCTGAGGTTTGTGGTGATGATGACGCTGGTGCGTTCGTAGAGCTTGCTCAGCAGGTGGAACAACAGCGCCCCGCCGGAGGCGCTGAACGGCAGGTAGCCAAGCTCGTCGAGGATGACGAGATCGGAATAGGCGAGGCGTCCGGCGATCTGCCCGGGTTTTCCTTGGTGTTTTTCTTGTTCAAGGGCGTTGACGAGTTCGACGGTTGAGAAGAACCGCACGCGCTTGCGGTGATGTTCGATGGCCTGGACGCCGATGGCGGTGGCGAGATGCGTCTTGCCCGTGCCGGGCCCGCCGACCAGGACGGCGTTATGGGCGTCCTCCAGGAACTCGCAGCGGTGAAGCTGGCGCACCAGCGCCTCGTTGACCTCGCTGCTGGCGAAGTCGAAGCCGGCGAGGTCGCGATAGTTCGGGAAGCGCGCCGCCTTCAACTGGTAAGCGGTCGATCTCACCTCCCGGTCGGCGGTCTCCGCCTTCAAGAGCTGCGACAGCATCGGCAGCGCGGCCTCGAAGGCTGGCGAGCCCTGTTCGGTCAACTCACCGACGGCTTGGGCCATGCCGAGCATCTTGAGGCTGCGCAGCATGATGACGATGGCGCCGGCGGCAGGATTATGACGCATGGCGCGTCTCCCGGGCCTTGCGCAGGGCGTCGTAGCGCTCGACGTTGGCCTGCGGCTCGGTGGTGAGCGCCAGCGCGCCCGGCGGCTTGACCGGCGGCGCATCGAGCGGCTTGCCGTCGACCAGGCGATGCAACAGGTTCAAGATGTGCGTCTTGGTCGGCGCGCCCGCTTCCAGCGCCAGCTCGACGGCGGTGAGCACGGCCTGCTCGTCATGCTGGAGGACGAGAGCGAGGATCTCGACCATCTCGCGGTCGCCGCCCGGCGTCTTGAGCATGCGTTGTTGCAGAGCCCGGAAGGCGGGCGGCATCTCGGCGAAGGGCGCGCCGTTGCGCAACGCGCCGGGCTTGCGCTGGAGGACCGCGAGGTAGTGCCGCCAGTCGTAGACCGTCGCGCTGCTGGTGCGGTCATGCGAGCGGGCGAATACGCGGGCGTGCTCGCACACGATCTGTCCCTCGGCTCCGACGACGACGCGCTCGGGGTAGACGCGCACGCTGACCGGGCGATTGGCGAAGGACGCCGGCACGCTGTAGCGATTGCGCTCCAGGTGGATCAAGCACGTCGGCGAGACGCGCTTGGTGTGCTCCACGAAGCCGTCGAACGGGCGCAGATGCTGCGCCAGGTCCTGCGCTTCCTCGCGCCAGACGTCGGCGACCATGCCCGGTTGCGAGCCGTGCGGGATCTCAGCCCACAGTTCCCGGCATCGTGCCTCCAGCCAGTCGTTCAGCGCCGCAAGCGAGGGGAAGCTCGGGGTCGGCTGCCACAGCCGGTGACGCGCATCCTGGACGTTCTTCTCGATCTGCCCCTTCTCCCATCCCGAGGCTGGATTGCAGAACTCGGCCTCGAACAGGAAGTGGCTGACCATGGCCGAGAAGCGCGTGTTGACCTTGCGCTCCTTGCCCCGCCCAACTTTATCGACCGCCGTTCGCATGTTGTCGTAGATGCCCCGCCGCGGCACGCCGCCCAGCACGCGAAAGGCGTGGTTGTGGGCGTCGAACAACATCTCATGCGTCTGCTGCGGATAGGCCCGCAGAATGAAGGCGCGGCTGTAGGCAAGCTTGACGTGGGCGACCTGCAATTTGGTCCGTTCGCCCGCGATGATCGCCCAGTCTTCCGACCAGTCGAACTGGAACGCCTCGCCCGGCAGAAAAGCCAGCGGCACGAACGCGCCGCGGCCACAGGTCTGTTCCTCCCGATGCCGCGCCGCCTTCCACTCGCGGGCGAATGCGGCCACGCGATTGTAGGAGCCGTCGTAGCCCAGCGTGACCAGATCGGCGTGCAACTGCTTGCCCGTCCGTTTCTGCTTGCGTGACTTCGCTGCCTCCTGGCGCAGCATGTGCGACAGCTTGTCGGCGAATGGGTCAAGCCCGCTTGGCCGTCCGGGCGTGTTGAACTTCGGCTCGACGCTGTCCGAGCGCAGGTACTTGCGCACCGTGTTCCTCGACAGCCCCGTACGCCGCGCGATCTCCCGGATCGAATAATGCTGCCGAAATCGCCAGCGTCGGATGATGCTCAATAGCTCCATGATGATCACTCCGCGTTCCCTCGCTTCTGTCGAGGGGGAGAGGTTCGAACATGGGTCAGTTCTCGATGGAAAAACCTGCGCTAAAGGGTCAGTTCTCGGTGGAAATCAACA
>PLRT01000094.1 GCA_003164915.1 Hyphomicrobiales bacterium | reverse complement strand
GCGTCGGCGCGTCAATCGGCCCGCGCGCCGGCCGCCCGATCTTCATGTATGCTGTTGAACAACCTCGCTTCGACGAGGTCGAGAATGCTGAAGACCGATCGCGTCGCAGCAGGCCCGTCGGGGCGCGGAAGGAGCGGGGATGAACGAACTCTATGGTCGGCCGATCAGTCGCGACAGCCTGAAGCGTCGAGTGGGGCACATGTCGCAGATCGCCGGGGCGCGCGCCTGCGTGCTGGCCTCGGGCGCCGCCCGCGGCGTCGAAGCGGTCGACGTGAAGACGGGGAGCGGCTTCGAGTTCACCGTTCTGCCCGGGCGCGGACTCGACATCGCCTGGGCCTCCTACCGCGGCGTTCCGCTCGGCTATATCTCGAAAACCGGGGTGGTCTCGCCGGCGTTCTTCGAAGAGCGCGGCGCGAGCGGCTTTCTGCGCAACTTCTTCGCCGGCCTGATGACGACGGCGGGGTTGAGCAACATTGGCGTTCCCTCGGCGGTCGACGGGGCCGAATTCGGCCTGCACGGCCGCATCAGCAATGTTCCGGCCGAGGACGTCGCCATTTCCCAGCAGTGGGTCGGCGACGAATATCGCATCGTCGTCGCCGGAACCGTCCGGCAGGCGTCGGCGTTCGGCGAGTGCCTTGTCCTGCGCCGCGAGATCGCCACCGGCCTCGGCGCCAATTCGCTGATCGTTCGCGACACGGTCGAGAATGCGAGCGTCCGTCCGGAGCCGCTGGCGCTGCTCTATCACTGCAACTTCGGCTACCCGATCGTCAGCGGCGCGAGCCGGCTCTACGCGACGCGCGGCGGCGTCGACCCGCGCGACGCAAAGGCGGCAGCCGGACTCGCCCAGCATCGCGAATTCGGCGACCCCCAGCCTGGCTATGTCGAGGAGTGCTTCTATCACCGCCCCGAGACCAAGCACGCCCGCGCCTATGCGGCAGTGTTCAACGAGGAACTCGGCCTCGGCGCTTTTGTTCGCTACCGCACCGACACGCTCCCCCTCCTCGTCGAGTGGAAGATGCTCGGCGAGCAGGAATATGTCGTCGGCCTGGAGCCAGGCACGTCGTTGCTCGACGGCCGCTCCGAACTCCTGCGTCGCGGCGAGGCGCCGATTCTGGCCCCGGGCGAGACGCGCAGCTTCGAAGTGGAGATCGGCGTCGTCGAGAACCGCGCCGCGCTCGAGGCGCTCGCCTGACGATTGCGCCCTTGGCGCTTTACGCTCAGGCCTTTGCCGGCATGGCGGNNCCTTGGTCGAGGCGGCGATGATCGACACCGAATCGGCGCCGCCGGGGCTGGTGGCGAGATAGGCGGTCAGCGGATCGACGCCTGCCAGCCAGACGAGCGCCGCGCCGAAGCCGCCGCAGATCGCGATCAGCGTCAGGATCGCGCCGATCACCCGCGGCGCGGCGCGCGCCGCATGACGCAACACGTCGGGCGTGAAGCGCATGCCGATGCCCCAGCCGACCGCCGCGTAGCCGAGCGCCAGCACTGGCGTCGGCAGAACCATGGTCGTCAGGCCCGACAGCGCGACGACGACGCCGATCGCCATCGGCAGCAGCAGCGCGCCGCCAGGAACGCGCAACCGGACGCCGAGATAGGCGCCGACGGACGCAACCGTCAGCCCGGCCAGTAGGCCCTGGATCGACCAGTCCGGCAGCGCGAGCGCGGCGTTCGCCGCCGGCGCGCCGAACAGCCTGGCGACCAGGGCGGCGATCACCGCGCAGCAGGTCACGCGCGTGTATTGCATGAAGGCGACAAGGCGCAGGTCGGCGCCGTAATGCTCCGACATCAGCGTCATCGCCGTCGCGGCGCCGGGCGACGAGCCCCAGATCGCGGTCGTGCCGGGCAGCGCATGCGAGCGCCAGAGCAGCCATCCGAGCAGCGACGCGGCGGCGATCGTCGACAGGACGCCGATCAGGAAGATTGGCCACTCAACGGCGATTTCCGTCAGAATCGATCGCGGCAGATAGCCGGCGATCATGACGCCGACGACGCCCTGGGCGAGCGAAAAGGCCGGGCGCGGCAGAGGAACGGCGCCGCCCCTCGCCGCCAGCAGGACGCCGGCGATCAGCGGGCCGAGCAGCAGCGCGGCCGGCAGTTGCATTGCCGCGAGCGCGGTGGCGAACAGCAGCGAAAGGACGATCAGCGCCGCCCATCGGAGAGCCACCGGCCAGGCGTCAGCGGGCCCAAACAGCGACCTTGGGAGATCCATAGTCACGTCAGCGAACTTCGATCGGGTTGGGTCGAGAAACCTGGCGGCGCGCCGGCCGACTAGGGACTCACGATCCCTTATAGGAGGGACCGGCGCGACGACAACCGAGTCGAACGCAGCGTCGCCGCCAGAAATCGATGTCCGGCGGGGCGCCGGGATTGGAAGCCGGGAACGCTTCGGGTGAAAAAGTCTTACATTTTCGTGATTTATGCTTGACGCCTGGGCTCGCGGGCGGCGGGCGGAGCGCCGCGGGCCGGGTTAAGAGACTGAAAAGAAAAGCTGAAGCGGACCCGCAGGTCAAATTTCCGTCCCAATTTCGCATCTCATTTGCGCGCCCGCGCGGCGAATGATACGCCGCGCGGCGTTCGTGAGAAGGGAGGCGCGGCATGCGCTTGAGTGCGCTGGCAGGTTTGTTGCTCACCGTGTTTTCGGCGGCGGCCTTGGCTAAGGACCCCAGCCCCGACAGCGTGAAGGGGCTCTACCTCACCACCGATTTTCCCGCCCTGACGATCCGCGCGGGCGAGGAAGCGGACCTCCCGCTCACAATTTACAACTACGGCCTGCCGCCGCAGCGCACGGCGCTCTCGGTCGCCGACGCGCCGACCGGCTGGAAAGCGGAGATCGAGGGCGCGGGCAAGTCGGTCGGCGCCGCCTTCGTCGACTACGACGGCAAGGCGACGCTCACGCTCAAGCTGACAGTTCCCGAAAGCGAGAAGCCGGGCGCCTATCAGCTCACCGTCAACGCCGAAGGCGACGCCGCGAAATCGTCGCTGCCGATTTCCGTTACGCTTGCCCCGCCGCTCCAAGCCAAGCTGACGGCGACGCCGAAATTCCCGACCCTCAGCGGCAGCGCGCGCACCAGCTTCGACTTCGTCGTCACGGTGAAGAACGAAGGCGCGAACGACATGACGGTCGCGCTCAAGACCGACGCGCCGGAAGGCTACACGACGAGCTACAAGGAGCAATACGGCCAGCAGGACATCACCAGCCTGCTGATCAAGGCCGGCGAAAGCAAGGACATCACCGTCTCGGTCAAACCCAATCCGAGCGCGCCCTCGGGCCAGGCGCCGGTGACCTTCGAGGCGATCGGCGACAAGGTCAGCGCCGGCGCCGAGCTCACGCTCGATATCGGCGGCCTGCCGGCAATGACGATCACCGGCCCCGACGACCGCCTCAGCGGCGAAGCCTACGCCGGCCAGGAGCGCTCGATCCCGCTGACCATCACCAATATTGGGTCGGCGCCGGTGGTCAACGTCGGTTTGACCGCCTCGCCCCCCCGGGGCTGGAAGGTGGCCTTCGATCCCAGGCATGTGCCGCCCATTCCGGTCGGCAGCCAGCAGAAGGTCAACGTCCTGCTGACGCCTGGCGCGCAGGCGATCGCCGGCGACTATCTCCTCGACATCTCGGCAGTCGGCGACGGCGTCGACCAGAACGTCAGCTATCGCGTCACTGTGCTGACCTCGACGCTGTGGGGCGTCGCCGGCCTCGGCGTGATCGTCATCGCGCTGCTGGTGCTGGTCGGCGCGGTCGGCCGGTTCGGCCGGCGATGAGCGATCCGGTCATTCGCGCCGAGGCGCTGACCAAGCGCTATGGCTCGGCGCTCGCGGTCGACGGTCTCGACCTTACGGTCGAAGCGGGCGAGGTGTTCGGCCTGCTCGGGCCGAACGGCTCCGGCAAGACGACGACGATCCTGATGTTGCTCGGCTTGACCGAGCCGACTGCGGGTCGCGTCGTCGTCGCCGGCTTCGATCCGCTGCGCCAGCCGCTCGAGGTCAAGCGGCGCGTCGGCTACATGCCGGACTCGGTCGGGTTCTACGACCACCTCAGCGGGATCGCCAATCTGCGCTACACCGCGGCCCTCTGCGGGTTGAAGGCCGCCGAGGCCGACCAGCGCATCGCGGCGGCGCTGAAGCGGGTGCGCCTCGAAGAGGCCGGCGGCAAGCCCGTGCGCGCCTATTCGCGCGGCATGCGCCAGCGCCTGGCGATCGCCGAAATCCTGATGAAGGGCGCGGCGGTGGCGATCCTCGACGAGCCGACCGGCGGCCTCGACCCGCAGTCGACGCGCGATTTCCTCGAGCTGATTCGTTCGCTGAAGCAGGAGGGCATGACGATCCTGCTGTCCTCGCATCTGCTCGACCTCGTCCAGTCGGTGTGCGACCGCGTCGCGCTGTTCCATCGCGGCCGCATCGGCCTGACGGGTCGGGTCGACGATCTACTGCGCGACGTGCTCGGCGGTTCGCAGGTGATCCGCGTCGACGCCCGCGGGCAGGGCCTCGCCGATGTCATCGCGCGCGTTCCTGGCGTCGCGCGGGTGACCAAGGCGGCCGACGGCTTTCGCGTCGAGGCGCGCGGCGATGCGCGCGCGGCGGTCGCGCGAGCGATCGTCGAAGCGGGCGGCGCGTTGATGAGCATCGAGGCCGGCCACGCCAGCCTCGAGGAGGTTTATGCCCGCTATTTCCAAGGAGTGCGCGATGCGGCGTGACGGCTTCGCTCTCGCCGGGGCCGGCGTGGTGATGATGAAGGAGCTGGCCGACAACCTCTCCAGCGTCCGCATGCGGCTGCTGGAGCTGCTGGTGTTCGTCGCCGGCGCCGGCGCCGTTTATGCGACGCTCACCGAAGTGCGCAGCATCGTCAGCGAGGACCCGTTCGTCTTTTTGCGCCTGTTCACCACGCCCAAGGCGCCGCTGCCGTCCTTCGTCGCCTTTCTCGGCTTCCTCATCCCGATCGTCGCCATCGCGCTCGGCTTCGACAGCGTCAACAGCGAGTTCAACCACCGCACGATGAGCCGGCTGCTGGCCCAGCCGATCTATCGCGACGCGCTGCTGTTCGGAAAGTTCCTCGCCGGCCTGGCGACGCTGGCGATCACGCTGACGGCGCTGTGGCTGTTCGTCATCGGCCTCGGCGTGCTGCTNNCGGCCTGCCGCCGAGCGGCGAGGAGGTTGCGCGCGGCTTCACGTTCCTGTTGGCGGCGATCGCCTACAGCGGCGTGTGGCTCGCGCTGGCGCTGCTGTTTTCGGTCGTGTTCCGCTCCGCCGCGACGGCGGCGCTGGCGGCGCTGTCGGTGTGGTTGCTGTTCGCCTTCTTCTGGTCGATGCTGGTGTCGCTGATCGCGCCGATCGTCGCGCCGACCGACCCCGACAATCTGGCGTCGCTGCTGCACAACGCCAATGTCGCCGAGGCGCTGTCGCGCCTGTCGCCCAACACCCTGTTCGCCGAGACGGCGCTTGCCGCGCTCAATCCTTCCACCCGTTCTCTCGGCGTCGTGCTGTCGTCGCAGCTCCAGGGGGCGATCTCCGCGCCGCTGCCGTTCGCTGAGAGCCTGGCGCTGATCTGGCCGCAAGTCACTGGTCTGATCGCCGCGGCGATCGGCCTCTTCACGATTGCTTATGTCGCGTTCCAGCGGCAGGAAGTGCGCGCCTGAGGCCGTGCGCGCGCCGCGACGGAATGACGCGTCCAACGCTTTTCGTTTCGGTCCGTGTCAGGTCCGCGTAACGCCAAGCGCATCGCGTTGCTTAATGCGCCGTTAGCGTTCTAGACACATTCTGCTCCCAAGCGACCGCCGCGCTCGGCGGCCGTCTCGGGGCATGACGCCCCGCAATCATCCGCATGAATTGGCGACGACGAGGCTGCGCCCCGACTGTTTGCGGGCGGAGCGTCGCTTGTTCGCGCTTGGGGCCGCCCGCCGTGAACCTCGACAATCTCAAACTGAGCGCAAAGGCGCTTCTCCCTATCGTTTTGATGGCGGCGATCGTCGTCGCGATGGTCGCTTTCGGCGGCTTCAAGCTCAGCGGCGTCAGCGCCGCCGCGAGCGACATCATCGAACGTCGCATGGTGGGCACGCTGGCGATCGATCGCGCGCGGGTGAGCGTGGTCAATATCGTCTACAACGTCTTCGGCGAGCTGACCTTCGACAACAGCGGGCCTCAGGCCAAGGCGGCCGAGGAGGGATTCGCCGACGCGCGCTCGAGGGGAGGGTCGCGATTCGACGAAGCGGCCGCACTGCTGCCAGAGAAGGCCGACCAGATCGCGGGCTTCAAGGCGCGATTCCAGGCGCTGATCGACAAGGCCGAGGCGCCTTTCAAGATCGGACAATCGACTCCCTCGCTCGAAGCGGGCCAGAAGCTGAAGCCGGAAGAGCTCGACCAGATGGCGGCAGGCGCGAAGCTGCTCGCCGCAATCGACGTCGACGTGCGCGCGCTCGCCGACGAAATGAGGACATTCACGCTCGCCGTCCAAGACGAGAACGCCAAATCCGCCGCCGAGCTGCGGGCGCGATCGCGCAATGCGTTGTGGACGCTTGCGCTCGTCGGCTTCGCCGCAACCCTCGCCGCCGGCGCCGCCGCGGTGTGGCTGACGGCGACGAAGATCGCCCGCCCACTGTTGCGGCTCGGCGCGGCGATGGGAACGCTGGCGTCAGGGGACGTCGGGATCGAAATCGAGGGGCAGGATCGACGCGACGAGATCGGCGACATGTCGCGCGCCGTCGACGTGTTCAAGCAGAATGCGCTCGATCGAGCGCGGCTAGAGGCGGAAGCGGCGACGGCGCGAGCCCAGGCCGAAATTGAGCGCGAGCGCGTGGCGGCGCAACGCGCCATGGCGACCGAAGAGCAGGCCGAGGTCGTGCGAAGGCTTGGAGACGGCCTCCGTGGCGTCGCCGACGGCGACCTGCTGGTGCGCCTCGACCAGGGCTTCACGCCGGCCTACGCGAAGATTCGCGACGACTTCAACGAAGCGATCGCCAGGCTCAAACAGACGGTGCTCACCGTCGTTTCCTCGACGGATTCGATCGCGACGAGCGCCAACGAAGTCACGGCGGCGGCCGACGATCTGTCGAACCGAACCGAGGAGCAAGCCGCCAGCCTTGAGGAGACGACGGCGACGCTGACCGAGGTGACGGCGACGGTGAAGAAGTCGGCCGAAGGGACGCAACACGCGCGCCAGGTCGCCTTGGCCGCCGACGACAACGCCAAGAAGAGCGCGGACGTCGTGCGCCGGGCGGTCGAGGCGATGGGCGCGATCGCCAAGTCGTCGCAGCAGATCAGCCAGATCATCGGGGTTATCGACGAGATCGCTTTCCAAACCAACCTGCTGGCGCTCAACGCCGGCGTCGAGGCGGCCCGCGCCGGCGACGCGGGGCGCGGCTTTGCCGTCGTCGCCTCGGAGGTGCGCGCCCTCGCGCAGCGCTCGGCGCAAGCGGCCAAGGAAATCAAAGGGCTGATTTCCGACTCGCGCACCCAGGTCAGCGTCGGCGTCGAGCTGGTGGCCGAGACCGGCCAATCGCTAGAGCGCATCGCCAAACAGGTGGCCGAGATCAATGCGGCGGTGTCCGACATCGCCGTAGGCGCATATGAGCAATCGACGGCGTTGGAGCAGATCAACCAGGCGGTCGGGCAGATGAATCTCGTCACGCAACAAAACGCCGCCATGGTCGAGGAATCCACCGCCGCCGGTCATTCGCTGTCCGAGGAGACGGGCAAGCTCGCCCAGCTTGTTGGGCATTTTCGCGTCGTCGGCGCGTCGCCCGAAGAAGCGCCGCGCGCCGAACCGGCAAAAGCCGCGCCGCGCGCCTTCCGCGCCAGAGCGGCCGCCATAGCCTAAATAAACGCCGCCTTGTTGAGCGCGCCGAAAGAGGCCGGTGGGCGTCGAGCCCGCGTCGGCTCAAGCCGTCCAGGCCGGAGCGGGCGCGGCCTGCTTCGTCTCGCTTGCGCGCGCCGAATCGATGACGGCGAGCGCTGCGCGCAAAGCCTCTGAGACGCCGCGATGAGCGACGGCGGAGAGTTCGAGCGGCGGCGCCCGTCGCGCGCCGGCGGCGAGCGATGGGCCATAGCTCCGCATGGCGCGCTTCAAACGCTCGCGCTGAACTTTGAGCGTCTCTTCGTCGACCGCGTCGATCTTCGACAGCGCGACGATCTCCGGCTTTTCGGCAAGGTCGCGGCGATAGGCGGCGAGTTCGCCGCGGATGATGCGATAGGCGGCGCCGGCGTGGTCGCCCGCGGCGTCGACGAGATGGATCAGCGCGCCGCAACGCTCGACATGGCCGAGAAACCGGTCGCCGAGCCCCTGGCCTTCGTGCGCGCCTTCGATCAGGCCGGGAATGTCGGCCAGGACGAAATCGCGGTCGTCGATCCGCACCACGCCGAGATTGGGATGCAACGTCGTGAACGGATAGTCGGCGATCTTCGGCCGCGCCGCCGAGACCGCGGCAAGAAGAGTCGACTTGCCGGCGTTGGGCAGGCCGACAAGGCCGAGGTCGGCGATCAGCTTCAGCCGCAGGAGCAACGTGCGCTCGACGCCCGGCTGGCCGGGATTGGCGCGTCGCGGCGCCTGATTGGTCGCAGTGGTGAAATGGGCGTTGCCGAAGCCGCCGTTGCCGCCCTTGGCGATGACGACCCGCTCGCCGGGCGTCTTGAGGTCGGCGAGCGGCCGCTCCAGGTCTTCTTCGTCGTAGACCTGCGTGCCTTCCGGCACCTTCAGCACCGCGTCGGCGCCGCGGCCGCCGGCGCGGTTCTTGCCCATGCCGTGCATGCCGGTCTTGGCCTTGAAGTGCTGCTGGTAGCGGAAGTCGATCAGCGTGTTGAGGCCGCTGGCGCATTCGACCACGACATCGCCGCCGCGGCCGCCGTCGCCGCCGTCGGGGCCGCCGAACTCGATGAACTTCTCGCGGCGGAACGACACGCAGCCGGCCCCGCCGTCGCCGGAGCGTATGTAGACGCGGGCTTGATCAAGGAACTTCATGGAGATCCGTCACTGTCGTGTGCGCGACAAGGCCGCCGCGGCGCGCGCTCCAGGCGGCGCGCGACAAGGCGAAGCGGTCGCAGGGGACGAGCC
>PLRT01000165.1 GCA_003164915.1 Hyphomicrobiales bacterium | reverse complement strand
TTACGGTGACACGCCCGCCAATTCCGGAACACCTTCTCCCGCCGTTACGCGCAAGGACGCGCTTTGCAGGCGCGCCGCCGAATGGCGGTCGCCGGAGGCGCGTCCTTAATAGCCACAGCGCTTTGGAAGTTTCGCAGCCAAGAGGTCGACAGCGAGGTCCGTTCCGTCTCCGAATGCGCGGATGACGGCGAGGCCAATGCGAAACCATTTCACGGACGCGGCCATCGGCCGCGTACAGATCGGTTCTTGCCCGGCGCCGCGACCGTCGGGCTGGGCCGCTGGGATCACGGTGATCGTGCATTCAACCCGTCTCGGCGCCGCGCGGCTGCGGCCCGCCGTCGCCGCTAATTCGGCGCCGGGGCGGCGGGGGCGGCGGGTTCGAGATCGGCGTCGGGATAACCCATAATGGTCATGCAGTTGCGGTAGTGGAGGCGCACCTGTTCCTCCGGGGTCAGTCCGTGCGCGAGCGGATCGGAGNNACCGAGGCGTCTCCGCCCATGTAGTGCCCGCCCCTCGGACCGATGCAACCCACAAGCGCCAGACCCATGAGCCCAGCGGCGAGAGCCCGCTTCATCGTCGACCCCCCGGCTCGACATCGATAGGAGCGCGCGACAATCGACGGCGCCCGGCGACGGCGCGTCTCGCGCCCACCCGGTTATCGATTGCTGCGATCCCCTGGGGTTTCCCGCCTTTCCCCGCGTCAAGCCATCGTGGATCATCGTTCCGAGCCCAAGCAAGCGATTTTTCGTAGCGGCGCCGTTATAAATTCGGGGGTCGCAAACCGTAACGCCTGCGCGGCTCAGGCGTTACGCCGCCGTGAGTTTTGCCGGCGAGACGGACCGAAGGGCCGGTCGGCTCAGCAAAACTCACGGCCGCCGCCCGCCCCGCCGGAACGGGCCTCGCCGTCGAGCTCTTGGGAGCCCGCTTTTCCAAACCGAAGCGGCTGTCAATGATCGCCTTCGGCGACCGCCGCCGGCGGCGCGCCTAATCGGCGCGTCATTGACAGCCGCTCCGGTTTGGAAGTTTCGCGGCCAAGAGCCTGACGGCGAGGTCCGTACCGTCTCCGAATTCGCGGCTGGCGAAGACGCTCGAACGTCTTGCCCTCGGCCGACATTCGTCCCCCCCCCGCCGCCGGGCCGCCGGCCGGCCGCGGGCGGCTACGGACGGATGGCGTAGCCGTCCTGCATGCAGATCGATTCGATCTTGGTGGGGACCTGCTTGCTGCGGCTGTCGCCGATGGCGACGACGGCGACGTTTGACAGCGTCCCGCGGCGATCGAACGTGAGGCGCGCGTAATAGTCGCGATACTCGGCTTTGGCGTCGGTGATGTTGTATTCGCCGGGAAGATAATCGCCGCTCACCAGGCCGCAGTAATCAATGGCGTCGCCGCGGGTCCTGACGACGAGCGGGAGCCATTTGAAATCTCTATGCGGCTGGTCTCCCAGCTCGCGCAGCACGGCGGTGGAAATCATCTCCTTTTCCGCGTCGTTCAATGGCCGCCAGGGAGCGGCGATCGCCTCCCGCGTCGGCTCCATCGGCGCAAACAGATCGGCGTCGCCGCAACCGGCGAGCGCGAGCGACGAGGCCAAGACAAAAGCGCATTTCCTCAAGCTCGCCCCCTCGTTGGATCGCGACAGCGGGACCGGCCCCGGGCCTCGCGTCGCGCTCGCGCGCAGCGTCGCCCAAGAACTGGGCTGTTACGAGGCGGCGAAACGTCCGTCAAATCCGTTCCTCGCCTGGCCGCCCGCGAACGCGGGCCCCGGCCTTCATTTCGGCCTTCTGACCACGCGCAGTTTGGCGCTGGCGCCGCCGCCGCAGAAGAACGTGTCGGCGCCGTCCGACTCGAGCCCCGAGACGCCGACGCCGGCCGGCATGTCGAGCTGGGTCAGAACTTCGCCGCTCTCGGGGTCGATGCGGCGCAGCGCGCTTTCGTCGCCTTCCCATGTCGCGTGCCACAGCTCGCCGTCGACCCAGGTGACGCCGGTGACGAAGCGGTTCGACTCGAGCGTGCGCAGGATCGCGCCGGTCTCGGGATCGAGCTGATGGATCTTGCGGGCGCGATGCTGCCCGACCCACAGCGTCCCGTCCGCCCACGCCATGCCCGAGGCGCCGCCTTCGGGGGTCGGGATGGTCGCGATCACGCGGCCGCTCTCGGGGTCGATCGTCTGGATGCGGTCGCCGGCGATCTGGTAGAGGCGCCGGCCGTCGAAGGCGGTTCCCGCATGGGCGGCGACGTCGAGCTTGCGCGCCGTCTTGCCGCTCGCCGGGTCGATCGCGGCGAGCGCGTCGTCGGTCGCGATCCAGACATGGGCGCCGTCATAGGTGACCCCGTTGACGCGAGCGACGCAGGGAAACGGGCCATATTCGCGAAGGATGGTCGCTGGCGTTCGTTTCATGCGCGCTCCTTCACGCCGAAGCATTGTCATGGCCGGCCATGACGCCCAATGCGGTTCGGGCTCATCGCCATCCACTCTACCCATCCGCGGGCGCGGCCGGGAGTAACAAGGTTGTCGGGAAACCCGGCGCCGGCGGCGCCGTCCAGCGGCGCGCCCGGCCGCGGCCGATCGCCTGCGCCTTGCCCGTTTTCGTCAGCGCCTCGAGCGCGCGCTGCGCGGTGCGCGGACTGGCGCCGAGCGCCAGCGCCAGCGCCGAACTCGACCAGGCTTCGCCGTCGGCGAGCAGCGCCAGCGCGTCGGCGTGCGCCTCGTCGGTCGGCGGCGCGAGCGCGACGACCGGGCGGCCGCCGCGCGGCCTGAGCGCGAAACCGCTACTGGTCGCCTCGATGGCGGCGACGGCGGCAAGAAGCTTGCGCAGGCGGCCGATCTCGACGCGCAGCCGCGCGCGATGCGACTCGTCGGCGTGTCTGGCGTGGAAGGCGCGCTTCAGCAGCGCGGCGCGCGACGCGTCGCCGGGCCAGGCTTCGGCGAGCGCATCGGCCAGCGCGAACAGGACCGGGCGGGTCTCCAGCGCAATCGTCGCGCCGGCGCAACGCACGACATGACGGCAGGCGTCGACGACCAGCGTCTCGGAGGCGAGCAGCGCCTCCACCTCGCCGAGCCGGACGAGCCGCGCCTGGCCGCGCGCGATCAGCCGCGCCGCCGGGGCGTCGAGCGCGCGGGCGAGGCTTTCGACCTCGGCGACGAGCGCCGGGACGCCGGCCTGACGCGCGGCGCGCTCGGCGCGCGTCAGCGCCGCCGCCGCCGCCGCGATGCGCAGTCGCCGCATCGCCAGGCCGGCGACGACCAGCTCGTGACCGACGCGCGAAGCGGGCGGCAGCGGCGCGGGATCGAAACCTTCCAGCAGGCTTTCGACCGCGTCGAGCCGGCCGATCAGCAGCAGGTAGCGGCTCTCGAGGTAGCGCGCATGCGCGGCGTTGGCGCGGTCGCCGCGCTGCTCGAGCGTGTCGCGCGCGGCTTCGAGCGCCTTCGCCGACGCCCCGAGGTCGCGCGAGACCAGCGCGATCTCGGCCTCGGCGATGGCGCAACGCGCGCGCGCGACCGCCTCGCGCGGGCCGAAGGCGCGCGCCGCGCGCTTGAGCAGCCCCTTGGCGCGCGCAAGATCGCCAAGCCGCGCCATCGCGACCCCGCGCAAAGCAAGCGCCGGCGCGTCGTCGCGCAGGGCGATGAAGTTCAGCGCGCCGAGCGCGTCGCCCGCGGCCAGTGCGCGCCCCGCCGCGGCGATCAGCGAGTCCATCGAAATCCCGACACGCTTGTCACTCCCGGCCGTCGCGGCGCCACGGGTAAGTCTATCCCGCGATCGACGCCCGGCAAGCCGCCGCACAATGCGGCCGGCGGCGCGGGCGCAGCAGGGAGAACGAAGATGGCGACGCATGCGACCGCTTCGCGCGAACAATGGCTGGAGGCTCGGCTCGATCTGCTCGCCGCCGAGAAGGACCTGACCCGGCGTGGCGACGCCGTCGCCCGCCTGCGCCAGGGCCTGCCGTGGGTGCGGGTCGACAAGACCTACAGCTTCGACACCGAGACGGGCGTCAAGACTCTGAAAGAGCTGTTCGACGGGCGCTCGCAGCTCCTCGTCTATCACTTCATGTTCGGGCCCGACTATACGGCCGGCTGCCCGTCGTGCTCGATGATCGCCGACGGTTTCGACGGCTTCGCCGTCCATCTCGCTCACCACGACGTGATGCTGACGGCGGTCTCGCGCGCGCCGCTGGAGAAGCTCATGGCCTACCGGCGTCGCATGGGCTGGACCTTCCCCTGGGCGTCCTCGCGCGGCGGCGACTTCAATTTCGACTTCGCCGTCTCGTTCACCGAGGCGCAGGAGAAGGAGGGGCCGGTCGAATACAATTACGCGCGCGGCGCCCACGCGATGGACCGGACGCCGGTTCCCCCGCCGGTCGTCGCGTTCGCCGCGAGCTGCGGCTGCGACGGCGCGACCTACCGGCGCGACCGGCCCGGCATGAGCGCCTTCGCGCTCGAGGACGGCGTCGTCCACCACGCCTATTCGACCTATGCGCGCGGGCTCGACGGCCTGTGGGGCGCCTATCAATGGCTCGATCGCGCGCCGAAGGGCCGCAACGAGCAGGGCCTCTGGTGGCGCCGCCACGACGAGTACGGCGATGTCTGAGGCGGCGGCGCCCGTCGTCGCGCCGAACGACGTGGCGACTTGCGGCGGGGGCGGCTCCGCCGCTCCCGGCGCAGCCGGCTGGCTCGGCCTGGCGGCCGCGCCGACCTTCGCGCTGATGGCGCTGTGGACCGGGTTTTCCGGCGGTCGACCGGACATGGCCTGCATGCCGATGGCGGATGCGTCGCCGCTCGGCGGCATGGCGGCGATGTACCTCTTGATGAGCGCCTTCCACGCGGCGCCCTGGCTGAGATGGATCGGCCGCTTCAGGTGAACAGCGCCCCGCCGTTCACCGCCAGCGTCTGGCCGGTGACGAAGGCGTCGGCGACCAGGAACAGGACGGCTTCGGCAATGTCGTCGCCGGTCCCGACGCGGCCGACCGGAATGCGCGCGCCGACGCCGGCGGCGATCAGCGGCGCGCCCATCTCGGTGTCGATCAGGCCCGGCGCGATCGCGTTGACCGACACGCCTTCCGGGGCGAGCCGCAAGGCGTAGGCGCGCGTCAGGCCTTCAACCCCGGCCTTGGCGGCGCCATAAGCGACGCTGACCGAGCCGGCGCCGACGCGCGCGCCGATCGAGGAGATGTTGACGATCCGCCCCCAGCGCCGCGCCCGCATGCCGGGCAGAACGGCTTGGGTGCAAAGGAAGGCCGACTTCAGATTGACCGCGAGCGCGCGGTCGAAATCCTCTTCGCTGATGTCGTCGAGGCCGCGCGACTCCGCCATGCCGGCGTTGTTGACGAGGATGTCGATCGGGCCGAGCCGGTCCTCGGCCTCGTCGACCATGCGCTGCACGGCGGCGGCGCTCGAGACGTCCGCGGCGATCGCGCCCGCGCGCCCGCCGGCCTGGCGGATCGCCTCGACGACGACAGCCGCCTCTTCGCCGCGCTGGCGATAATTGATCGCAACCGCGCAGCCCGCCTTGGCGAGCGCGAGGGCAATCGCCTTGCCGATGCCGCGCGAGGCGCCGGTGACCAGCGCGACGCGGTTGCTCAGTTCAGACATTGTGGATGTCCTGCGCGTTGAAGCGATGACAAGCCGTCCGCTCGATCTTGCCGCGGAACGATGGCGCGAATAGGCCATTGCGCCGCGCCGCGCAACGAAACAAACGATCCGGCCCCGTGACGGCGAGCCGGCGATTGCCGTCGCCGGAGCGCGCCGGTAGAGGATGCGGGCCGTGAACCACTCGCCTCGGCGCAGCCGGCGCGCCGCGGTCGCCAACGACTTGCGGGGATTTCCATCGTGACGATGATCGGCGCACTCGCTCTGTTGTTCGTCTGCCAATTGGCGGGCGAGGCGGTCCTTCGGCTGGCGGGCCTGCCGCTGCCGGGCTCGGTGATCGGCATGCTGCTGCTGTTCGGCTGGCTGGCGCTGGTGGAAAAGGAGCGTCCGACGCTCGAGGCCGTCAGCGCGTGGCTGACGGCGCATCTGTCGATCATGTTCGTGCCGGCGGCTGTCGGCCTGATCGACCAGGGGCCCGCGCTGTCGCGCTACGGCGTCGGGCTGGTCGTCGCGACGGCGCTTTCCACCGTACTGACCATGGCGGTGACGGCGCTGGTCTTCCGCTGGGCGGCGCGGCGGGGCGAGCCCTTGCAGGACGCCGGCGCGTGACCGATCTGCTGACGACCTCGATCTTCTGGCTGAGCGTCACCCTGGTCGCCTTCGAGACGGCGGACGTCGTCTCGCGGCGCAGCGGCCGCCATCCGCTATGCCATCCGGTGCTGCTGGCGACGCCGGCGCTGATCGCCTTGTTGCTGGCGACCCGGACCGCTTATCCGGTCTATGTCAACGCGACGCAGGCGCTGAGCTTTCTTCTCGGGCCGGCGGTGGTCGGGCTGGCGGTTCCGGTCTGGCGCCAGCGGGCGCTGATCCGGCGGCAGGCCTTTCCGATCGCGCTCGCCTTGGCGGCGGGGGCGGCGACGGCGATCGTCAGCGCCGTCGGCGTTCTGTGGCTCTTCGGCGCCCCCCGGGCCGTCCTGGCCTCGATCGCGCCGCGCGCGGTCACGACGCCGGTGGCGATGGCGATGGCGTCGCAATTGGGCGGCGCGCCCGCGCTGGCGGCGGCCATCGTGCTGTTCGCGGGCGTGGTCGGCGCGATGACGGCGACGCCGCTGTTCGACCGGATGAAGATCCGCGACTACCGCGCGCGGGGCTTCGCCGTCGGCGTGTCCGCGCATGGCATCGGCACGGCGCGGGCGTTTCAGGTCGATTCGACCGCGGGCGCCTTCGCCGGCCTCGGCATGGCGCTGAACGCCGTGGCGACCGCTGCGCTTCTGTCCTTGCTGGCGCTGCTGATCTAGGCGGTCGAGGTCGGGCGCGGGCGCCGTCCTCGGCGCGAAAGTTGGCTCGCGCCGGCGAACGTGGCGCTCGCCGCTGAACTCAAAGCGGCGCCGGTGCGATCGACGAGCGCTACGCCGCCTCGAGCGCGCGCGTCTTTCGCCGCGCCATGCGTTGCGCCGCGACGACGGCGTGGGCGATCAGGTAGAACGGCACGAGCACGGTCGGCACGAGCGAAAGGGCAGGGCCTGCATCGCCTGCGAGCCGACGCCGACATGGAGGCGTTGCAGCGGCCCTTGCCCGCTGGCCAGCCCGAAGCCGACGGCGGCGAACAGATCGAGCGCGCCGAAAGCGTTCCAGGCGGCGATCGGCGCCGGTTCGCCGCGCGCCAAGCGCAGCGCCAACGGAATGGCGATCAGGCCGGTGATGATGTCGCCGAGCCCGGCCGAATAGGGGAATGGGCCGCTCAGCCGGCCGACCGCAGCCAGCGCCAGGAACAGGACGCCGAGCAGGCGCAGCGCGTTGAGGCCGATCAGCAGCTCGGTCGGGATCGCCATCAGCCCCGCGCGGAAGCGCTGCGAGCCGAGCCACAAGGCCGCGGCGGCGAGCAGCGGCGCCGCGAACAGCAGGCCGACCACAGGGACAGGCTGGTCGGGCGAATAGACGAGCGCGCCGTCGGCGCCGAGCGCGGTCGCCATCCCGATCCATGCGCCGGCGACGCCCGCGGCGAGAAGGCGCTGGCCGAGGCTCATCGGCACGACGGAGGCGATCGCGACCACGTCGACGAGGATCGCCGCCATTCCCGTGGTGTGTCCCAGCATGTCCAGCATGGCCGTCTCCTTTCAGTGTAACTACACCTATTTCACGATGAGAATGCGTGCGCCTGCGGCGTCAGGTCAGCTTTGCGTTCGCCAACCGGCGCAGCGCCGCGACGTCCGCGTCGCCCAATGTCGCGGCGACGGCGGCCTGCGCCGCGCGCCAGCTGGGGAGGGCGTCGTCGGCGACGACGCGCCCGCTCGCGGTCGCGCAAACCAGATGCGTCCGCGCGTCGTGTTCGTCGGTGCGCGTTTCGATCCAGCCATTGCGCTCGAGCAGGGCGAGGTTGCGGGTCAGCGTGGTGCGATCGACGCCGAGCGCTTCGGCGAGCGCCGTCACCGGCGTCGCGCCGCGCAGGATGAGGTTGGCGAGAATGGTGAACTGGGTGATCCGCAGCCCGTGCGGCCGCAAATGCCGGTCGAAGATGGCGGACAGGCTGCGCGCGGCGCTGCGCGAGGCTTGGCACAGGCAGTTGCGGCAATCGCTGAAAGCAGCGGCGCTGGACATCGATATGAGTGTATATACACTCAATAACCGAGTCAAGCGCAGCTTCGCGCCGGCGCCGGTCGCTCGGCGGGGGAGAAGCGCAATCGGCGGGACACGAGCGCGACGGATGCTTTGTCGAGGCGAGGCGGCGTCTTATTCTGGCCCGCTTTCATTCGCTGCCAGCGACGCGAGGCCGTCTTGTCCAAATCCACCCGCGCGACCAAGGCCCTCGAACAGGCGGGGGCGGCGTTTTCGGTCCATGCCTACGACTACGATCCCGACGCCGACAAGATCGGCATGCAGGCGGCCGAGGCTCTGGGCGAGGCGCCGCAGCGGGTGCTGAAGACGCTGATCGCGCTGGTCGACGGCAAGCCGGTTTGCGTCGTGCTGCGCTCCGACCGCGAAGTATCGATGAAGAAGCTGGCCGCGGCGCTGGGGGGCAAGTCGGCCGAGATGATGAAGCCGGCCGAGGCCGAGCGCATCTCGGGCTACAAGATCGGCGGCGTCAGCCCGTTCGGCCAGAACCGCCGCCTGAGAACCGCGATCGACTCCGAGGCGCTCGCCGAGCCCTACGTTTTTGTCAACGGCGGGCAGCGCGGGCTGCAGGCAAGGCTGAGTCCGCAGGACGTAGCCAGGCTGCTCGACGCCACCGTCGCGCCGATCACGGCTTGAGCCAGCCAACGCTGGGCGCGGCGTCGAAATCTTGGCTTGAAAAGGCAACCGCAAGGTTGCATATTGTCGCCATGAGCATGGACGCGGTCTTTCGTGCGCTCGCCGATCCGGTCAGGCGGCAGCTGTTGGATCGGCTCCATGCCCGCAACGGGCAGACCTTGGGCGAGCTTTGCGAGGGCCTCGACATGACGCGCCAGGCAGTGACCAAGCACCTCGCCATCCTCGAGGCGGCCAACCTCGTCATCAGCCAGAAGCGCGGGCGCGAGAGGCTGCATTTCATCAACCCGGTCCCGATCAACGACATCGCCGAGCGCTGGATCGGCAAGTTCGAGGCGCCGCGCCTCGCAGCGCTGGCCGAGCTCAAACGCAAGCTGGAAGAAGGGAACGGCCATGACTGACGGGATCAGCCGCTTTGTTTATGTGATCTACATCCGCGCCACGCCCGACCGGCTGTGGGCGGCTGGCCCAGCATCCTCTCCAATCTCAAGTCGCTCCTCGAAACCGGCGCGATTGTCTTGAGCCGATCCCGCGCCTCGGCCAAAAGTTAAGAGGTCACGGTTGGCCCTGCCGGCGTCGTCGATCGCCTGAAGTTCGTGCCGACGCGCGTAAACTCTTGTAACAATGTGGCTGTCTCTATGGAAAAGGTCGCCGCCCGCCGCGTTCGCGTCGCCGGCTTCACCGCCGTCCGGCGCGCGCCGACCGTCCGGATCGAGGCGTTCAAGCGACGCATGAAGCGGCTCTCCGTTTGGGGCGGTCGCTTCCGCAGGCGCCTCAACAACGACTTTCACATGCTTCGCAATCCCACTAGAGAATCGACGAAATATGGCGATCGAGCGTTCGGCTGCGGCGGCGGCGCCGTGCGCTCCTGCTGCGCCTAGAGCTGTTGTCTTACGACGGAACCGACAGCGCTCTCGGCAATGTCATTCCCGCGAAAGCGGGAATCCAGACTTGGCGGCCATCGCGCCCTTTGCCCCTGGATTCCCGCTTTCGCGGGAATGACAATGCTGGTGATTCCGTCAAATCCCGTCATGCTCTAGGGAGGCGCAAATGCGTGGCGAAGCCCGGATTGGCGACGATCGCGCGGCCGACGAGGCGCGGCGGCCGCCCAAGGCGGTCGCCGACGCCGCCGGCGGCGTGTCGCTTCGCGCCGTCGCCGCACGGAACCTGGATCACGCTGCGCGAGGACGGCTTTCTCGGCCAGCCGCAGGCCGCGCACGGCAATGCCGAGAACTGGGAGATGGTCCTCGGTTGGCTCGACGCCTACCTGAGCGCGGGCCGGTCGTCCTGAGTCCGCTTCTTCGACTTAGCGACCAATGTCGGCGGGCGGGATCGGCGCGTCGTCGTTGGTCGGATAGAAGCGCTGATTCGGGGCGTTGCGCGGCGCCGGCAGCGGCGATGACGTCACCGCCGGCGGCAGTTGCGGGATCGTCACGGGCGCGCCGGGCGCGTTGAGGTCGAGCGGGCCGGGATCGGCGACGGCGCCCTTGCGCTTCTTCGGCGTCGCGGTCGGGTTCGGCGTCGCCACGGCGCCCGGCTTGCCCGGCTGCGGCAGGTTCAGCGGGGCGAGGTCGAGATCGCCCGAATCGTCGGGCGCTTCGGCGACCGGGGGCGCCTCGTGGATCAGTTCGCCGTCGCCCTTACAGTCGGTCAGCCAGATATCGTAGACCGGGTGTTCGACGCCATGCATGCCGGGGCTGTCGGCGAACATCCAGCCGGTGAAGATGCGGTTGGTGGTTTGGTTCTCCAGCACCTCGTCGACCTCGGTGAAGGCGTCGGTCTGCGGCGCCTCGGTCGGCGGCCGCGAATAGCACACCCGCGCGGTGATCTGCAGCGAGCCGAACTGCACCGTCTCGCCGATCGCCGCCTCGAACGAAATGATTCGCCCGGTGATCTTGTCGAGCCCGGCGAAAACGGCGGTCGGGTGCTTGATCTTGTCGGCATGCGCGGGCGCGCCGGCGGCCATAAGCGTCGCCCCGGCCAAAAGCGCGAGGCGCGCGAAGCTGCGGTTCATGTTCGAAATCCGGGCCGCTGCATGGCCGCTGCGTGAATGGGCGCGCGCTTGAGGCGCATCGGGCTCCCTTGGTGGCAAAGCCGGGCGAAACGAAGGCGGCCCTTCAGCCTTCCGGGCGCCAGGCCTGGTAGTCGCCGGCCGACGCCTGGCGCCGGCCGAGCCCGATCGTCGAGCCCTTGGGGCGAATCGCCCAGCGGGTGCCGGTCGGGTTGGGCATATGCGGCTTTTCCCACGGCCTGGCCTGGTAGTCTTCCTCGCTCGGGGCCACGTCGACGGTGTGGTGCAGCCAGCCGTTCCAGCCCGGCGGGGTCGCCGAGGCCTCGCTGATTCCGTTGTAGATCACCCAGCGCCGCTCGAAGCCGAGCGCCGGGTCGATCGCGCGACCGCGGGTGCGGTAGTAGCGGTTGCCGGATTCGTCCGTCCCGACCAGTTCGCCGTGGCGGCGGGTGTACCACAGCGTGTTGAGCGTGGCGCCGTTCCACCAGGTGAAGAATCGGAGGAGAAAAACCTTCATCGCATTCCGCCGCGAGCCGCATTTGTCGCGGCGGACTATGGCGAGCGGCGAGGGGCCTGTCCAGCGCCAAGGCCGCGCGTCCCGAGCGCCGAATTTTCCGCTTGCCGAGCCGCTCCGACTCGGCCGATGCTGTCAACGCGGTGGGGCGTTTACCCAAAGTTATACATTTTTCTCCACAACATGTTGTGTCGGCGGTCGGGTAGCAGCACAAGCTGTTGACGCAGCCGTCATGGAGTCGTAATGTTCAGGCGTTCTCGGCGCACGACACTCTCCTGGTTCCGCAAGGGCTTGGCGAGCGGCGGCTTTTGCGCGGAGGCGCATCGGCGAAGGGGCGAAGCGCTTGCGGCGCGACGCGCCGGAACCTTGTGGGCGTCGGCGCGCGTAGACAACGTCTGAAATTGGGGCTTGGGGGGCCGCTCACGCGGCCGGAGGCGGGCGTGCGCCCGCTGAGCATCGGGGCTTGAACAATGCATATCGAGCGGCGGTACACACAATCTTCTCAGTCGCCCTACGCGGGAATCGCGTTCGAGACGACCAAGAGCGAGATCCGCAACCCGGACGGTTCGGTGGTGTTCTCGCTCGACCGGCTCGAGGTCCCGGCCGGCTGGAGCCAGGTCGCCGCCGACGTGCTGGCGCAGAAGTATTTCCGCAAGGCCGGGGTGCCCGCGCGCCTGCGGCGGGTCGAGGAGAACGGCGTCCCGTCTTTTTTGTGGCGGTCGGTTGCCGATACGGAAGCTCTGGAGTCGCTGCCCAAGGCCGAGCGCATCGGCTCGGAGACCTCCGCCAAGCAGGTGTTCGATCGGCTCGCCGGCGCCTGGACCTATTGGGGCTGGAAGGGCGGCTATTTCGAAACGGAAGACGACGCCCAGGCCTATTTCGACGAGACGCGCTTCATGCTGGCGCGGCAGATGGCCGCGCCCAATTCGCCGCAATGGTTCAACACCGGCCTGCATTGGGCCTACGGCATCGATGGGCCGGGGCAGGGCCACTATTACGTCGACCATGAGAGCGGCAAGCTGACCAAGTCCAAGTCGGCCTACGAGCACCCGCAGCCGCACGCCTGCTTCATCCAGTCGGTCGCCGACGACCTCGTCAACGAGGGCGGCATCATGGATCTGTGGGTGCGCGAGGCGCG
>PLRT01000110.1:6136-13754 GCA_003164915.1 Hyphomicrobiales bacterium | reverse complement strand
CGGTCGGGCCGGCGGCGAGCGCCTCGGGCGCGCTGGGGTCCAAGTCCTCCCTGCCGGCGAAGGCGGCGTTCTGGCCGCCGTCCTGATAGACGATCTCGATCGGCTTGACGCCCTTGGCGACCAGCGCCGTCACCGCCCCGTCGTCGCTCGCCTCTCTTTCGGCGACCGCCGCTTCGACCTGGTCGTCGCGCTGCAGGTTGGCGGGGCAGGGGGCGCTGGCGTCGACGTCGCGGTCGGAATGCGCGCCGAACACGTAATGCTTGCCGCAGACCAGCACCTCAGGCTCGGTCTTGGTCACTTCGAAATGGTCGGCGCCGTTCTTGATCTCTTTCCAGAAGGCGATGTTGGGGTCGAGGCGATGCTTGGCGAGGTTTTCGGCGGTCATGCGGAACGGGAACGACTGCAATTGGATCGCGCGCTGGCCGCCGTTGAACGCTTCGCGGGCGATCGAATAGATCTCGGCGATCTGCGCGTCGGTCATCGAAAAGCAGCCGGCCGACGAGCAGATGCCGTGCACCATGATGTCGCCGCCGGTGCGGCCGTAGGCGCGGTCGTAGGCGTTGGGATAGCCGACATTGAACGACAGGTAATAGTGGGAGTTCGGGTTCATCTGGCCGGGCGCGATGGTGTAGAAGCCCTCGGGCACCTGGTGGTCGCCCTCGCGCATCTTCGGTCCGAGCTGACCCGACCAGCGGCACATCGGATAGCTCTTGAGCAGCGCGTACTGGCCGTCGCCGTTCAACTTCCAGATTTCGAGCTCGGCTTCCTGCTTGTAGGTGCGGATCAGCACCGGCGCGGCCGGCGTCGTGCCGATCTTGTCCATCAGCGCCACGGTTTCGCTGGGAATCGGACGCTGCGAACGGCCGGAGTCCGCCTCCAGCGCGTCCTCGCAACCCGCCGCCAGCGCGCCCGCCGCCATGGCCAGGCCGAGTGCGAACAAACGCGTCCGCCAACCGTTCAATTGCTCATTCCTCTCAGCCTGTTGTCGCTTAACCGATCGTCGGTGGAAAGTCACGCGCGCGATTAGGCGCGCTTAACCTTTCCAGGCGCTTAAGCCGCCGCGCGGCCTGCGCCTCAGAGCTTGCGGCCCATGGCGAGAAACTTCTGCGCCCGCGCGTCGCGCAATTCTTCGCGCGACATGTTGCTGAGCTGGTCGAGCGCGCCCGCGACGGCGCGCCCCGTCGCCTCGACCGCCGCCGGCGGATCGCGATGGGCGCCGCCGACCGGCTCCGGCACGATCGCGTCGATGATGCCGAATTTCAGCAGATCCTGGGCGGTGATCTTCATGCTGGTCGCCGCGTCCTGGGCGCGCGACGAATCGCGCCACAGGATCGAGGCGGCGGCCTCGGGCGAAGCGACGGTGTAGATGGCGTGCTCGAGCATCAGCACCTTGTTGCAGGCGGCGATCGCCAGCGCGCCGCCCGAGCCGCCTTCGCCGACCACCACGGCGACGCTCGGCGTCCCCAGCGAAAGGCTGACGTCGGTCGCGCGCGCGATCGCCTCGGCCTGGCCGCGCTCTTCGGCGTCGATGCCGGGCCAGGCGCCGGCGGTGTCGACCAGCGTGACCACCGGCAAGTCGAAGCGGTCGGCGAGTTCCATCAGCCGCGCCGCTTTGCGGTAGCCCTCAGGCCGCGCCATGCCGAAATTGTGCTTGAGGCGGGTCGCCGTGTCGTCGCCTTTCTCGTGGCCGATCAGGCAGATCGACCGGCCGCGGAATCGCCCGAGGCCGCCGACGATCGCCGCGTCCTCGGCGAACTTGCGGTCGCCGGCGAGCGGGGTGAAATCGTCGATCAATCCCTTGACGTAATCGTTGAAATGGGGCCGGCCCTGAACGCGCGCGACCTGGGTCTTCTGCCACGGCGTCAGCGCGGCGTAGAGCTCGCCGAGCGTCTTGGCCGCCTTCGCCTCGAGCCGGACGATTTCCTCGTCGATCGCCGGCGAGTCGCCCTTGGCGGCCAAAGCGCGCAACTCGTCCAGGCGCGTATCGATGTCTGCGACTGGCGTCTCAAAGCTCAAGTAGGTGCGCATCTGATCTTGCACGGGGCGCGCCCCCCTCGGGCGAGGCGCGCGAAACTGGCGACAAGCGCCGGTGAAGTCAAGGCGGCGCGCCGCCAGCGAAAATTGGCCGCACGGCGAAACTGGCGCGCCCGGAGAGGCTTGAAGTCTCGGGGGATTGCAAAATCGCGCCCAATACCGACCCCGTCCGACACCGGCATCAAGCGTCTGATATACTGACTGAATGGCCGCACGAACCCGGGGTCGCGGTTGGTAGCGAAGCGAAAGTTCTTGATTCGCCGATATGTCACTAACGCCAATTCCTTGCAGACCCAGTCAGGTGGGGTCGGTGTTGGAAGCAATTTTGCGCCTTCACCTCCGGAAGGGGTCCCTGTTCGATGAATTCTGGACCCATTTTCGTCGCGAATTTCTAAGACCAATCAATGTTTTGGGCGCCACCGATGGCGCGGCCCATATGTGCAAATTCACAATCGGACGGCATTTCAGGCATTGACAGACAGCGCCTCGTTCGACGCGGCGCAGGGTTGTCGTTCCGTCGAGCCCAACGAAATCCAGACGCCGCGCGCTAGAAGCTCGCCTTGTCGCGGGCGGACTTGACCGCAAGGGCGGCCGCCGCGGTGCGATTCTCGACTCCGAGCTTGGCGTAGATCTGCTCGAGGTGCTTGTCGACGGTGCGCGGGCTCAGGCCGAGGATCTGTGCAATGTCGCGGTTCGACTTGCCCTTGCTCAGCCAGGAGAGAACCTCGCCTTCGCGGCTGGTCAGCCCGAGATCGCGGCTGAATTCGGCCGGGCTGTCCGAGCTCGACCGCCTGGCGAGCCGCAACAAATATTCGTTGGAGTTGAGCATCCCCATGTACTGGAGGCGATGCTCGCCGTCGCTGAGGCTCGGCGCGACGGAAGGTCGCTTTTCGGCGTCGCCGCCGCCCTGCGCCCGCGCCAGCCACTCAAGCCATGGTTGAGGCGCCTTCAAAGGGCCGGCCGCCGCCGCTGGCTCGTCGCCCAGGAGCAGCTTCTTCGCCTGCGGCGTCGCCCACACGACTTCGCCCTGGCGATTGAGGGCGAGGAGGAAGCGGCCGGTGGCGTCGAGCGCGGCGCGTGCGCTCTGCATCAGGCGAGCGTTGGCGAGATGGACGCGGATGCGCGCCAGCATCTCCTCGATCACGATCGGCTTGGTCACGTAGTCGACGCCGCCGGCTTCGAAGCCGCGCACGACGTCGTCGGTCTCGGTCAGCCCAGTCATGAAGATGACCGGGACGCCGGCGAGATCCGGGTTGCGCTTCAGACGTCGGCAGGCCTCGAAACCGTCGATCCCCTGCATGACGGCGTCGAGCAGGATGACGTCGGGGGTGATCTGCTCGCAAATGCGGATCGCGGCGGCGCCGTCGAGCGCGACCATCACCGTTTTGCCCGCGCCGTCGAGCGCGTCGGTCAGCAGCCGCAGTGTATCGGGCGAGTCGTCGACGACGAGAACGACGTCGCGGGTCTTGCCGTCACTGTTCATGGCCATCCAGGACATTGAGCGTCGCGACGAAATGCGTCAGCTCGAAGCGGTCGACGAACCCGCGCAGTCGGGCGACGAAGTTCCCATGCTCGGGATACGCGAGGGCGAGCTGGTCGAGCTTGTGCTCGATCGCGCGCACATGGCCGATCTCGCCCAGTTGGACCAGCTCCTGGATCTCCCGCGCCGGCGGACGCGAATCGGCGCTCGGTCGCCAGACCGGCGCGGCGGCCGCGTCGCGCTCGTGTCGCCACTCGATCCTGAGGAAATGGCCGATCAGCTCCAGCAGCCGCGGGATGTCGAACGGCTTCATCAGATATCCGTCGTGGAAGGTCTGCGCCAGCGGCGCGCTGTGGGCTTCGAGCGCACTCGCTGAGACCATCAGAATTCGCGCCTGATGGTGGCCCGTCTTGCGCAACCGCTCGGCGACCGCCCAGCCGTCGAGGCCGGACATCGACACGTCGAGCAGGAAGAGATCGGGACGGCAATGTTGGGCGAGGCTGAGGCAAGTCGGTCCGTCGGGCGCGCTCAGCAGCACGAAGCCGAGCGGGGTCAGGATCTCACGCAGCAAGTCGCGATGGGCCGGCTCGTCGTCGGTGACCATGATCGTCTTGCGCTCGCCGTGATAACCGAAGATCGGCGCCTCGATCGGCGCGATCAAAGTCGGGTTTCTCACCTCGGACAGCAGCACGGTGACGCGGAACTCGCTGCCTCTACCGACCATGCTGGCAACAGCAATCTTTCCACCCATCACGCCGGCCAGCAGCCGGCTAATGGTGAGCCCCAGCCCAGTGCCGGTGTGAGGCTGGGCGACGCCGAGCCTGCCGCGTTCGAAGGGAGCGAAGATGCGCTCGAGGTCTTCGGGCTCAATCCCCAGCCCGGTGTCGGCGACCACGAATTCAGCCACCGGACTGCGATAGTCGATGACGAACCGAACGCTGCCGCTGGGGGTGAATTTGACTGCGTTGGAGAGGAGATTGATCAGGATCTGTCGCAGCCGCTTCTCGTCGGCGTAGACTAGGACTGGCAGCGACGCCGGCCGCTCAAACACGAAATCGACGCCCTTCTGCATCGCCTGGATGCGGAACATCCCTACGAGCTGGTCGAGAAACTCAGCCAGACGCAGCTCGTCGCGTGATAGATGGATGCGACCGGCCTCGATCTTCGAGATGTCGAGAATGCCGTCGATCAATCCGGAGAGGTGGTTGGCGCTGCGATGGATCACCTTGATCTGCTCGCGCGCCCCGTCCTGCAGCGACCGATCCTGCTCCATCAGCTGGGCGTAGCCGCTGATAGCGTTGAGCGGCGAGCGGAGCTCGTGGCTGAGGCCGACGACATAGCGGCTCTTGGCGAGATTCGCCGCTTCGGCGACCTCCTTGGCGCGTTGTAGGGCGGCGTCGGTGCGCTTGTGGGCGGCGATCTCCTTCATCAGCAGCGTCGTCTGTCGCTGCGACTCGGCTTCGGCGGCGCCGCGGCTCTGTTGGGCGAGGACGAACAACCAAGCGACGATGCAGATGATGAGGACGACGGCGAAGAAAACGCGCCATAGCGCATCGAGGAGCCTCGCGTTCTGTTCGGCGTCGCCGGTCGCGGTGACGAAGTAGATCAGGCCGAGCGTCATTCCGAACAGCAGGCAGGTTGCCGCGAAGACGACGACATAGCGGCCGAGCGCCGATCCCAGCCACCGGTAGAGAGAGTCGGGCATGTAGGCGCCGAGCGCGTAGGAGAACTGCGCCCGTAGTTGCGCATGCGGTTTGCACATATCGTGGCAACGCGCGTCGAGGGAGCAGCAGAGCGAACAGATCGGACCGGCGTAGGCCGGGCAGGAAGCCATGTCCTCAGCCTCGAACGAATGCTCGCAGATGCAGCACTGGATCGAGTCGATCGTCCGCCAGGCGCGCTTGGGTCGGCGGGCAATGTAGTACTTGCCGTCGGTTGCGTAGGCGATGACCGGCGCCGCGATCAGCGCGACGAGGAGCGCGATGAACGGCGCGAGCGCCTGAGCGACCGAACCGAACGCGTCGTAATAGGCGGCGACCGAGACGATGGTGGCGCACGCCATGGCGCCGACGCCGACCGGATTGACGTCGTAGAGATGAGCGCGCTTGAATTCGATCGTCTCGGGGCGCAGGCCGAGCGGCTTGTTGACGACGAGATCGGCGACGAGCGCGCCGACCCAGGCGATCGCGACGTTGGAATAGAGCGCCAGCGTCTGCTCCAGCGCTCTGAAAACGCCGATCTCCATCAGCAGCAGGGCGACCATGACGTTGAAGATCAGCCAGACGACCCGACCGGGATGGCTGTGGGTCAAGCGCGAGAAGAAGTTCGACCAGGCGATCGACCCGGCGTAGGCGTTCATCACGTTGATCTTCAATTGCGAGACGATGACGAAAGCACCGGTCAACGCCAGTGCGACGGTCGGCTGCGCGACCGCGCTGCGAAATACGGCGAGATACATGTGCGCGGGCCCGCCGGCGAATTCTCTCGTCACGCCGTGACTGAGCGCGAAAGTGGCGAGAAACGATCCGGCGAGCAGTTTGAGCGCGCCGATCACGATCCAGCCGGGACCGGCGCCCAGCAGGGCCAGCCACCACGCGCGCTTCGACGCTCGCCGGTCGCGCGGCAGGAAGCGCAGGAAGTCGACCTGCTCGCCGATCTGGGCCACCAGCGCGAAGACGACGGCGGCGGCGCTGCCGAACATCATCAGGTCGAGCGATCCCGAAGGGTCGCCGCGCGCGCCGGAGAAATGCGCCCACTGCGACAGGGCGGAGCTGTCCTTGAACGCGATGACGGCGAAGGGGAAGACTTGGAGGGTGATCCACAGCGGCTGGGTCCACAGCTGAAACCGGCTGATCAGGGTGATGCCGAAGGTCACAAGCGGGACGATGACGACCGCACTGACCAGATAGCCGATCGGCAGCGGTAGCCCGAAACAAAGCTGGAAAGCCTCCGACAGGATCACCGCCTCGATGGCGAAGAATATGAACGTGAAAGAAGCGTAGATCAGCGAGGTGATCGTCGAGCCGATGTAGCCGAAGCCCGCGCCGCGTGTCAGCAGATCGATGTCAACCCCATAGCGGGCGGCGTAATAGGCGATTGGCAGGCCGCAGGCGAAGATGATGACGCCGACCACCAGGATCGCGGCGGTCGCGTTGACCATGCCGTAGTTCAGGGTCACGGCGCCGCCGATCGCCTCCAGCGCCAGGAACGAGATGGCGCCGAGGGCGGTGTTAGCGACCCGAGCCGCCGACCACCGGCGCGCGCTCTTGGCGGTGAAGCGGAGCGCGTAGTCTTCAAGCGTTTGGTTGGCGACCCACTGATTATATTGGCGTCTGACGCGGTCAATCCGCTGTCGTCCGACCACAGGCCCCTCCAGTTGACGACCATCCCGTCCGGTTCAACCGCAGGCGAACCTACGTCGCGATTTTGCGATGCAACATACGCGATCCTGCGTATCGATGCGGTGCACAAATCGCGCCAGCTTCAGCAGGCCATTCCCGGCCCGCGCTAACCAGACGAGTTGACAATGACGGACGAAACCGACCGCGACCTGCCATCGCCGCTTCGCCGGAAGCTGCTGATGGGATTGGCGGGGTTGCCCGCGCTGCCTGCGATGGGCATGTTCACGCGCTCCGCCTTCGCCGACGTCCCGCCGACCTCCCAGGTCAACACCACCGGCCTCGCTGTGACCGACACCGACGTTACCGTCGGCATCCTGCATTCCATCACCGGCACCATGGCGATCAGTGAAACCGGATCAGTGGAGGCGGAGAAGCTGGCGATCTCCCAGATCAACGCGGCGGGCGGCGTGCTCGGTCGGCAGATCAAGTTCATTCAGGAAGACGGCGCCAGCGACTGGCCGACCTTCGCCGAGAAGGCGAAGAAACTGTTGGTCGAGAACAAGTGCGCCGCCGTGTTCGGCTGCTGGACCTCGGCCTCGCGCAAGGCGGTGCTGCCGGTCTTCGAACAGTACAACGGCATGCTCTATTACCCGACGTTCTACGAGGGCTTGGAACAGTCCAAGAACGTCATCTACACCGGCCAGGAGGCGACGCAGCAAATCCTCGCCGGGCTCAATTGGGTCAATTCGACCAAGAACGCGAA
>PLRT01000110.1:0-6112 GCA_003164915.1 Hyphomicrobiales bacterium | reverse complement strand
GGCTCGAATGTCGCCTTCTACAAGCAGCTCAAGGCGGCGGGTGTCGACCTGTCGAAGCAGCTCCTGCTGACGATCTCGGTCACCGAGGACGAAATCGACGGCATCGGCGGCGAGAATATCGCCGGCGCCTACGCCTGCATGAAGTACTTCCAGTCGCTCGACAACCCCAACAATAAGGCGTTCGTCCCCGCGTTCAAGAAGATGTGGGGCGAGAAGACCGTGATCGGCGACGTGACCCAGGCGGCTTATCTCGGCCCCAACTTGTGGAAACTCACGGCGGAGAAGGCCGGTTCGTTCGACATCGACAAGATCGCGGCGGCGTCGCCCGGCATCGAGTTCAAGGGCGCGCCGGAAGGCTACGTGCGCATTCACGAGAACCACCATCTCTGGTCGCGCACTCGCGTCGGACGTGCGCGCGTCGATGGCCAGTACGACGTCGTCTTCGAGACGCCCGACCTCATCGAGCCGAACCCGTTCCCCAAGGGCTACCAGTAAGCCGCGCACCGATCCGTTCGTGGCGACGGCGTCGTCGACCGCGAGCCCCGTCGCGGCAGACGCATCTCGGCGTCGCGGCCTCGGTCGCGATGCCGAGTCCCCATACTCATCGGAGGTTCGAATGTTCGGCGACTATTCGCTTGGCGACCTCGCCGCGATCTTCGCGATGCAGGGCTTCGCCGGCCTGATCCTGTTTTCCGTTTTCCTTCTGATGGCGCTCGGGCTGGCGATCATTTTCGGCCAGATGGGCGTGATCAACATGGCTCACGGCGAGTTCATGATCCTCGGCGCCTACGTGACGTGGATGACCTCGAACTTCTTCCAGGCCTATCTGCCGGCGCTGTTCAGTGGCTATTTCTTCGTCGCGATGATCCTCGCTTTCCTCGCCTCCGGCGCGCTCGGGATGCTGGTCGAATGGGGGCTGATCCGCCACCTTTACAAGCGGCCGCTCGACACGCTGCTGGCGACATGGGGCCTCAGCCTGATCCTGCAGCAATGCTACCGGTCGATATTCGGCGCCCGGGAAGTCGGCGTCGATCTGCCGCAATGGATGTTGGGGTCATTCCAGGTCACCGATGCGATCCAGATCCCGATCAACGGCGTCTTCGTCATGTGCCTGACGATCCTGATCACCTGCGCGGTCGCCTATGTTCTCTATTGGTCGCGCTGGGGCCGCCAGGTTCGCGCCGTCGTGCAAAACCGGGTGATGGCCGGCGCCGTCGGCATCAACACCGAGCGGGTCGACCGCTACACCTTCGCGCTCGGCTGCGGCGTCGCTGGAATCGCCGGCAGCGCCTTCACCATGATCGGCTCGACCGGGCCTACGTCGGGTCAGCTCTACATCGTCGACACCTTCCTGGTCGTCGTCTTCGGCGGCGCCGCCAGCCTGGTCGGCACCATCGCCTCGGCCTTCACCATCTCGCAAGCGCAGTCGACGCTGGAGTTTTTTCTCTCCGGCTCGATGGCCAAGGTGCTCACGCTGCTGGCGATCGTCGGCATTCTCATGTTGCGCCCGCAGGGCCTGTTCTCGCTCAAAGTCCGCAAGTGAAACGAGCAACGAAAACGAGGCCGCCCATGTTCGACAATCCGCGCTTCGCCAACCGGTCGGAACTGCTGGGGATCGCCGTGCTGGCGTTGCTTCTGTTGGCGATCCTGCCGCTGACCCTCGACGTCTTCCGCCTCAATCTTGTCGCCAAATATCTCACCTATTCATTCGTCGCGATCGGTCTGGTGCTGTGCTGGGGCTGCGGCGGGGTTCTCAGCCTCGGCCAGGGCGTGTTTTTCGGCCTCGGCGGCTACTGCATGGCGATGTTCCTCAAGCTCGAGGCGTCGAGCGCCGCTAACACCAAGATCCAGTCGACGCCGGGCATCCCAGACTTCATGGACTGGAATCAGATCACCGCGCTGCCATTCTTGTGGCAGCCGTTCCACTCGCTCACCTTTACGATCGTCGCGATCCTGGTCGTTCCGGCGATCTTCGCGCTGATCGTCGGCGCGGCGATGTTCAAGCGGCGCGTCGGCGGTGTCTATTTCGCCATCATCACCCAGGCGATCGCGGCGATCCTGACGATCCTGATCGTCGGCCAGCAGGGCTATACCGGCGGCATCAACGGCATCACCGACCTGCGCACGCTCAAGGGTTGGGACATCCGCACCGATCATGCCAAGTTCGTGCTCTACTTCGTCGAAGTCGCCTGCCTCTTCGCCTGCATATTCGCCGCCCAGTTCATCCGCCGCTCGAAGCTCGGCCGCATCCTCGTCGCCATGCGCGACAAGGAGGACCGCGTGCGCTTCTCCGGCTACAGCGTCGCAAACTTCAAGACTTTCGCCTTCTGCGCCGCCGCCGTCTTCGCCGCGGTTGGAGGCGCGCTGTTCACGCTCGAGGTCGGCTTCATGTCGCCCTCCTTCGTCGGCATCGTGCCATCGATAGAGATGGTGATCTACACCGCCGTCGGCGGTCGGCTGTCGATCCTCGGCGCGGTCTACGGCACGCTGCTGGTCAACGCCGCCAAGACGAGCTTTTCCGAGTCGTTTCCGCAATTGTGGCTGCTAGGCCTGGGCGCCCTGTTCATCGCCGTCGTGCTCGCCTTCCCCAACGGTCTAGCGGGGATCTGGCGCGACCACGTTCAGCCCCGCCTGTCGGGATCAGGCAAGCCCGGCAAACCCTGGGAAGCGATCGCCGACAAGACTCCGGCCGAGTGAGGAAGCGCCATGCAAATCGGTCATCTGCAAAAGGACTTTCTGCTCTCGGTCGAGGGGCTCACGGTTTCCTTCGACGGCTTCAAGGCGGTCAATAACCTGTCCTTCTACGTCGACGAGGACGAGATCCGGGTAATCATCGGCCCAAACGGCGCGGGCAAGACTACCGTGCTCGATCTCATCTGCGGCAAGACCAAGGCGAGCTCGGGGTCGATCCAGTTCCGCGGCAAGGAGCTGACCAAGCTCAAGGAGAATCAGATCGTCCAGGCCGGCATCGGCCGCAAGTTCCAGACGCCGTCGATCTATGACGACCTGACGGTGTTCGAGAACCTGGAGATCTCTTATCCACGCGGCCGCTCGGTGTTCGGCGCCTTAACCTTCAATCGCGACAAGGCGGTGCGCGAGCGGGTCGAGGAGGTCGCGGAGATGGTGTTTCTCGCTGATCGACTGGCGATGACCGCCGACCTGCTTAGCCACGGCCAGAAGCAATGGCTCGAGATCGGCATGCTGCTGATCCAGGATCCTGATCTGCTGATGCTCGACGAGCCGGTGGCGGGCATGAGCGTCAGCGAGCGGGTCAAGACCGCCGAGCTGCTCAACCGCATCATCAAGGGCCGTTCGGTGCTGGTGATCGAGCACGACATGAAGTTCGTCGAGGACATCGCCCACAAGGTGACGGTCCTGCACCAGGGCCAGGTGCTGGCGGAAGGGTCGATGAACGCGGTCAAGACCAACCCGAAGGTCATCGAAGTCTATCTCGGCCATTGAGGGAGGTCGCGATGCTCGCAATTTCGAATCTGCATGTGGCCTACGGCCAGAGCGAGGTGCTGCACGGCCTCAACGTCGCGGTGTCTCCGGGCGAGATCGTCGCCATTATGGGGCGCAACGGCATGGGCAAGACCACGCTGATGAAGGCGTTGATGGGCATCGTGCCGACCAAGAGCGGTTCGGTCAGCATGAACGGCGTCGAGGTCACGGGACTGCGCAGCTACGAGCGGGTGGCGCAGGGCCTCGCCTATGTGCCCCAGGGCCGCATGATCTTCTCCGCCATGACGGTCGAGGAGAACATCGAGACCGGGCTGGTCGCGTCGGGCGGCAAGGCGGTTCCGCGCGACATCTACGAGTTGTTCCCGGTGCTGCTCGAGATGAAGGCGCGCCGCGGCGGCAATCTGTCGGGGGGGCAGCAGCAGCAGCTCGCCGTCGCCAGGGCGCTCGCCACCGGCCCCAAGGTGCTGCTGCTCGACGAGCCAACCGAAGGCATACAGCCGTCGATCATTCGCGAGATGGCGCGCACACTCAAACGCATCCGCGACGAGCGCCGGCTCTCCATCGTCGTCTCGGAGCAGGTGCTGAGCTTCGCGCTCGATGTCGCCGATCGCGTGCTGGTGATCGAGAATGGCGAGATCGTTCGCGACGACCCGCGTGCCGGAATCAACGAAACCGAAGTCGCGAAATACCTGTCGATTTGAACCGACGATCTCATCCAGAGGAGCGCTTGATGCCTGACACGCTGATCAAAGTCGACCTGACGCGGTCGGCCTATGACAACGACATGGTCCACAATCGTTGGCACCCCGACGTGCCGATGGTGGCGAAGGTCAAACCCGGCGACGATTTCATCATCGAGACCTATGACTGGACCGGCGGCTTCATCAAGAACGACGATTCCGCAGATGACGTGCGCGACATCGATCTGACCACCGTGCATTTCCTGAGCGGCCCGATCGAGGTGGAGGGAGCGGAGCCAGGCGACTTGCTGGTCGTCGATCTGCTCGACATCGGCCCGAAGAAGGAGAGCCTCTGGGGCTTCAACGGCTTCTTTTCAAAAAAGAACGGCGGCGGATTTCTGACCGAGCATTTTCCGCTGGCGCAGAAGTCGATCTGGGACATCTCCGGCCTTTACACCCACTCCCGCCACGTGCCGGGCGTTCAGTTTGCTGGCCTGATTCATCCCGGCCTGATCGGCTGCCTGCCCGACCAGAAGCTACTGGAGACCTGGAACAAGCGTGAGGTCGACTTCATCAAGACAGACCCAACCCGGGCGCCGCCGCTCGCCAACGCGCCGTTCGCCAAGACGGCGCACACCGGTCGCGCCAGGGGCGAGGCGAAGGCGAAAGTGGCGGCCGAGGGCGCGCGAACCGTTCCGCCGCGCGAGCACGGCGGCAACTGCGACATCAAGGACCTGTCGCGGGGATCGAAGATCTATTTTCCGGTCTACGTCAAAGGCGCCGGCCTCTCGATGGGCGACCTGCACTTCAGCCAGGGCGACGGCGAGATCACNNTTCTGCGGCGCGATTGAGATGGCGGGCTGGTTGCACATCAAGGTCGGCGTGATCAAAGACGGCGTCGCCAAATATGGGATCCGGAACCCTATCTTCCGACCTTCGCCGATCACCCCGAACTACAAGGACTACCTGATCTTCGAAGGCATTTCGGTCGACGAGAGCGGGGCCCAGCATTATCTCGACGTCCATGTCGCTTACCGTCAGGCCTGTCTCAACGCGATCGAGTACCTCAAGAAATTCGGCTATTCCGGCGCGCAGGCCTATTCGATCCTCGGCGTCGCGCCGGTCCAGGGACACATCAGCGGCGTCGTCGACATCCCTAATGCCTGCGCGACGCTCTACCTGCCGACCGAGATCTTCGACTTCGACATCATGCCCAACGCGGCGGGGCCAACGAAGTTCATCGCCGGCGGCGTCGACATGCCGACCTCGCCAGACGTGTGAAAACGCGCGCGCGGCGGCCTCGCCGCCGCGCCTTTCGATGCAACGACGGGGAGCCAGTGATCGATGCCGGTCTACGAATACGAATGCGCGGCGTGCGGGCCTTTCACCCAGATGCGGTCGATGTCCGAGTGCGCCGACCCGCAGGATTGCCCCGTCTGCACGCGCCGGGCGCCGCGCGTGATGCTGACTGCGCCACATTTCGCCTCCATGCCGGCCGAGACGCGCAAGGCGCGCGCGATCAATGAGCGTAGCGCGCACGCACCCAGAACGCTCGACCAGCACAGGGCCACGCACCGGCCCGGTTGCAAGTGCTGCTCCGGGCTGTCCAAGCGCCTCGTCGCCAAGACCGCGAACGGCGCGAAGAGCTTCCCGACCGCTCGGCCGTGGATGATCAGTCATTGAAGCGCGCCGGCGAGGTCGCGCTTCGCCCCTCCCCACGCCTGCTACGACNNGGCATTACGGTGACAGTGCATTCTATTGCCGCGGCTCGAGCGATCTGGTAGCGGGAAGGGATGGCCCGTCTCGCTCGCCTCGTCGTGCCCGGCCTGCCCTACCACGTCACCCAGCGCGGCAACGGCGGGCGGAGGGTGTTCTTTTCAGACGAGGACTACGCCTGCTATCGCGATCTTCTCGCCGGGGCGGCGACGGAGGCGCGGGTCGCAGTGTGGGCGTGGTGTCTGATGCCCAAT
>PLRT01000015.1 GCA_003164915.1 Hyphomicrobiales bacterium | reverse complement strand
GGAGGAGTTCGTCGATCGCACGCTGTCGGAAGCCGACCCGGCGCTGGCGCAGCAGTGAGCGCCGCCTTTCGCCGAGTGCCGGTCGCGCGACGTCGAAACGCGCCGACGCTGCGCTGGGCGACGCGCCGACGTTCGGCGTCGAGGAAGCGATCCGGCGCCTCGCCGAATTGTCGCCCGACGCGCGCGCGCTGGCGCTGACCAAGTTGAGCCTGGCGCACCCGCAGCCGCTGCGGTTCTGACGAGGCCCTCTCGCTCATCGAGTAGCCTTTAGCCTGGAGCGCCGGCATGCTCTTGGAGACGTTGCGCTCGGATTGGGCCGCGCGCGCGACGCATGCGCGCGTCGCGGCGCTGCCCGAATTCAGAGACGGCGCGTTGACGCTCGGCGCCGGGACGAATCTCGCAGAAGCGCGCGCCGATCACCGTGACCATGCGCCGGAAGGCGAACGCGCCGTCGCGCTGGTCGCTGTCGCCCTCGGCCGCGCGACGCTTCGGCTGCGACGCATGTACGCCGCGCGCTTGCGAAGGCGCACGAGGGCGACGCGCCGCTGGCGCTGACCCATCTCGCGCTCGCCGGCGTCGGGCGCCTGACGGAGCCACGCGAAGACGCCCGCCGCCTGTTCATCGCCGACGGCCTGATGAAGGCAGGCGTGGCGCCGTCGACGATCCTCGCTGCGCTCGGCGCGCCATCTGCGACGGCTGATCTCGAACGCGCCTACGACCCCGAACAGCCGCGCGTGCCCGCTGGCAACGGGCGGCCGAGTGGACAGTGGACGAGCGGGGAATGGACGGACGAGGCGAGCGAGAGCGATCCGTCGCCTGAGCTGGAGCATCCCTCAAGTTTCGACGACGCCCAATCCGCCGAACCGACCCAAGTCGCCGACGCCTCACCGAATTGGGCGCAGTACCTCAATCCATTCGACTCCGCGGACGCGGCTGAACGCACCGGCGCGCCTTTCAATGGCGTCAGTCCCAATAAACAGCACGCCCGCGCCGTAGCGGAAAGCGAGGCGAATTTCGCCTCCATGGGCCTCATCATTCTCAACGGCGGAAGGGCTGTAGCTGTAAAGATCGATGGGTTTGCGACGCCCCGCTATTACGACTTCGTGGCGCTCAACCCAGAGACCGGAGAACTCGTCGGCGTCGAGGTGAAATCGACGAAATTCGACACCATCTTCTTCAATCCGTTCCAGGTCGACAAGGATGTTGAGGTCTACGCGCTCGGCGGCGTCTACGTGGAGTCGCTTGACGGATGGCTGACCAGCGTCATCTACGACGCCGCCTGCGACGGGTGTGAACAGCTCAATTTTCGCACCTATTATCTCCACTGGAAGTTGCAGCAAGCCGGCATTCAATTCTACACAAGGCGCAACGCCTGGAGGCGCGACCAATGACCGGCTCCATCCCCCACGATCCGCCTTCCGACTCACAGGCGCCCGAGACTAGAGCGTCCTCCCCCGCGCCAACCGCCCCGCCGGTCGGGAAGCCGAGTCAAGTCGGGTCGCAGCACTATGCGGTTCAATTCGTCCCTCTGGCAGGCCGCGTTTCCGAGGCTCAGCAAGCCGAGGCCACAGCGATTCTGGAGGGAGAATTCGGCGATTTCGAACGCTTTCGCCAATCGCTGCCGAAAGAACCGCCGCCGAAGATCCGCAAGACCGTTCCAATGTGGTTCGCCGGCGCGGCGAAGTCCGTCGACTTCGTCGCGTTGATGAACGAAACGCTCCAGCGCGTTGGCTACGCGCCAATCGGCCGGACGGCGGTCGAGGATTTGAGCGTCTACGGCTTTCGCGCGACCTGGAGTTCACCGGAGGTCGAGCATTTCCTCGCCTTTCGTTCGTGGGGCCGACCCAATCAATTCATTGACGCTGATGTCGGCCTCCGGCATCCGCCGGCGGAGGCCTTCGCCCACGAAATGATGCTGCGCTACCTTCCCGCCGGCTATCGAGACATCTACGCCAGCCAGCCAGCCTGGGAGTGCGCGCTTCACTTCGATCTGGGCGATCCCGCCGGTTGGCCCAAGGCAAGTCTCGACAGTTCCGCGATCGCGCAGAGCGATTTTCCACCGACCGTCGATGCGGCTGTCCGCAAGTGCGTCGTCGCCCAATTTCAAGACGTTTGCGATTGCGGCGCCCTATTCGAGTTGGCGATCGGCGACAAGGCGCCGTTTCCCTGGCGCCCTTGGGGCGCCTCCAGCCGTGTCGCAATGACCGCCTATCTCGGCCGCAAGCTCGGGCGCGACGCGGGGACTCTGAAATCCGCGCTCACTCCTCACGTCGGAAGATTCAAGTCGCCGCCCTGCGCCTCGGCGCCGTCGGCGGAAGAGTTCGTCGATCGCACGCTGACGGAAGCTGACGCGGCGCTGGAGCACTTACGCTAGCCAAGCCGTCCGCGTTTGACCGCGCAACACACGCTGCGCGCCCTGCCTGTCGCGGCGTTGATGCGCGTCAGCTGAAGCCGACGCTCGTGCTGACGGCCCTCCGCTCCGCCATCGATCGCTGTGACATCCCATCTTGCAGCGTTCGTCGCCGCGCGCCTCTACGCGCCCTCCCCACCCGCACGCACGCCCCAAACCACAGGAAGACCTCCCATGGACATCGCCCAGACGA
>PLRT01000103.1 GCA_003164915.1 Hyphomicrobiales bacterium | reverse complement strand
CGCGCAGCGGGGAAGGGGGACCGCGCGAAGCGCGGTGGAAGGGGCAAGACCCGCCCGGATCGGGAAGAATCCGCGCCACCGTCAACGCAACGCTCGCTCACGAGGAGACGTTTCTAGCGGCAACTGGCGGCCCTTGCCGGTCGTCGGGCCCGTCCCAAGCGGCCGGCCAAGATCGATATCGCCCCCTCCACCGCGCTTCGCGCGGTCCCCCTCCCCCGCTGCGCGGAGGAGGAAGACGCGCGGCCTTTAGCCGCCCCCTTCATATTGCGTCACCCAACGTGATTTGGGGCGCGCGCGGCGATTGGCCTATGCCTTGCACGCGCGCGAATCGGGCGCGCCGAAATCGGACATGGACGATGTGCGGAATCGTAGGCGTTCTCGGAACGAAGCCGGTGGCGCGCGACATCGTCGCCGCGCTGAGGCGGCTCGAGTACCGCGGCTATGATTCGGCCGGCGTGGCGACGCTCGAGCGCGGCCGGCTGACCCGCCTGCGCGCCGAAGGCAAGCTCAAGAACCTCGAAGCCAAGCTAGACGCCGCGCCCCTCGAGGGAACGATCGGCATCGGCCACACCCGCTGGGCGACCCACGGCAAGCCGAGCGAAGCCAACGNNATCCGCACGCCAGCCCGCGCGTCGCCGTCGTCCACAACGGCATCATCGAGAACTTCAAGGCTTTGCGCGAGGAGCTGATCGCCAAGGGCCATCGCTTCGCCACCGAGACCGATTCGGAAGCGGCGGCGTTCCTGGTCGAGGACGAACTGGCGAAGGGCAAGAAGCCGGCCGAGGCGGTCGCCGCGGCGCTGAAGCGGATGCGCGGCGCCTTCGCGCTCGTCTATCTGTTCGACGGCGAGGACGACCTGCTGATCGGCGCCCGCCAGGGCGCGCCTCTCGCCGTCGGCTACGGCGACGGGGCGATGTATCTCGGCTCCGACGCCTTGGCGCTCGCGCCGTTCACCGACCGCGTCGCCTATCTCGAGGAAGGCGACTGGGTCGTCGTCACCCACGCGGGAGCGACCTTCCGCGACGCGTCGGGCCGCGTCGTCAAGCGCCGCGCGATCGTCAGCGCCGCCGGCGGACTGCTCGCCGAAAAGGGCAACTATCGCCACTTCATGGCCAAGGAGATCCACGAGCAGCCGGAAGTCGTCGGCCACACGCTCGCCCATTACATCGACATGGCCTCGCAGCGGCTCAAGCCCTTCGCCTGGCCGGTCGATCCCCGATCGATTTCGCGCGTGTCGATCATCGCCTGCGGCACCGCCTACATGGCGGGCCTGATCGGCAAGTACTGGATCGAGCGCTTCGCCCGCCTGCCGGTCGAGATCGACGTCGCTTCGGAATACCGCTACCGCGAGCCGCCGGTCGAAATGAACGGGCTGGCGATCGTCATCTCGCAGTCGGGCGAGACCGCCGACACGCTCGCCTCGCTGCGCTACGTCAAGGCGCAGGGGGCCAAGACAATCGGCGTCGTCAACGTGCCCTCCTCGTCGATCGCCCGCCTCTCCGACGCCGCCGCGCCGACCCTCGCCGGGCCGGAGATCGGCGTCGCCTCGACCAAGGCCTTCACCTGCCAGCTCGCCGCCGTCGCCTGCCTGGCGATCGGCCTGGCGCGCGCGCGCGGCGCGCTCGGCGAGAACGACGAAGCGGCGCTGGTCGGCGAGTTGATCGCCGTACCGGGCCTGATCGCCGAGGCGCTGAAGCTCGAGCCGCAGCTCGAGCCGATCGCTCACAAACTCGCGCGCGCTCGCGACGTGCTCTATCTCGGCCGCGGCACGTCCTATCCGCTCGCGCTCGAAGGCGCGCTCAAGCTCAAGGAGCTGAGCTACATCCACGCTGAGGGCTATGCCGCAGGCGAGCTGAAGCACGGNNGGTGATCGTGCTCGCGCCCAAGGACCCGGTGCTGGAAAAGACGATCTCCAACATGCAGGAAGTGGCGGCGCGCGGCGGCCGCATCATCCTGATCGGCGAGCGCCACGCGCGCGAGGAAGCCGCGCTCGAGCTCGAGAGCTTCCTCGCCATGCCCGACGTCGGAGCGACCTTCGCGCCGATCGTCTACGCCGCGCCCGTGCAGATGCTCGCCTATCACACCGCCGTGATCATGGGCAAAGACGCGGATCAGCCGAGAAATCTGGCGAAGTCGGTGACCGTGGAGTAGCATCGCCGGCGTCGGCGGCGCGGTCCGTCCGCGCTTCTCCTGTCCGAGCGCCCAATGACCCCTGAGCCCAAGCCCGGCGGCCCGTTCCATCGTTCGCTCGCGGCGCGGGTGCGCTCGTGGTTCTTCACCGGCCTGGTGATCTTCGGCCCGGTCGCGGCGACCGCCTATATCGCCTGGTGGGTGGTCGACACGATCGACAATTGGGTCAAGCCGCTCGCGCCGGCGAGCCTGTGGCCCGACACCTACCTGCCGGTCCACGTGCCCGGCTTCGGCGTCGTCGCGGTCGTCGTCGGCCTCACCCTGCTCGGCTTCTTCGCCGCCAACATCGCCGGCCGCACGCTGCTCAGAATCGGCGAGGGGCTGGTCGAGCGCACGCCGGTGGTGCGCGGCCTCTACAAGAGCTTCAAGCAGATCTTCGAAACGGTGTTCAGCCAGGGCGGCGATCACTTCCGGCGGGTCGGGCTGGTCGAATTCCCGATGAAAGGCGCCTGGTCGGTCGTCTTTATCTCTGCCGAGCCGGCCCGCGCCGTCTCCGAGGCGCTGCCGGGACGGACGATGACCTCGGTTTTCCTGCCCTGCACGCCCAATCCGACCACCGGCTTCTATTTCTTCGTGCCGACTGCCGAGCTGATCGAGATCGACATGACGCCGGAGGACGCCGCCAAGCTCGTCATGTCGGCCGGGCTGATCCAGCCCGAGGGCCAGGCTGCGCTGGCGTCGATGGCGCGGGCGGCCCAGCTCGGCAAGCCGAGCGCCGCGGCCGGCGCCGTCACGCCGTAACGCTGCTTGCGGCCGCCGCCGCGTTGCTGCGACCCGCCTCAACCTATGCTATCAGGGTCGCGCCGCGCGCATCCGGCGCGCGTTTCGATCGATTCCCGCGGCGCCCGGCTGGCGAATCGGTCCGCGGCGAACAAACATGGGTCTCTGAAATGCCGACGCTGCCGAAATTCGATATCGACGATCTCAAACGCCGCATGCAGGCCGCCCAGGCGACGCTGAAGCACGAACTGGGCGGACTGCGCACCGGACGAGCGAGCGCCAGCCTGCTCGATCCGATTCAGGTCGAGGCCTACGGCCAGCGCATGCCGATCAACCAGGTGGCGACGATCAGCGTTCCCGAGCCGCGCGCGCTTTCCGTCTCGGTCTGGGACAAGTCGATGGTGCACGCGGTCGACAAGGCGATCCGCGATTCCAACCTCGGCCTCAGCCCGACGGTGGAAGGCGCGATCCTGCGCATCCGCATCCCCGAGCTCAACGAGCAGCGCCGCAAGGAGATGGTCAAGATCGCCCACAAATACGCTGAGGACAGCCGGGTGGCCGTGCGCCACGTGCGCCGCGACGGCTTCGACGCGCTGAAGCTCTTGCTCAAGAACCACGCCATCGCCGAAGACGACGAGAAGCGTCACGAGACCGAGGTGCAGAAGGTCACCGACCAGGCGATCGCCGAGATCGACGGCTTGCTCGGCGCCAAGGAAAAGGAAATCATGCAGGTCTAGGCGTTTCGGATTCGCCGGAGGCCGCAATGCCGACATCGCCGACCGAATCCCCGCGTTCGACCGCCGGTCGCTGCTCTGCGCAGCATGTCGCCGTCATCATGGACGGCAACGGCCGATGGGCCCAGGCGCGCGGGCTGCCGCGCTTCGAGGGCCACCGCCGCGGCGTCGAGGCGGTGCGCGTCGCGGTCAAGTCGGCGATCGAATTCGGCATCCCCTATCTGACGATCTATAGTTTCTCATCGGAGAACTGGAGCCGGTCGGCCGAGGAAGTCGCGATGCTGATGGGCCTGCTCAAGCGTTACATCCGCAACGATCTCGCCGAACTGCACGACGCCGACGTCAAGGTCAGGGTGATCGGAATGCGCGCCGGCCTCGCTCCCGACATCGCCGCGCTGCTCGACGAGGCCGAATCGCTGACCCGCGCCAATCGCGGCCTCAATCTGATCGTCGCGTTCAACTACGGCGCGCGGAGCGAGATCGTCGAAGCGGCGCGGTCGCTGGCGCGCGAGGCGGCCGAGGGACGGCTCGATCCGGCGGCGATCGACGCCGATCTGTTCGCCTCCCGCCTCGACGCGCCCGACGTTCCCGATCCCGACCTGATCATCCGCACCTCCGGCGAGCAGCGGCTGTCGAACTTCCTGCTGTGGCAAGCCGCCTACGCCGAGCTGGTGTTCCTGCCGATCCATTGGCCCGACTTCGATCGCGCCGCGTTCGAATCGGCGCTGGTGCAGTTCGCCGCTCGCCAGCGTCGCTTCGGCGGCGCCGGCGCGGCGGCGCCGGTCAAATCGGTCTCGTGAGCCGCGCCGTGTCCGAACCGACCGATTCGACCGCCGACGAAGCCGCAGAACGCGCGGCGAAGGCCCAGAGCCAGGAGCCCAAGCCGGCGCCCGAACGCCGGAGCGACGCTGCCTTGACCGTGCGCGCGGCCGCCGCTGTCGTGCTCGCCGCGGCCGCGCTCGTCGCCGCCTGGATCGGCGGCTTCTGGTTCATGGTCTTCTGGTTCGCTGCGGCGACGCTGGCGTTATGGGAGTGGCAGCGGCTGATCGGCGGCGAGCGGCTGATCGCGCGGATCGCCGTCGGTCTGGCGACGCTGGTCGTCGTAGCGCCGTTGGCGCTGCACGGCGCCAAGATCTGGAGCTTCGCGGCGATCGCCGCCGGAGCGATCGCGGCCGGAGCGGTCGCCGGGCGCAACGGCCGACCGATCTGGACGGCGACGGGCGCCGCCTATTCCGCTGCGCTGCTCGCTGCGCCGGTCCTGCTTCGAGCGAGCCCCGCCTACGGGCTCGCTTCGATCCTGTGGCTCTACGGGGTCGTCTGGGGCGCCGACACCTTCGCCTTTCTCGGCGGGCGGTCGATCGGCGGCCCGCGACTGTGGCGGCGCGTCTCGCCGGGCAAGACCTGGTCGGGCGCGATCGTCGGAACCTTCGCCGGCGCGGCCATCGGCGCAGTCGTCGCGATCCTCGCCGCGCCCGGCGGCGCGCGCTTCGCGCCGCTATTTTTCCTCGGCGTCGCCGCCGCGATCGTCGGCCAGATCGGCGATCTCGCTGAATCGGCGGTCAAGCGGCGCTTCGCGGTCAAGGATTCGAGCCGCCTGATCCCCGGCCACGGCGGCGTTCTCGACCGACTCGACGCGTTTGTCGCGGCGGCGGTCTTCGCCGCGCTGGTCGGTTGGGCGAACAGCGACGGCGGCTGGGTCGCTGCGGGATTGTTCCAGATGGTGAGTCCCTGACGCGTCCTTTCGCTCCCGAGGCGGCGGCGCGGCGAACGCGATCGCCGCTCCGGCGACGGTCGGCGAGGCGCTGGCGATTCACCATATCGCGCGAGATAGGGCGGTCGCCCTCTTGGCCTAAGCCGCGGCTTCCGTCATTGTCGTCAACCAATTGGTAACCAAGACGGATGAGCGCCGCCCGGCGACGTTCGGCTTTGCGGAGACTCGGCAATGGCGATTCTGCAGGATTTGCAAGCCGCCGCCGGTTGGGTGGGATGGTATATCCTGCCGTTCGTTTTCTTAATGACCCTCATCGTCTTCTTCCACGAACTTGGCCATTACTTAGTCGCCCGGTGGTGCGGGGTGAAGATCGACGCATTTTCGCTCGGCTTCGGTCCGGAGATCTACGCCTGGACCGACAAGCGCGGCACGCGCTGGCGCCTCGCGGCCATTCCCGTGGGCGGCTACGTGAAATTTCGCGGCGACGCCAACGCAGCCAGCGCCCCCGACCTCGACGGCGTGGCGGCGATGGCCCCGGAGGAGCGCAGGTTGACCCTCGCCGGCCAGCCGCTCGCCAACCGCGCCGCGATCGTCGCCGCCGGTCCGCTCGCCAATTTTGTCCTCGCCGTGGCGATTTTCGCCGCGCTGTTCGTCGTCTTCGGCCGCGCCGAGCAGACGCCGCGCGTTGGCGCGGTGGACGCCGGCTCGCCGGCGGCGGAGGCGGGGTTCCAGGTCGGCGACCTGGTCAAGGCGGTCAACGGGGAGCCGATCGCGACCTTCCAGGCGCTGCAGCAGGCGACGCTGCTGTCGACCGGCCTGCCGATGACGTTCGTCGTGGAACGGGCGGGCGGCGAGATTCGGCTGACGGCGACGCCTGAGATCGCGGTCGTCGACCAGGGTCCGCTGGGCAAGCGGCGGATGGGACGGCTCGGCCTGTCCTCGACCAACGACTCTGCCGATGTTCGCATCGATCGCTGCGCGCCGCCCGTTTGCCTGGCGTGGGGGGCGCAAGAGACGGGCTTCATCGTCGAAGCGACCGTCGCCTATGTCGGCGGCCTCTTCGCCGGGCGCGAAACGATGGACAATCTGTCGGGGCCGATCGCCGTCGGCCAGATCGCCGGCGAGATGGCGAAGGTCAGCCTGTGGCAGCTCCTGAGTCTGGCGGGGCTGTTCTCGGTTTCGGTCGGCCTGATGAATCTCTTGCCGGTGCCGCTTCTCGACGGCGGCCACCTGCTCTATTTCGCCTTCGAGGGCCTGCGCGGCCGCCCGCTGAGCGATCGGACGCAGCAGATCGGGTTCCGAATCGGCGTCGCCTTCGTCGCGCTGCTGGTCATCTTCACCACCTCGCACGACATCCTGCGGCTCGTCGGCGGCGTCAATTAACCCTTGATCGACCATGAATCGTGGCCCCCGCGCCACGGTCCCGCGAATTGGCTGGCCGCGGGGCGAAATCGGGTTTGCACTGCCTGCCAAAACGGGTAAAAGCGGATTAAGAACTCGTCCGTCCGGCAGCGGGCGAGCGCGCCGGCCGCCAAGCAAGGCGCGAAACCTTGGATGCGGCCGCCTGTTCGAGCGGGGAGCCGCGCTGAAGGCCGGGGCCGTTGGGCCCAGGTCGGGAAACGGGGACGAAGAGCCAAATGCAATTTTCTCGTAGGTATTTGAGCGCGCTCCTGTTCGCGGCGACGTTGGCTTGCGGAGCGGCGTGGCAGTCCGCCCCGGCTTTGGCTCAGGTGTCGCCGCAGAACATTGTCATCGAGGGCTCGACCCACACCGATGCGGGGACGATTCGCTCCTATTTCACCGGGACCGACCAGGCGAGCGTCAACCGCGCCGTCGCCGACCTCTCGGCGACCGGCATGTTCAGCAAGGTCAGCGCCAAGATCGTCGACGGCAAGGTGGTCGTCGACGTCGTCGAGAGCAGCCAGATCATCAATCGCGTCGCCTTCGAGGGCAATCGCAACCTGAAGAGCGACCAGCTCTCGGTCGAGGTCCAGGAGAAGGGCCACACCGGCTTCGACGCCGCCAAGGCCGACGCCGACGTCCAGCGCATCAAGGACGCCTACAAGAAGATCGGCCACTCCGAGGTCCAGGTCAGCTACCGGCTGGTGCAGCTTCCCAACGGCCGCGTCGACGTCGTCTTCAAGGTCGACGAGGGCGACAAGACCGGCGTGCGCGCGATCAATTTCGTCGGCAACCACGCGATCTCGAGCTATCGCCTGAATTCTTTGATGCAGACGACCACGATGAATTTCATGTCGTGGTTCAAGACCAGCGACGTCTACGACCCCGACCGCCTCGCCCAGGACCAGGAGGCGATCCGCAAATATTACCTGAAGAACGGCTACGCCGACTTCCGCATCGTCAACACCGACGTCGCCTATCACGGCGGCTCCGACTCGGGCTACACCATCACCATCACCGTCGACGAAGGCGCGCAGTATCACGTCTCGGGCGTGACCGTGACCTCGCATCTGGCCAAGATCGACAGCGCCTCGCTGCAGCCGTTCGTCAAGATCCAGGCCGGCGACGTCTACAACGCCAACGCGGTCGACGCGACGGTCAACGCCATCACGCGCGAACTGGCGCGACAGGGCTACGCCTTCTCCGACGTGCGCCCGAACGGCGAACGCAACGAGGCGGCGCACACGATCGCCGTCGCCTTCACCGCCGACGACGGACCAAAGGTCTACATCGAGCGCGTCGACGTGGTCGGCAACACCCGCACCCGCGACTACGTGATCCGCCGCGAGTTCGACGTCGGCGAAGGCGACCCCTACAACCACGCGATGATCGAGCAGGGCGAACACCGTCTCAACCGCCTCGGCTTCTTCAAGAAGGTGCACATCTCGACGCGGCCGGGCTCGACGCCGGACCGGGTCATCGTGACCGTCGAGGTCGAGGATCAGCCGACCGGCTCGGTCAGCCTGAGCGGCGGCTACTCGACCACCGAAGGCTTCCTCGCCGAGGTCGCGTTCACCGAGACCAACTTCCTTGGTCGCGGCCAGTACGTGAAGCTCAGCGCGTCCGAAGGCCAGTACAGCCGCGGATGGGGCGCGTCGTTCACCGAGCCCTATTTCCTCGACCAGCGGCTCGCCGCCGGCTTCGACCTCTACCACAAGGAACAGAACCCCAACACCTACGCGACCTATTACAACTGGACGACCGGCGCCACGCTGCGGCTCGGCGTGCCGATCACCAACGAGTTCACCATCCAGCCGAACTATTCGATCTATCAGTCGGAGATCAGGATTCCGTCGCAGTACGAGGACTGCGACGTGACGCCGGCCACAGGCGGTGGGCCCCCGGCCGATTGGCCTACTTCGGGAACAACCGCACCTACCTCGACTGATAACTGCTTGACCAACGGCGAAGCGTCGGTGGCGTTCAAGGGGGCGGCTGCACAGGGCGCGATCCTGACTTCGCTCGTCGGCTATTCGCTGGTGTGGGACAACATCGACGACCGCAAGAATCCGTCGAGCGGCCTCTACGCCAACTTCCACCAGGACGCGGCTGGCCTCGGCGGCGAATCGCACTTCCTGCGCGAGACCTTCGATGGCAAGTACTATTACCCGATCACCGACGACCTGACCGGCCTCGTCCATCTGCAAGGCGGCCAGATCACACAGGTCGGCGGCGGCTATCTGCCGCTGACTGACAATTTCAACATGGGGCCGACGCTGGTGCGCGGCTTCGCGCCGGGCGGCATGGGCCCGCGCGACATTTCCAATATGACCGATCTCGCCGGCAACGGCCTCGGCGGCACCACCTACGCTGGCGCCTCGGCTGAGATCCAGTTCCCGATCTTCGGCCTGCCGAAGGAAGTGGGCCTCAAGGGCGCGATCTTCGCCGACGCCGGCACGGAGTTCGGTTTCCAAGGACAGAAGGACTACTCGAGTCTGCTCGGGTACACGAATTGCCCGACGAATCCGACCAGCAGTAAATACTGGCAGTACAGCTGCTTGCTGGTCGACGACGAGCATACGATCCGGTCGTCGGTCGGCGCGAGCATCATCTGGGCTTCGCCGCTCGGGCCGATCCGCCTCGACTACGCCTACGCCGTGACCAAGGGCAAGTACGACCAGTTGCAGGCGTTCAACTTCACCGGCGGCGCGTCGTTCTGATCGCGCGGCGCGAGCAAGCCATCCAAAGCGCGCCAGGGCTCCTGGCGCGCTTTTTCATGGACCGGGCGCAGCGCGCGCCGATCCGCCAAAGCAGGAGTTGACGCAACGCGGCGATCCGATCGACGGCTGAGC
>PLRT01000239.1 GCA_003164915.1 Hyphomicrobiales bacterium | reverse complement strand
TGGTGCCCCTGGCCGGAATCGAACCAGCACTCCTTGCGGAACTCGATTTTGAGTCGAGCGCGTCTACCAGTTCCGCCACAGGGGCCCGCGCCAGGCGGACGGCGGCGATATAGAACGGCGGCGGCGTGGCGGTCAATCGCGCCGCGCGCCGGGCGGCGCCGTCACTGCGATTTGGCGAGGGCCGCCGAGGCGGTGGACTTCGGCCGGCGGCCTCGCTATGCCTCGCTCCGACCCACGCCGGAAGTGAATGTTCAAACGCCTCTACGACTGGCTCATCGACCTCTCGCAAAGCGCGCACGCGCCCTATGCGCTCGCTGCGGTCGCCTTCGCCGAAAGCTCGTTCTTTCCCCTGCCGCCCGACGTCATCCTCGCGCCGATGTCGCTCGCCAAGCCGAAGCTCGCCTGGCGTTACGCGCTCATCTGCACGCTCGCCTCGGTGCTCGGCGGCGCGCTCGGCTATGCGATCGGCGCGCTGCTCTACGACACGGTCGGCCGCTGGCTGATCGGCGTCTACGGCTACGGCGATCGCATCGCGTCGCTGCGCGACGCCTACGCCTCCTGGGGCGCGCTGGTGATCCTGATCAAGGGCCTCACGCCGATTCCCTTCAAGCTGGTGACGATCGTCAGCGGGCTCTTGGGCTACAATTTTGGTCTGTTCATCGTGCTGTCGATCGTCACCCGCGGCGCGCGCTTCTTCCTGCTCGCGGCGGCGCTCAATCGCTTCGGCGACCCGCTGAGGCTGGCGCTGGAGCGTCATTTCGCCGCTTTTCTCGCCATTCTCGCCGCCGTAGTCGTCATCGGTTTCGTCATCGCCGCCAAGGTGATCTGATGCTCCTTCGTCTCGTCGCGTTCGCCTTCCCGCCCAATCAACTCGGCCGCGCGCTGTGGACGACGTTCGTCGCGCTGGCGATCCTGGCGACGGTGTGGATCCTGCAGTCGGTCGGGTATCGTCCCTGCGAATTGTGCCTGACCGAGCGCATCGCGTTTTACGTGGGCGCGCCGCTCGCCGCGCTGGTCGCGCTCGCCGCCTGGCGCGGCGCCCCTGCCGCGGCGCGGCTAGGCTTCGTGGCGCTGGCGCTCGTCTTTTTCGCCAACGTCGCGCTGTCGGGCTACCACGCCGGCGTCGAATATCACTTCTGGGAGGGACCGACCGCCTGCACCGGCTCGCTCAGCGGGCCGCTCAACGTCAACGACATGCTCAAGCAGATTCAGACCGTCCAGGAAGTGCGCTGCGACGATCCGGCCTTGCGCATCCTCGGCGTTTCGCTCGCCGGCTGGGACCTCGTCGTCAGCCTCGCCCTCGGCCTCTACGCGGCGATGGCGGCGACGCTGAAGCGCTGAGGCTCGAGGCCCCTTCCTTCCGCGCCGCGCGGGGGGAATTTTCGCTGTCTCAGAGCGGCGACTTGCCGAGCGGCAGGCCATTGACCTTCATCACGCCGTCCGGTCCGACCTCGCCGACCCAGGTCAGCGAGCCGTCGCCGTCGGTCTTGGCGAGGCCCTTGGCCATCGCCAGCATCGGCGCGATCTTCCTCTCGACCTCCGGCCCGAGCGTCTTCAGCGCCGCCTGGGTCTTGTCGAAGTTGCGCATGTGGACGGTGAGCTTGCCGGTCGCCTTGCCGCCCTTGTAGAGGAAGTGGCCTTCGAAGGCGAGGTCGAGCAGCGGCGCCGCGACGTGCGAAGGCTCGATGTCGACGACGATTCCATCCGGGCCGATCAGCTTGGCGTGGATCTTGGCCGAATCGGCCGGCGACACCACCGGGCCGTCGCCGGCCAGATGCATGTCGGCGATCATTTCGGCGACAGCCGAAGCCACGTCCAAGCCGCTGGCGCGGAAACCGATCGCGAATTCGGTCGGCGCGAAATCCTTGAACGGCTCCGGAATGAGATTGGCAGGCAGCGTCAGTCCGCTGGCCTCGAAATGCTCGCCCAACGCGCCGGTCGGGCCGAGCGCGCCGCTCGCGCCGAACTTCGCCGAATCGATGGTGATCTGACCCTGCGGGATCTGAGCCGCGATCTTCTCGACGCTGGCGGTCTCCTCGGCCTTGGCCTGACTGGCGAGCGCGGCGGCGACGAGCGACTTGAACGCCGCCTCGTTGGCGGCGAGTTCGGGCCGCGTCGGATGGGCGACGAAGAACGCCCACAGGTCGAGCAGCGGGCGCGTCCTCAGCCCGTCGAGCTTGACGTTGGCGACGAGCTGGCCGGTCTTGACGGTCGCAGAATAGGGCTGCGCGTCTGCGCTCGGCGCGTCGCCGGGCTTGGCGGTCTTGTTCGCGCCGGGATCGGCGTCGAAACGGAACGCCGCATTCGGCGCGGTCTGCGTCATCGTGGCGGTCACGCCGCCGTCGCCGGTCGCCTGGCTGGTTCCGTCGATCTTCAGCCCGCTGAATTGGAACGCTTCGTCGACGCCGGAGAGTTTCGCTTCGACCTTGAAATTCTGGATTTCGCCGTTGACGTTCCGCCAGAAGCCAATCGCCGGGTCGATCAGCGCCTGTCCCTTGGCGCCGTCGGCGGAGAACGTCTCGGTTCCGTCAATCGGCTGCTCGCGTTCGTCCATGTGGAGATGCGCGACCATGGTGGGGAAGTTGGCGAACTCGACGCGCCACAAGCCGTCGTCTTGCTCGACGACGCGATATTTCAACGTCGCGGGGTCGAACGTCAGACCGGCGGTCCGGAAGGGCTCCGTCAGGGCCGCGAGGTCGAAGGCGACCGCGAAGCCGGGATCGGCGGGGCTGATCGTCGCCGGCGCCGATTTGCCGAGATAGGTGGCGAAGAACGCCTGCAGCTTGGCGGCGCTGTCGGGGCTCGGCGGCAGGTCCTTGGCGAAGGCGCCGGCGCTCAGCGCGGCGAGCGCGACGCAGGAAGCCAGCGCGGCGGGCCGCGCGAATCGGGTGCGACGAATAGGCATGACGTTCCCCTCGCTCGTCCGTCCGTGCGCCGCCCCAGGGCGGCCGCTCGACCTTAACGGAAAGGCAGGCGGCCGTCTCTGCGCGCGGCTCAGCCGACGCGACAATCCGTCAACGCGGTTACGGTCTGACGAACGTCAGGAGGCGGGAAGGGCGTGCGTAGCGCGGCGACCGGGGATCTGGGCGAGGGCGACGCCGGACTTGACCGCCTGCTGCACCTTTTCGAATGCGCGCACCTCGATCTGGCGCACGCGCTCGCGCGAGACGCCGAATTCGGTCGACAGTTCCTCGAGCGTCACCGGATCCTCGGCGAGCCGCCGCGCCTCGAAGATGCGGCGTTCGCGCGGGTTGAGCACCCTGAGGGCCGATTTCAGCGCGGCGAGTCGCGAGTCGCTTTCCTCGCGGTCGGCGAGCACGCTCTCCTGACTGGGAGAATCGTCGACCAGCCAGTCCTGCCATTCGCCGTCGCCGTCCTCGCGCAGAGGCGCGTTGAGCGACGCGTCGCCGCCGAGCCGGCGGTTCATATCGACCACGTCCTGCTTGGCGACGCCGAGCCGGGTGGCGATCGTCGTCACCTGGTCGTCGCGCAGGTCGCCCTCGTCGAGCGCCGAGATGCGGCTCTTGGCCTTGCGCAGGTTGAAGAACAGCTTCTTCTGGCTGGCGGTGGTGCCCATCTTCACCAGCGACCACGAACGCAGGATGTATTCCTGGATCGAGGCGCGAATCCACCACATCGCATAGGTCGCCAGCTTGAAGCCCTTGTCGGGTTCGAAGCGGCGCACCGCCTGCATCAGGCCGACGTTGCCTTCGGAGATGACTTCGCCGATCGGCAGGCCGTAGCCGCGATAGCCCATGGCGATCTTGGCGACCAGCCTGAGGTGCGAGGTGACGAGCTTGTGCGCCGCTTCGCGGTCGCCGTGCTCGCGCCATCGCTTGGCGAGCATATATTCTTCCTGCGGCTCCAGCATCGGGAACCGCTTGATCTCGGAGAGATAGCGGGAAAGGCCGGATTCGCCGGCGACGATTGGCAAAGCGGCGGCCATGGTGCCTCCTGACGGGAGCCTGCTGCGCGCCGCGCTCCAACGGCGGGCGCAGAGATTCGCCGCACTGCAACATATAGTTCTGCCGACAATGGCCGAAAGAGGGCGGATGGAAAGAGTCTTTCTTCCCGGCGGATGACAATTCGTTTATCCGCAGGCGGAAATTGTCCTATTTGCCGCCGGCCGCCTGTTCGCGCCGCAAGGCATTGACAAGAATGGTTAAATCTTCGGGGAGGGGGCTTTCGAAGGCGAGCGGCTGGCCGGTGATCGGGTGGTCGAAGGCCAGGACCGCCGCGTGCAACGCCTGGCGGCCGAGGGCGGCGAGCGCCGCGCTCGCCTGCCCCGACAAGCGGCTCGCCTTGGTCTTGAAGCCGGCGCCATAGACCGAATCGCCGAGCAACGGGCAACCGATATGGGCGAGGTGGACGCGGATCTGATGCGTTCGTCCGGTTTCCAGCCGGCAGGCGACGAGGCTCGCCGGGCCGAGCCGCTCCTCGAGCCGCCAATGGGTGACCGCCGCCCGGCCGCGCTCTTCGGCGACCACCGCCATCTTTTCCCGGCTGAACGGGTGGCGGCCGATCGCCGCGACGATCGTTCCCGAAGCGCGCTCCGGCGCGCCCCAGACCAGCGCCCGGTATTCGCGTCTGAGCGAGCCGGCGCGGCCGTGATCGGCGAACAATGCCGCGAGGCCGTGGTGGGCCGCGTCGTTCTTGGCGACGACCAGCAGGCCCGAGGTGTCCTTGTCGAGGCGATGGACGATTCCGGGCCGCCTCACGCCGCCGACGCCCGACAGGCTGTCGCCGCAATGACGGATCAGCGCGTTGACCAGCGTTCCGGCGGCGTGTCCGGGCGCGGGGTGGACGACGAGGCCGGCCGGCTTGTCGACGACCAGAAGATCCCCGTCCTCGTAGACGATCGTCAGCGGCAGGTCCTCGCCGGCGACCGTCGCATCCTCGGGCGGCGGCACGACGAGGGCGATTCGTTCGCCCTCGGCGACCCGAGCCGCCGGATCGCGCGCTTCGGCGCCGTCGACCGTCACTTGACCGGCCTCAATCAGCGCTTTCAGCCGTGTGCGAGAAAGGGCGAGCCCGCGGGCTGCGGCCGTCTGGCTGAGAAATCGGTCGAGTCGCTCGCCGCCTTCGCCGACGCCGACGGCGCAGGCGAACGGGTCGGCCGCCGCAACGGCGGCCGGAGCGAATATTTCGGGGTTCGGCGGCGATCGCATGCGGTTTCCTTGGGGCGGCCTGACTTAGGCGTGCGGGAGGCGGCGATCAAGGCGGATGCGCGGCGCCTCGCCATAGCGACATGGCTGGACCTTTCACCTATCGTGCCGCCGTTTGGAGTGACGCGATCCGCGTCGGGAGGAGGAAACTATGGCTGTCGGCGCGGGCGAGACCTTTCTGGGGCTGGACATCGGCACGTCGTCGGTCAAGGCGCTGCTGATCGACGCCGATCAGCGCACGATTGCAGACGCCTCCGTCCCGCTGACGCTGTCGCGGCCGCAGCCGTTGTGGAGCGAGCAGAACGCGGACGATTGGGTCGCGGCGGTCAACGCCGGCGTCGCGGCCTTGCGCAAGAGCGCCCCCGACGCCTTCGCCAGGCTCGCCGGCGTCGGCCTTTCCGGCCAGATGCATGGCGCGACCTTCCTCGACGCCGCCGGACGGCCGTTGCGCCCGGCCATTCTATGGAACGACGTGCGCTCGTTTGCCGAATGCGCCGAAATGGAGAAGCGCGTCCCTGACCTGCGCCGCCGCGCCGGCAATATCGCCATGCCGGGCTTCACCGCGCCAAAAGCCTTGTGGGTGGCGACCCACGAGCCGAACGTGTTCAAGGCGACCAAGCTGATCCTGCTGCCGAAGGACTACGTGCGGCTGAAGCTGACCGGCGAGGCGGTGTCGGAAATGTCGGACGCCGCCGGCACGTTGTGGCTCGACGTCGGCAAGCGGCGCTGGGACGACGAGCTGCTCGCCGCCACCGGCCTGACCGTCGCCAACATGCCGCGCCTGGTCGAAGGTTCGGAGATTTCCGCCTATCTGTCGCCGGAAGTCGCCGCGGCCTGGGGCCTGCCCGGCAAGCACATCCCCGTCGCCGGCGGCGCCGGCGACAACGCGGCGGCGGCGGTCGGCGTCGGCGCGACCGCGCCGGGCGCGGGTTTCGTTTCGATCGGCACCTCCGGCGTCGTGTTCTCGGTCACTGATCGTTTCGTCAGCCTGCCGGAACGCACGCTGCACGCTTTCTGCCACGCGCTGCCCAACCGCTGGCACGGCATGGCGGTGAACCTGTCGGCCGCCGCGGCGCTGACCTGGATCGCCGAGCTGATCGGCCGCGGCGACGACGTCGGCGGCTGCGTCGCCGACGCGGAGGCCTTCGCCAAATCGGCCAAGGCGGTCGAGACGGCGCCGGTGTTCCTGCCCTATTTGAGCGGCGAGCGCACGCCGCACAATGACGCCAACGCCACCGGGCTGTTCGCCGGCCTGAGGGCTGAGCACGGCGCCGCCGCGCTGATCTATGCGGTGCTGGAAGGCGTGGCGTTCAACTTCGCCGACGGCGTCGACGTGCTGACCGAGGCGGGCGCCCGGCCGAAGGCGACGATGCTGGTCGGCGGCGGCGCGCGCTCGGCTTTGTGGGGACAGCTCATCGCCGACGCGACCGGACTGACGATCGACCTTGCCGCCGGGGCGGAGGCCGGCGCAGCGCTCGGCGCGGCGCGGCTCGCCATGCTGGCGGCCGGGGCGGGCGACGAGGCGACGGTGTGCAAGCGGCCGCCGATGCAGCGCCAGTTCGTTCCCGACACGGCGCGCGCCGCTTTGCTGGCGCCGCGGCTCAGGCGCTACCGCGCCCTCTATCCGGCGGAAAAGGGGGCGCGTTGAACCAGGTTGCGCGATCGACTTAACCCTTCCTGAACGCTGCGCTCGCTAGCGTCTGGCCCGAGTTCCTTTCGTGGAGTGCGGGTCATGGCGTTACTGGGCTGGCTGTGGTCGGCCGCCGTTGATCGCTTCGATGTCACCTTCGGCCCCGCCGGCGCCTATGGCGCGCCGGCGCTGGCGGGCGCGCTGGCCTGCTCGCTCGCCTATTACGTCTGGCGGCGGCGGTCGCGCGGTCGGCCGATCAGCGCGCGCGGCTTCGTCCGCAGCATCTTCGCCGGACGGATCGTCCTCGCCCCGTCGTCGATCGTCGACATGAAGATGTGGGCGTTGAACGGCCTCGCGCTCGCCGGCGGCTACGCCTACCTCGCGTTCGGCAATGTTTTTTGCCGTGACGCGACCGTCGCCGGCCTCGACGCCGCTCTCGGCGCGCGCGGGCCGGCGCATTGGCCCGGCTGGACGGTGCTGACGATGGCGACGCTGTTCGAACTGCTCGCCTACGAGCTCGCCTATTGGTTCGGCCACTTCCTCTTCCACCGCATCCCGGCGTTGTGGGAATTCCACAAGGTCCATCATTCGGCGGAAGTGATGACGACCTTCACCGAGCTGCGCCAGCACCCGGTCGAGATCCTCGCGTTCATGAACCTGATCGCCGTCGCCACCGGAGCGGTGTTCGGGACCATGACCTACGTTTTCGGCCCCGGCGTGCAGCCGTTCACCCTGCTCAACGGCAACATCGCGCTGATGCTGTTCCTGGTGACCTACGGCCACCTGCGCCACAGCCACATGTGGATTCCGTTCACCGGCGTCGCCGGCCGCATTCTGCAGAGCCCGGCGCATCACCAGATCCACCATTCCGACAATCCCGCGCACTGGGACAAGAACCTCGGCTTTGCGTTGGCGGTGTGGGACTGGGCGTTNNTTCGTGCGCTTCGGCGAGCATGTCGCGCGCGGGCTGCGTCGCTTCGCGCCCCAGCCGCGCGGCGTCGACGCGCTGCGGCGGTGACGCGCGGCGCGGTTCGCGGTTAAGATCGCGGCGCTGTCGAGGGGACGCCGCATGGAACAGGACAGGTTCGCGCTCGTGACCGGCGGCGGCCGCGGCATCGGTCGCGCCGCCGCGCTGGCGCTCGCCGGGGCGGGCTGGCACGTCGCGGTCGCCGGCC
>PLRT01000229.1 GCA_003164915.1 Hyphomicrobiales bacterium | reverse complement strand
GACGTCATCAACGTCGCCGGCCACCGGATGGGCACGGCGGAAGTGGAGAGCGCGCTGGTCGCCCATCCCATGGTGTCGGAAGCGGCGGTCGTCGGCTATCCGCACGACATCAAGGGCCAGGGCATCTACGCCTATGTGACGCTGATGTCGGGCGTCGAGCCGAGCGAGGCTCTGCGCAAGGAGTTGGTCGGCTGGGTGCGCAAGGAGATCGGCCCGATCGCTTCGCCCGACCTCATCCAGTTCTCGCCCGGCCTGCCCAAGACCCGCTCGGGCAAGATCATGCGTCGCATTCTGCGCAAGATCGCCGAGAACGAATACGGCGCGCTCGGCGACACCTCGACGCTCGCCGATCCGGCGGTGGTCAAGGACCTGATCGACAACCGGCAGAATCGCGGCAAGGCGCAGTAAGGCGGCGCCCGCACCGCTCAGCGGCTGAGTTCGCGCGCCAGCATCGCCAGCGCGACGAGGACGATCATCGTCGCGAAGACAATGTTCATCGCGCCCTTATGCGCCGCGAGGCGCCTCGCCGCGCGCGCGCCGACCATGCTTCCGGCCAAGCCCCCCGCGATCAATATGCCCGCGAGGCGCCAGTCGACGAGACCGCTGCGCGCATAATTCAGCGCGGTCGCCAGGCCGAACACCGAGATCGCGAACAAGGACGTGCCGACGGCGTTGAGGATCGGCATCTGCGTGGCGAAGATCAGCGCCGGCACGATCAGGAAGCCGCCGCCGATGCCAAAGAAGCCCGATACGGCGCCGGAGGCGAGGCCGAGGCCGATCAGCGCGGGCGCGTTCTCGCGCGACAGGCGCACGTCGGGTACGCCGCGCTCGTGGCGGCGGAGCAGCATCACCGCAGCGATGACCAGCATCAGCAGCGCGAAGAGGACGATCAGGCGCTGGCCGTCGATCCTCTTGCCGAGGCTCGAGCCGGCGAGCGCGCCAATCCCGCCGGCGACGGCGAAGACGACGGCGCAACGCCACTTCACTGTGCCGGCGCGCGCGTGATTGACGACGCCCATGACCGCGTTGGCGGCGACCGCCACCGCACTCGTGCCGATCGCGACGTGGGCCTGGGGAACGCCGACGACATAGAGCAGCAGCGGCACGGCGAGGATCGATCCGCCGCCGCCGATCAGGCCGAGCAGCAATCCGATCAACCCGCCTGAACCGAAGCCCAGGACCATCTGCCCCCACGTCACAAACCCATCCTCCGGCCGTCTTGAAATATATTAGATACACCTAATATAATGCTGGACAAGAGGCTGTCGAGGAATTCCCCCATGCCCGCTCCCGTGATCCGCGCCTTTTTCGACGAACCGACCAACACGGTCAGCTATCTCGTCGCGGACCCCGAAACGAAGCGCGCCGCCGTCATTGATCCCGTTCTCGACTACGAGCACGCCGCGGGCGAGGTCGACATTCGTTCGGTGGAGCGGATTCTCGAAGCGGCGCGTTTGGAAGGTTGGACCATCGACTGGTCGCTCGAGACTCACGCCCATGCGGATCATCTTTCGGGGGCGCCGTACGTCAAAGCCAAGACGGGCGCGAAGATCGCGATTGGCGAGCATATCCGCGACGTTCAACGGATCTTTCGGCCGCTGTTCGCCATGCAGGATCTGAAGACCGACGGCGGCGACTTCGACAGGCTGTTCGCGGACGGCGAGCATTTTCGGATTGGCGCGCTCGACGTCGAAGTCATGCATCTGCCAGGCCACACGCCGGCCTGCGTCGCCTACAAGATTGGCGACGCGGTCTTTGTCGGCGACACGATCTTCATGGCGGATTACGGCACGGCGCGCGCCGATTTCCCCGGTGGCGATCCCGCGATGCTCTACCGTTCGATTCGTCGCCTGCTGTCGCTCCCGGACTCGACGCGCCTGTTCATGTGTCATGATTATAAGGCGCCCGGCCGCGACGACTACGCCTGGGAGACGACCGTGGGCGCCGAGCGCGCCGGAAACGTGCACGTCAAAGACGACGTGACGGAAGCCGAATTCGTCGCGATGCGCACGCAGCGCGACGCCACCCTCTCCGCGCCTCGGCTGCTGCTGCCTTCGATCCAGGTCAATGTTCGGGCNNGGAACCCGGAGGCGATCGTCTCCTGACGCGTCGGCGACAGGACCGCAAAATCCATCATCGCCACGCCGCTCGACGTGGCGCAGATGCGCCGTTTCGGCAATTCCCGGCCCATCGCCGCAGTCCGATCGTCGCAACGGCGCCGCGCTTCCGCGGCCCCGCGGCGGGCCGGCTTCCGGTCGCCGCCGGGCGTCTGCGAGTCAGCGGCCCCCCGCCGTGCGACCTTTCATCTCATGGCGCGTGAATTAGAACATTATTATATAATACGAAACGCATGTAAAGCGCAAAATACGGGATATGAGAGCGCTATGAAAATTGTCATTGTCGGAGGCGTCGCCGGCGGCGCCACTGCGGCCGCACGCCTGCGCAGGGTCAGCGAAACAGCGGAAATCGTGCTCGTCGAGCGCGGCCCTTACATCAGCTTCGCCAATTGCGGTCTGCCCTATCACATCTCCGGCGCGATAGCCGAACGCGAACAGCTCCTCGTCACCTCGGAATCGTTGTTTGAGGCGCGCTATCGCGTCGACGTGCGCTCGCACACCGAGGCGTTGTCGATCGACCGCGTCGCCAAGACCGTGCGCTTGCGCAACCTGGAGACCGGCGCCGAGACGGATGAGCCTTACGATCGCCTGCTCCTTTCCCCCGGCGCCGAAGTGGTGCGGCCGCCGATTCCCGGCATCGGCTCCAAGCGCATCTTCACCTTGCACAATATTCCCGATCTCGACCGCATCATGGCCGCCCTCGGCGAGAACCGACCGCGCCGGGCGGTGGTGATCGGCGGCGGCTACATCGGCCTGGAAGTCGCGGAGAATTTCCACGAGCGTGGTCTCTTCACCACCGTGGTTGAAGGCGCGCCGCACATCCTCGCGCCGTTCGACGAGGAGATGGCCGCGATCGTCCACGCGCACCTGCGCGACAAGGCGATCGAGCTCTATCTCGACGACAAGATCGAGCATTTCGAGGATCGGCCCGACCATGTCGTCGTCTTCCTGGCAAGCGGCAAACGCATCCAGGCCGACATCGTCGTGCTGTCGATTGGCGTCCGGCCAGAGGTCAGGCTCGCGCGCGAAGCGGGCCTCGAACTCGGAGCCACCGGCGCAATCAAGGTCGACGAGCGCCTCGCGACGTCCGATCCCGACATCTACGCCGTCGGCGACGCGATCGAGGTCACCCATTTTGTCTCGGGCAAGTCGGCGTTGATCCCGCTCGCGGGACCGGCGAACCGCCAGGCGCGCATCGTCGCGGACAATATGCTGGCGAGCGATCCCGCCGCCCTCAAGCGCTATGGCGGCACGATGGGTACCGCCATCCTCAAGGCGTTCGACCTCGCCGCCGCCTGCACCGGCCTCAACGAAACCCAGGCGACCGCGCTCGAGATTCCTCACAACGCAATCATCATTCACGCCGGTTCGCATGCGTCCTACTATCCCGGCAGCCGGCAGCTCAGCCTGAAGCTGGTCTTCGGCCTCGACGGCCGCATCCTCGGCGCGCAGGCGATTGGCGCGGACGGGGTCGACAAGCGCATCGACGTCATCGCCACGGCGATCAAGGCCGGCCTGACGGTGCAGGACCTGACCGATCTCGAGCTTGCTTATGCGCCCCCCTTCGGCTCGGCGAAGGATCCCGTCAACGTCGCCGGTTATGTGGCGAGCAACGTAGTTTCAGGCTTCCAGGAGATCATCGCCTGGCGCGAGCTGCGGGACATTCTGAAATCCGCGCCCGCGTCGATCCAACTCGTCGACGTGCGCACGCCCGAGGAGTTCTCGATCCAGACGCTGCCCGGCGCCCGCAACCTCGAACTCGATCACCTGCGCGATCGACTCGGCGAACTCGAACCCAACCGGCCCGTGGTGATCTTCTGCCAGGTCGGCCTGCGCGGCTATCTCGCCTATCGCATTCTCAAGCAGTTGGGCTTCAAGGACGTCCGCAACCTGACAGGCGGCTTCAAGACCTACGCGTGGGCGACCGAAAAGCAGGCCAATCCCGATCTCTTCGACTACGAGAGCATCAAGCGGCGGCCGCTGGCCGAGATCGAGGCCGAACGCGGAAGCTGCAAGGTTGCGGTCGCCGGCGACGTCCACAAACTCGATGCGATCGGGCTCCAATGTCCAGGCCCGATCATGAAGGCCTTCAAGGCGATGGCGGCGATGGAGGTCGGCGAAACGCTCGAAATCGACGCCTCCGATCCCGCCTTCGGTCGCGACATCCGCGCCTGGTCGGCGCGCATGGGCCATGAGCTGCTGAGCGTCGGCTCGGCGAAGGGCGTCATCACCGCCCGCGTGCGCAAGGCGCCGACAGCCGCCGCCGCGGCGGCAAGCCGCGCCGCGCTGGCCCGCGACGGCGTGTCGCTGGTCGTCTTCTCTGGCGATCTCGACAAGGCGATGGCGTCGCTGATCATCGCCAACGGCGCGCTGGCGATGGGCTCGAAGGTAACGCTGTTCTTCACCTTCTGGGGGCTCAACCTGCTGCGCAAGCCCGACGCACAGACACCGAAGAAATCGATCATCGACGCCGCCTTCGGCTTCATGCTGCCCAAGGGGGTCGGCAGGGCCAATCGCCTCACCAACATGAATTTCCTCGGAGTGGGCGGTCGGTTGATGCGCAAGGTGATGCACGACAAGCATGTCGACGACCCCGCCCACCTGCTCGCTTCGCTGGTTTCCGGCGGCGCCACGCTGGTCGCGTGCCAGATGTCGATGGACGTGATGGGTCTGCGCCGCGAGGAGTTGATCGACGCCGTCGAAATCGGCGGCGTCGCCACCTTCCTCGAAGCGGCCAGACAATCGGGGACGACGCTGTTCATCTGAGCGCGGCGGCGTCGCCAGCCGCGGCGAAGGGAGGGACGCAGGGATCAAGCGATCCGTGGCGTCCCTGTCGCCTCCATCGACGCTTTCGTCAGTTCGGCTGCGCGGGCGCCGCCGCCTGACGCCAAGGCAATCCGGCGCCCTTCCAACCCTTCATGCCCGGCCCGTCGCCCTCGTAGCCGTCAATCACGCTATAGACTTGCGCGAAGCCGAACTCGCCGAGCAGACTGGCCGCGAGCGCGCTGCGCCTGCCGGTGCGGCACATCACAATGACCGCATCGTGCTTGGTCAAGCCTTTGGCGGCCATCCTGCTTGTGACCTGAGCGACGAAGTCGCGATTCGGCTGCGGCTTGCCGTCGGCGCCGGGAAGCAAGAACAGCGGAACGTTCGCGTCGACGGCCGTGGCGACGCCCGAGGCGGCCAGTTCCTCCGGCGCGCGGACGTCGACGAACAGGCTGCGTCCGTTCTTCTCGGCGAGGAACGATGGAACCTCTTCCGACGTCAGATAAAGACCCAACGTCGTCCGCTTGGCCTCGGGAACGCTGGCGGCGTCCGTGGCGAGGCATGGCGCCGCGAGCGACAACCATACGGCGGCCAAGACGGCCGCTCGCAACGCGTTCAACATCGCGCTATCCCCGACTCGCACGGATCAGTGGCGCGTCAGCACCTTCTTCCAGTCGCGCGGCACGTATTCGAGCAGCTTGTTGAAGCCCGGAGTCGCCTTGGCCCAGGCGCTCAGCGCGTGGCGCATGTAGGTCTCCCGCGCGTAGGCCTTCGAGTCGACCCAGCAGAACTGCAGGCTCTTCCGCTCGCTCTTCTGTGGCAGGAAGCCGTGCCAGGATTTCTCCGAGACCTTGAACAGGCACATCTTTCCGTATTCCGGCGGGTACTCGAACGCGTAGTCGTCGCGATTGTTGCTGCGCAGAATGCGCAGACGGCCGCGCTCGTAAGGATATTCGCGGGTGAAGCCGACCAACACGGTGAACAGCTTGTGCTTCGAATCGGGGTGGGCGTAGCCCTCGTTGTAGTGGCCGGTGGTGCTGCCCATCATCACCATGGTGGGCACGCCCTTGCTGAGGTCGACGCCGAACTTGCGTTCGACGATCTTGCGAAAGCGCGGGTTCTGCAGGTCCTTCAGCACCAGCCCGAAATTCGCGCCGTAGCGAAGATTGGGCACGCCGTAGGTGCCGCGATGCGGGATGACCGGGCAGTCGGCGAGGATCTCGTCGCGCCGCGCCATCGGCATCACGTCGTCGACAAAGGCGTAATCGTAAGGGTCGTGGCGCACCTCCATGGCTTCGAGGACCGCCTCGTCGAGCACCTGGAAGGGTTCATCCGCCTGGGACGCTACGCTCATTTCGCTCCCCCAATTCTGTTTTGGGCCGGAGTCGTCCTCCGCGCCGGGGCTGACGACGATTGAGCACGTTTGTTCATAAAGCGACTTGACTCAGCGCAATCGGCGACCGACGATTATGAGCATATGTGCATAATCACGGAGACGACGCGCTGTGGCGAGGCCACGAAAATGCAGGTTTGTCAGAACCGATCCGGCGGCCCGGTTCTTCAAGCCGCAAGGCGTGCCGATGCGCGAACTGAAGATTATGGCGCTGAAGGGCGAGGAGTTGGAGGCGCTGCGGCTCGCCGACGCCAGAGGCCTGGAGCAGGAGGCTGCCGCGCGGCTGATGAATGTGTCGCGCTCGACGTTCTCGCGCATTCTCGCGCAGGCGAGAAGGACGATGGCGACGGCGCTGGCGGAGGGGGCGGCGATCGAAATTCGCGGCGGCGACTTCCGCCTGGTCTCCGACGAGCAGAAACGCGAACAGGAAGCGTCGCTTGAGGAAAAGAATGCGTGACGCCGGAATCGGACGCGGCGGCCGTTGTTGCGGCCGCCGGCATCGGCGCGAGGACGTCGCGCTGTCGCCGGCGCAGGAGATCGGGCTTCTCCAACGACAGATCGGTGATTTCCAGGTGCGGCTCGAAGCGCTTCGCCGCGGATAGCTCAGGCGCGAACCCTGCGACCCGTCGCCGAGGAGAAAAGGTCGATCCGGTCGGTCTCCGTTCGCCGTCACGGCGTCGGCGCGAGCGCCTGCATCTTCTCGATCTTGGCGGCGAGAATCACCGCCTGGGTGCGGCTCTCGACCCCGAGCTTCTGCAGAATTGCGGAGACGTGCGCCTTCACCGTCGCTTCGGAGACGCTCAGTTCGTAGGCGATCTGCTTGTTGAGCAGGCCCTGCGACAGCATCATCAGCACCCGAACCTGCTGCGGCGTCAGCGACGACAGCCGGCGCACCAGCGCGCTCGCCTCCTTGTTGGCGGGCGCGCTGAGGTCGAGGTCGGGGGGCGTCCATTGGCCACCCTCGAGCACCTTGCGGATCGCCGCGCGCATCGTCTCGACGTCGAGCGACTTGGGCACATAGGCGCTGGCGCCGAACTCGATGCAATGGCGCATCACGGTCGGGTCCTCGTTGCCGGAGACGACCATCACCGGCGCGCCCGGTCGCTCCGAGCGCAGGAACAGGAGCCCGGAATAGCCGCGCACGCCGGGCATGCCGAGATCGAGCAGCACCAGATCCATGTCCGGCGTCTCCTCGAGCGCGGCAGCGAGGCTTTCGAAGTCCGCCGCCTCGTAGATTTTGGCGCCAGGTATCGCGCCATTCACTGCCTCGCGCAGCGCGCCGAGAACCAACGGGTGATCGTCGGCGATCAGCACACGGACCGCGTCAGTCAATCGGATTCCCCCCGAATTCTGAGATTCTCGCTCATCTACGACTTTGGAATCATCGCGCAACTCGGCGGCTTTGTCACGCCCAGCCCGCGGGCGAGGGGCCGTCGAGCTGTCGGCGCGCCTCGGCGAGCGCCAGCGCCGCGGCGACGGCGACGTTGAGCGAACGCAGCGGCGGCGCGCCATTGCTCGAATCGCGCGAAGGAGGCGTGGCGGACGATCGTCAGCGCGTCGAGATAGTCCATGCCGGCGCGCCTCAGTCCGGTATCGGTGAGCACGAAGCCGGCCGGCTCGATGATCGCCGCATCGGCGGCGAAACAGGCGCAGCTGCGCAACATCGCGCCGGCGTTCGGCGCGATGTCGGGCTCGTAGAGCGCCAGGGTCAGCGGGGCGAGCGGCATCGCCGCCGTTCGTAGGCCGATTCGGCTGCCTTCGCCACACCGGCCGCTGGCGGTCGGACCGGCGATTTCCCTCCGCCGGCGAGGAACCCGCGGCGCCCCTGCGCAATCGCCGCCACGGCCGCAAAGCGGCGCTTTCGGCCTATGGACAACGTTTGCGAACGATGCGAAATAGCCCGGACCGCAGCGGGCCGTTTCTTGCAAGAGCCCGCTCGCGAACCAGCGACCGCCGTGGGGGCTCGGGTCAAATCGGCCGGGTGCGGGGGTCATGTGTCCTCGCGCCAGGCCTCTGGCGCAACGATCTGGGGGTGCAATTGTCGAGCGCGGCCATCGAGAAACCCAACCGTCGGGACTTCCTCTACATCGCCACCGCGGCGGTCGGCGCGGTCGGCGTCGGCGGCGTCGTCTGGCCCTTGATCGATCAGATGAACCCCGACGCTTCGACGCTCGCGCTGTCGTCGATCGAAGTCGATCTCGCGCCGATCGCCGAGGGCCAGATCGTCACCGTCAAGTGGCGCGGCGGCCCGGTGTTCGTCCGCCACCGCACCAAGAAGGAAATCGACGACGCGGTGAACACGCCGCTTGCCGGGCTCAGGGATCCGCAGACCGACCAGGCGCGGGTCAAGAAGCCGGAGTGGCTGATCGTCAGCGGCGTCTGCACCCACCTCGGCTGTGTGCCGCTCGGCCACGAGGGCCAGTACGACGGCTGGAAGTGCCCGTGCCACGGCTCGGTCTACGACACGTCGGGACGCATCCGACAGGGGCCGGCGCCGCTCAACCTGCCCGTGCCCGAATATGCCTTCCTCAGCGAGACGCGCGTGAAAATCGGCTGATCCTCGCCCGCGCTCGCCCGCCCTTCATCCGCCCGCGCCAGACCCAATTCCAGAGAAGCAATGCCATGAGCGGAAGCCCGACCTACGTCCCCAAGAGCGCCCTCGGGCGGTGGTTTGAATCCCGCCTGCCGATCATGGGCCTGGTGCATTCCTCGTTCGTCGCCTTTCCGGTGCCGCGCAATCTCAACTACCTGTGGACCTTCGGCGCGATCTTGGCTTTCATGCTCGGGGCGCAAATCGTCACCGGAATCATCCTGGCGATGCATTACGTGCCGAGCGCGACGCTGGCCTTCGCCTCGGTCGAGCACATCATGCGCGACGTGAATTACGGGTGGCTGATCCGCTACCTGCACACCAACGGCGCGTCGATGTTCTTCCTCGCCGTCTACATTCATATGTTCCGCGGCATCTACTACGGCTCCTACAAGGCGCCGCGCGAGGTGCTTTGGATTCTCGGCGTCATCATCTACCTCCTGATGATGGCGACGGCGTTCATGGGCTACGTGCTGCCGTGGGGCTCGATGAGCTTCGCCGGCGCGACCGTCATCACCAATCTGTTCACCGCCATTCCGCTGGTCGGCACGGGCGTCGCCCATTGGCTGTGGGGCGGCTACGCGGTCGGCGATCCGACCCTCAACCGCTTTTTCTCGCTGCACTACCTGCTGCCCTTCATGATCGTCGGCGTCGTCATCCTGCATGTCTGGGCGCTGCATGTGGCGGGGCAGAACAATCCCGACGGCGTCGAGGTGCAGAACGTCGAGCGCGACACCGTCGCCTTCACGCCCTACGCGACGATCAAGGATCTGTTCGGCGTGTCGATTTTTTTGATCCTCTACGCCTGGTTCGTCTTCTACATCCCGACCTATCTGCTCGACGCCGACAATTCGGTGCCGGCCAACCCGCTGGTGACGCCCGCCCACATCGTACCGGAATGGTATCTGCTGCCGTTCTACGCGATCCTGCGCGCGATCCCCAACAAGCTGGTCGGCGTGGTCGCGCTCGCGGCGGCGATCATCCTGCTGGCCTTCCTGCCGTGGCTCGACACCTCGAAGGTCAAGTCGGGCAAGTACCGGCCGGCGTTCCGCATCTTCTTCTGGCTGTTCGTCGTCTGCTGCGTCGGTCTCGGTTATCTCGGCTCGCAAGAGGTCTCCGACACGACGACCTGGATCGCGCGCATCCTGGCGATCGGCTATTTCGGCTTCCTGGTGGTCGCGCTGCCGGTGCTCGGGCTGATCGAAAGGACGAAGCCGCTGCCGGCCTCGATCGCCGACGCGGTGCTCGCCAAGACCAAACCGGCCGAAGCGGCCGCGCCGCCGGCCTCGCGCTGATCGGCTGCCACTTCCGGGGATTTGCCAAAATGATCCGACTGACGACCAACTTCCTCGCGGCGGCGCTGATGGCGGCGGGCATGACCGTGGCGTTCGCGCAGGACGACGCGGAGCAGCCGAAGCCCGAGCGCCAGAGCTGGAGCTTTTCCGGGCTGTTCGGCGTCTACGACCAGGCGCAATTGCAGCGCGGCTTCCAGGTCTACAAGGAAGTGTGCAGCAATTGCCACAAGCTCAGCATCCCGTTCCGCGCCCTCGAGGACCCGAACGGCCCCGGCTACAGCGTCGACCAGGTCAAGGCGCTGGCGGCGAGCTACCAGGTCACCAACGACGAGCCCAACGACAAGGGCGAAATCTTCAAGCGCCCAGGCACGCCGGCCGACGATTTTCCGCCGCCGGAATCGTTCCCCAACGACCAGGCCGCCGCGGCGGCGCTCGGCAAGGCGCCGCCTGACATGGCTGAACTCGCCGAGGCGCGCAAATACGAGCGCGGCTTCCCCTGGTTCATTTTCGACGCGTTGCCGTTCGACCAGTACCAGGAGATGGGCGCCGACTACATCTACGCGATCCTCAACGGCTACACGAAGTCGGGCGATCCGCAGTGGAACCTCTATTATCCCGGCCATCGCATCGCCATGCCGCAGCCGATCGTCGACGGCGCTGTCAACTATTCCGACGGCACGCCGCCCAAGCTCGACAATTACGCCCGCGACGTGGCCGCCTTCCTCACCTGGGCGTCCGAGCCGACGCTCGCCGAGCGCAAGAAGATCGGCCTGCGCGTCATGATCTTCCTGATCGTCCTGGCGACGCTGCTCTATTTCACCAAGAAGCGCGTCTGGAGCGGTCTGCACTGAGGGGGGCCCGGGCGATCGGCGAGGCGAGAGCATGGCCAGAGCGATCGTCGGGGTCATCGGCGGTTCGGGCGTCTACCAGCTCGCCGGCCTGACCGGGGTTCGCGAAGAGCGCGTCACGACGCCGTGGGGCGAACCCTCCGACGTTCTGCGCTTCGGTCGCGTCGGCGAAACGCAAGCGGTGTTCCTCGCCCGCCACGGCCAGGGCCATCGCTTCACCCCGTCGACGATCAACTATCGCGCCAACATCGACGCGCTGAAGCGGGCCGGCGTCTCCGACGTCATCGCGGTATCGGCCTGCGGCTCGTTCCGCGAGGAACTGTTCCCCGGCCTGTTCGTGCTGGTCGACCAGTTCGTGGACCGCACCTTCGCTCGCCAGACGAGTTTCTTCGGCGCCGGCTGCGTCGCCCATGTTCCGATGGCGCACCCGACGTCGCCGCTGCTTCGCGCGCGCGTCGCGGCGGCGGCGGCGGCGGAAGGGATCGCCTGCAAGAACGGCGGAACCTATGTCTGCATGGAAGGGCCGCAATTCTCGACGCTCGCCGAGTCGCTCGCCTACAAGGCGGTCGGCCTCGACGTCATCGGCATGACCGCGGCGACCGAGGCCAAGCTCGCGCGCGAAGCCGAACTGCCCTACGCCGCCGTCGCCATGGTCACCGACTACGACTGCTGGCACGCCGAGCACGGGCCGGTCGACGTCGCCTCGGTGCTGAAGGTCGCACACGACAACGCCGAGCGGGTCGAGGCGCTGCTCAGGCGCTCGCTCGCGGATTTCCCCGCCGAACACGAGGCCTGTCCGGGCGGCGCCGATCGGGCGCTCGACGGCGCGATCATGACGCATCCGGATGCGCGCGATCCGGAGCTGATGAAGAAGCTCGAGGCGATCGTGGCGCGCGCGCTCGCCGCGGCGCGATAGGGCGCCTCACCTCAGAGTCGGCGGCTGTTCGCCTTCTAAGCTCGCTTCCGCGGCGGCGATGGCGATGCGCAGGCGGCGCAGCGACTGCAGGAATTGCGAACGAGCGGGGCCGAGGACGTCGAATAGCATCTCCGCGTTGCCGGCGAGCTGTCGGTAGATCGTCTCAAGCGTCTTGCGCCCGGCCGTCGTCAATTCGAGCCGCACCTGCCGGCGGTTCTCGGCGCTGCGCTGCTGGATGAGGAAGCCCTTCGCCAGTAGGCCGCCGACGCGCTGGCTGACCAGCGACTTGCTCATGTCGAGCAGCGCGCCGACCTCCGCCTGGCTCGGCCGCCCCATTTCGTTGACCGCCATCGCCAAGACGAATTCTGCGTAGCTGAGGCCGATCGAGTCGAGCACGCGCTTTCGCGCCAATCGATCGAGCCGGGCGACGATCTCATGCAACAGGAAGACTTCGGTCTCGATGAACCAGGAGTTTCTTGTCACGGGTGGACGTCGATCCTTCAATAGGCTTCCGTGAGGACGCGGGGCGCGCCGGCGCTTTGCAGAATCGCCCGGCAGTCGGCCACCATAGCGGCCGAGCCGCAAACGTAGAAATCGGTCGACGCGGGATCGAAAGCGAGGCCAGCGACGGCCTTCGTCACGCGTCCGTGGAACGCATGGTTCGACGCCTCGTCGCGGCTGACGCAGACGATCGCATGCGGCGGCAGCGGCGTGAGCGCGCGCGTGATGTCCTCAGCCGCGGTTCGACAGCCGAAATACAATTCGGCGGCGTCGAGGTCGCCGGCCCCGGCCAGGTCGTCGAACATCGGCAGGAATGGCGCCAGGCCGGTTCCCGTCGCGACGAACACCTTGCGATGGGCGTTGCGCTCGAGACGATAGGCGCCGAAAGGCCCTTCGAGCAGCGTCTCGGCGTCGAGCGCGACGGAGTCGGCGTAGAGCGAGCCGTCTCCGCGCGTGCGCGTGCTGACCAGCAGCGTGAGGCGCTTATCGGCGACGGCGGCGATCGAATAGTCACGCCACTCGAACGGCGCGACACGCAGCTTGACGTACTGGCCGGGAACGAAGCGCATCGGCTCTTCGAGCGCGAACTCCAGGCGCCAGATCGACGGCGTCAGCGCGGTCTTGGCGACGAGGGTCGCGCGCTTCTTTTCCGCCGAGCGCGGCGGCGTCGGCGCTGCGGCCGGCTTCCGCGGCCGTTGGACCCTGGCCATGATGCGCAGGAAGCCGGCGGGGCCGAGAACCTGGCTCGCGGCGGCGAGGCCGCCCATCAGGGCGCCGGGGACGCCGAGGCTCGCCGCATCGCAGCCGGCGAGATAGAGGCCGGGAATCGGCGTGCGCACGCCGAGCGGCGAGGATCGATAGCGCTGCGGCGTGCCTCGCAGGCTGTAAAAGACGCCGTCTGGATGTGAGGTGAAATGTTCGACAGACAACGGCGTCGATAATTCGCTGTAGCCGACGAGGGCGGAAAAGCCGGGAACCGCGCGGTCAGCGGCGCGCAGCAGCCCCTCGGCGATGCGCCGCTTGAGGTCGGCGTAGGCAGGCCCACGGTCGCCGTGCGCCGTGCCGCGCCAAGCGTCGAACGCGTCGGGACGCACGAAGGCAATGATCTCGGCGGTATGGAACCGATCATCGCCCGACTTCGCCGACGGAAACGAAAGATAGACATGGCGCGGATCGCCGGCGAGCGTCGCGGCGGCGTGCTCGTCGACGTCTTCATGATCGAGCGTGGCGTTGATCCAATAGTTCTCGCCCATGACGCCCAGGGTCGAGATCGGCGCCTTCAGGCGGATGTAGAGATTGACTGCCGACAGGCCGCCTTTCAGCGCCGCGACGGTGGCCCGCTGTTTGGCGGTTTGCTGTCCGATCTCGCCGTCGGTCGGCAACAGCTGCTCGTAGGTGAGCGGCGCGCCGACGTCGGAGACGACGACGGGAGCGCGGTAGGCGACCGCGATCGGCGACCCGCTTCGCCGATCGATCGCCTGCACCCCGACGGCGCGGCCGTTCTCGATGAGGATCGCGGTCGCCTCTTGGCAGACGAGGATCGAGCCGCCTGCCGCCTCGATTCCCGGCTCGATCGTGCGCGCGATTCGCCCGGCGCCGCCTTGGGGAAACCAGCCGCCGTTGAGATAGCTGCCGACGACGAGGGCATGAAGCGCGAAAGCGCTTTGTTTGGGCGGCAATCCGTAGTCGCCCCACTGGGTTGCCAGCAGCGCTTTGAGCTCGGACGAGCGGAAATGACGCTCGAGGTACCCGTCGGTCGTCTGGGTGGCTCGCACGGCGCCGTAGCGACGGGCTTGGGCGAGAAGGAAGGCGAGCGGCGCCGGCGCCATCTGCTGCTGAATGCCGAGAACGCACCAGCGCGCGACGGCGCCGAGATCGCGGAAATAGCGGCGGATTGCGTCGGCCTCGGCGGGAAAGCGCTCGATGAGCCGGGCCTGGTAGCGGCGCGGGTCGGAAGGAACGGCGAACGCGAAATCCGGGTAGACGAACCGCTCGAAATCGTCCGGCATTCGGTTCCACCCGAGCGCCCCGCCCGAGAGGAAATCGAAGAGGCTGCGCATCAAAGTCCCTGGCTGCAGCTCACCAATGTAATGCAGGCCGACGTCCCAGGAGGCGCCGTCACGGCGGAAGACATGCGTCTGGCCGCCGCGCTCCGAGTGCTTCTCCAGCACCAGGACCTTCATTCCGGCGACCTTGGCGAGAAAGCCGGCGGCGGACATTCCGCCCATTCCCGATCCGATGACGATCGCGTCCCAAGTCGGCGCCATGTGGCCCTCCTTGCAACAGTTTAAGCTTCGAACAGTTTAGACTATGGACTTTCAGACTCAAGGGTCTTTGCCGCCCGCGAGATGCGAAACGTTGTCGCGCTTGCAGCGTTCGTAATATGTATATATATGTTATAAACACAGGATATTTGTAATGACGATCGATTGGGCGCATTTCACGCCACTTTCGGCGCTCGCCGGCGGCGCGCTGATCGGACTGGCGGCGGCGCTGCTGATCCTCGGGATTGGCCGCGTCCTGGGCGCGGCGGGAATCGTCGGGGGCGCCTTGGAAGTCCAAGGCGCCGACGCGCCATGGCGCTGGTCGCTGATTGTCGGCCTCGTCCTGTCGCCGCTCGTCGCTCGCCTCTTGTGGAGCGTCGCTCCGCCAGTCTTCGTCGCTCCTTGGCCGGCGCTGGTCGCCTCGGGCCTGCTGGTCGGCTTCGGCGCGCGGTTGGGCTCGGGCTGCACCAGCGGCCACGGCGTTTGTGGTCTGGCGCGGTTGTCGCCGCGCTCGCTCGTCGCGACGGGGATCTTCATGGCGGCGGCGTTCGTCGCCGTATTCTTCACCCATCACGTCTTCGGCTGACGGAAGGGAAGGCATCATGAAGCGGAATATTTTCGCTCTGGGCGCCGGCCTGATCTTCGGCCTCGGCCTCTGCCTGTCGGGAATGTATGAGCCGGCCAAGGTGATCGGCTTCCTCGATCTCGACGGCGCCTGGGACCCTTCGCTCGCCTTTGTCATGGGCGGCGCTATCGTCGTCGCCTTGCCGGCCTTCTTCGTCGCGCGCCGCCGCGCCGCCGCCTGGATCGGCGGCGCAATCGATCTGCCGAGGGCGCAAGCGATCGACGCGCCGCTGGTCGTCGGTTCGGCCGTCTTCGGAATCGGCTGGGGCCTCGGCGGCGTCTGCCCGGCGCCAGGCGTCGCCGACCTCGGTTTCCTGAATCCCGGCGCGGCGATTTTCGTCGTTTCTATGGCCGCCGGCATGTTGATCTTTCGCGCCGCCGCCGATCGGCGCTTGCCCGGCCTGAAGCTTCTGGCGCAAGATGCGTGAGCCTCTTTAAGAGGGCTCGCGCGTGGCCAAGCGTTGGTTCGAGAAGCTGCTGTTCGCCTCGCGCTGGCTGCTGGCGCCGTTTTATGTAGCGCTGGTCATGGCGCTGCTGGCGCTGCTCGCCAAGGTCGGCGTCCATGCCTACGACATGGCCGCGCATTTCCTCGCGCTCAGCGAGGACCAGGTGCTGCTCGGCGCGCTCGGCGTCGTCGACTTGACGCTGTCGGCGTCGCTGGTCGTCATCGTGATCCTGTCCGGCTACGTCAATTTCATCGCGCCGATCGACGTCGAGACGCACAAGGATTGGCCGCGCTGGTTCGCACTCATCGATTTCAGCGAGCTCAAGGTCAAGCTGATGGCTTCGATCGTCGCCATCACCGCGATCAAGCTGCTCGAGGGCTACATGAACGTCGACAGCGTTTCCGATCGCGACCTCGCCTGGCAGACCGGCATCCATATCGCCTTCGTCGTCACCGCGCTGCTGCTGGCGCTCGCCGACCGGCTCGGCGGCGACAAGAGCGCGCACGCCGACAAGGCGTGAGGCGGCGCTATTTCTCCAGCAGCACCTGTCTGCACTGCGGCGGCAGTTGCGACAGCGTCAGCGGCGGCTTCGGCCTGCTCGGCGCGGGATGCAGGGCCTCGTCGGTGAACCACCAGTCGAGCGACGCGTCGCAGCCGTCTCCGGGCGGGACCGGGTCCTGCGGCTGGCACGCCGTCTCGCCCGCCGGGCAGGCGATGCGGATGTGGAAATGATAGTTGTGGCCCCAAAACGGACGCACCTTGTTCATCCACGCCTCGCCCTTGTGTGTCTCGCACAAGGCCTTTTTGATCGCAGGATTGACGAAGATGCGCTCGACCTCGGGCTCCTCGGCGGCGGCCTTGATGATCCCCGCCTGCCGCTCGCTCCAATGTGCGGGGTCGACTGCGAGACCATCGGGCCGCACCATGTCGACCGCCGACATCTCTTCGCGCTCCTCGCGGCTGAGGCGATGATCGGGCATCGGCGTCAGCCACACGTCGGCGTCGAGGCCGATCTGGTGCGACAGGTGGCCGGTCATCATCGGCCCGCCGCGCGGCTGCGAAATGTCGCCGACCAGGATGCCGGGCCACACGCCTTCTTGCGCCGCCTTGCGCGAGAAGCGTTCGAGGAACGCGATCAACTCCGGATGGCCCCAGGCGCGATCGCGCGACAGGCGCATCACCTGCCACGCCTCGCCGTCGACCGGCAGCGCGACCGCGCCGGCGAGGCAGCCGCGCGAATAGAAGCCGATCGAGCGCGCCTGCGCCTCCGTCGGCGTCATCGCGCGGCCGAACGCCTCCTTGGCCGGCAGGCCGGGGTCGGCGGGATTGGCGAGCGGCGGCAGCGGTTTGGGCTCGAGCACGCCCTTGTCCTGCGCCGCCGCTCCGGCGAGCGCGGCCGTCGCGCCCACAACGGCGATGACCACCCGCCGCATCGTCTGCTCCGATTCGCCTCGCCGCCCCTGTTTCCGCCGCCGGGCGGAGCGCCGTCAACCCCGGTCAGCGGCGCGTCGCGACAATGAAGAGACGCGGGAAGGGCAACAGGGCGCCGCCGTCGGCGCTCGGCGGATAGGCGCGGGCGATTTCGGCTCGGTAGAGCTGCAGGAAAAGGGCGCGCTCGTCGGCGTCGAGCGGATTGAGGAACGGCCGCAGGCCCGCGCTCTCGACCCAGGCGACGATCGCGTCCGGTCCGGCGAGGCGATGGACATAGGTCGTGCGCCACAGGTCGACGTCGCAGATCGGGGACAACGCGGCGTCGTAGCCGGCAAAGTCGCCGATGCTCTGCCGCGCGCGGGCGGCGCCGGCGAGCTTGTTGTGGAAGCGCAGCGCCGTCGCGACCTCGCGCATCAGGACGTGGCTCGGCTCGTCCTGGTTGTCGGGCATCTGCACGCCAAGGCAGCCGCCCGGCGGCAGCGCCTCGGCGAGGCGGCGCATGACGCCGATATGGTCGGGGACCCAATGAAATGCCGCATTGGCGAAGACGAGGTCGGCCGCCGGGTCGCTCCATTCCGAGATGTCGCCCAGGCGAAATTCGATCTGCGGCAGGCGCTCGCGGGCTGCAACGAGCATGTCGGGCGAGGAATCGAGGCCGATGACCGCGGCTTCGGGGTAGCGCTCGGCGAGCAGGGCAGTCGAGTTGCCGGGTCCGCAGCCGAGATCGACGATTCTCTGTCGCGCGCCTGGGGGAACGCGCGCCAGCAGGTCCGTCGCAGGGCGCGTGCGTTCGCGCTCGAAGCGGCGATAGGCGTCGGCGCGCCAATCGGCTAGGGCTGTGGAGGCAGCAGGGGCGGTTTCGTGTGCGTGCATTTTTTCGTCATGCGACAAAATTGCAACGTTTCATCGTGCGCTTACGGGGAAATCGAGTGCACATAAAATCACCAGCCTTACCAGAATGTTAACCGCTAAGCGGGGCGCACGGCGGCGAACGTGTGGCGGAATTGTACCGGCAGTGTGGCGGCTCAACGGCGTCCCGCCGGCGTCCCGGCTCGCCAGTCCGTCGAGAACAGTCTTCGCTTATCAAACGTTTGCCTCCTTGCCCAGACGCGCCTGGCGTCAAACGCGCGCTGCTCTCTGGTGGGGCGTCGGTATGTCGCCGACAAACGGGTTGAACCCTGCGCGGCCTCATGCGATAGTCGCTCACCCAAGCATAAATCCAACGGGGGCCAAGGAATAAGCGGTCAATTTGAAGATCGCGAGAGTTCACCAAAGTATATACGCTGGGGGGCGTTAAATCGAATAGGTTGTCTATTTGCTCCAGAATGTTGGCGACATCGGGATGACCTTGATGTTCACCACCTTCTGCTTGCGTAACGGATGAGCTTCGAGACATAGATTGGGAATGACACACCACAGTGCGGGCTGTGGGAGGAGAGGCCATGTCGTTTCAACGGCCTGCGGGTTACGCAGGGGAACTGTCCGTCGCTGACGCTTATGCGCTGCTGAAAGACGATAAAAAGGCGGTGCTGGTCGATGTGCGCACCCAGGCCGAATGGGCCTGGGTGGGGATTCCCGACCTGAGCGGCATCGGCAAGAAGCCGATCTTCGTGGAGTGGGCGAGCTATCCCGGCATGAAGCCGGCCGCCGACTTCGCGCAGCGATTGATCGAGGAGTTGACCGCGCGCGGCGCGGATATGGAGACGCCGGCGCTGTTCATGTGCCGCTCCGGCGTCCGCTCTCTCGCCGCGGCGCGCGCCTTGGCGGCCGCCGGCTGGCGTCTTTGTTACAACATCAGCGAAGGTTTCGAAGGAGGCCTCGACGCCGCGACCCATCGGCGCGGCGCTCTCGGCGGCTGGCGAGCGAGGGGCATGCCGTGGACCCAGACCTAGGCGGTCCACGCGAGCCACCCCACCCGACCCCAATCGATCGACTTCCTGAAGAGAAATCAATGAACGAGAGCGCTGAACTGAGCGCGGCCTCGGCCGCCGCTCGCATCATTCCATTGACGCGTGACATCGAAGAAAGCTGGCGACGCTCCTGCCGGCGGCTGCGCGCCGAGCTCGGCGAAAATGTCTTCACCTCTTGGTTCGGGCGGCTGACGCTCGACTCGATCGACCAGGGCCGCGCCTATTTTTCCGTGCCGACGCGCTTCCTCAAGAGCTGGATCGAGGCCCATTACAGCGACCGCCTTCTCACCGCGCTCGAAGCCGAGATCGGCGGCATCGCGTCAATCAGCATCGCGATGCGCTCGTCGATGGGCGCGCCGACGCCGCCGACGCCGCCGACGCCGGCGAACCAACTAAAGGCGAACGAGCCGGCGCGCTCGGGCGCGGCGCGCGCCGCGCCTGCGTCGGCGTCGCGCGGCCGCGCCATGCGCGAGGAGGGCGTCGCTTACAGCGACTCGTTCGCGAGCTCGCCGCTCGATCGCCGTCTGACCTTCGCCTCGTTTCTGGTCGGGCGCTCGAATCAGCTCGCCTATTCGGCGGCGCAGCGCGTGATCGAGGATCGCTCGGGCCAGCCGGCGTTCAGCCCGCTCTACGTCCATTCTGCAGTCGGCCTCGGCAAGACCCATCTCCTCCAGGCGACCGCGCACGCCGCCGTGGCGCAGGGGCGCAGCGTCATCTATCTCACCGCCGAACGCTTCATGTACGGCTTCGTCGCCGCGCTGCAGTCGCACACGGCGATCGCCTTCAAGGAGGCGATGCGCTCGATTGATTTGCTCATCATCGACGACGTGCAGTTCCTGCAGGGCAAGGCGTTCCAGAACGAGTTCGGCCACGCGCTGAACGCACTGCTCGATTCCGGCCGTCAGGTCGTCGTCGCCGCCGACCGTCCGCCGGCCGATCTCGAGTCGCTCGACGAGCGCGTGCGTTCGCGCCTCGCCGGCGGGTTGTGCGTCGAGATGGCGGCGCTCGACGAGCCGCTGCGGTTGAAAATCCTCGAAGCCCGCATCACCGCGGCGCGCGCCCAGAATCCCCATTTCGCCGTTTCGCCGGCGGTGGTCGCCTACGTCGCCAAGTCGGTCGTCTCCAACGGCCGCGATCTCGAAGGCGCGGTCAATCGGTTGATCGCCCATTCGATCGTCGGCTCGCCGCTGACCGTCGAAGCGGCTGAGGCGGCGATCCGCGATCTCGTGCGTGCGCGCGAACCGCGCCGGGTCAAGATCGAGGACATCCAGAAGCTGGTCGCCAGCCACTACAGCGTCAGCCGCGCCGACATCCTGTCATCGCGCCGCACCGCGACCGTGGTGAAGCCGCGCCAAGTGGCGATGTATCTCTCCAAGGCGCTGACCCTTCGCTCGCTGCCGGAAATCGGCCGCCGCTTCGGCGGGCGCGATCACACCACGGTCTTGCATGCGGTGCGCAAGATCGAGGGCCTGAGCGCGAGCGATTCGGCGCTGCGTGAGGAGCTCGAGCTCTTGAAACGGATGCTGCAGGACTAGCCGCCGCGCCATGGCGCTGATCTTCAAGATCGTCGCTGCGGCGGAATGGCGCGCGGCGGAGGCGGCGGGCGCGTTCGTCGGCGCGGCGGTCGACCGCGAGGATGGCTATATTCATTTTTCGACCGCAGCGCAGGCGCCCGAGACGGCGGCGAAATGGTTCGCCGGCCGACGCGATCTCACGCTCGTCGCGGTCGAAGCGGACACCCTCGGCCAGGCTTTGCGCTGGGAGCCGTCGCGCGGCGGCGCGCTCTTTCCCCATCTCTACGCGACATTGCCACTCGCCGCGGTTGTCTGGACGCGGCCGTTGCCGCTGACCGCCGACGGCCGTCACGACTTCGGAGATTTCGCGTGCTGACGCGAGCGCTCGGCGCGCTGGCCATGCCGGCCCTGCTCAGCCTGCCGCCTGAGACCGCGCATCGCGCGACGGTCGCGGCGCTGAAATATGCGCCGTTCCTGCCGAAGACCGTCTCGCCGCCGTCGCTTGCGGTCAGCGTCTTCGACCTCGAATTCCCCAATCCGATCGGCTTGGCGGCGGGCTTCGACAAGAACGCCGAAGTCGCCGGCCCGCTGCTCGCGCTCGGCTTCGGCTTCGTCGAAGTCGGCACGCTGACGCCGCGGCCGCAGAGCGGCAATCCACAGCCGCGCCTGTTTCGCTCGCCTCGCGACGGCGCGCTGATCAATCGCATGGGCTTCAACAACGACGGCTACGAAGCGGCGCGGGCGCGGCTGGCGGCGCGCAAGGCGAGGGGGGTCGTCGGGGTCAACTTCGGCCCCAACCGCGACGCCGCCGACCGCGTCGCCGACTTCGCGCTCGGGGTGAAGACCTTCGCGCCCTACGCCAGCTATTTCGCCGTCAACGTCTCGTCGCCCAACACGCCCGGCCTGCGCGACCTGCAGCAGCGCGCGGCGCTCGACGAGTTGGTCGCGCGTGTCGTCGAGTCGCGTGAGCAGGCTTCTCCGCGCCGTCCGATCCTGGTCAAGATCGCGCCCGATCTCGACTTGCGCGGCCTCGACGACGTCGTCGAAGTCTGCGCAACCCGGGGCGTCGACGGGCTGATCGTCGCCAACACGACGATCGCGCGACCCGCTTCGCTCGAGGGTCGTGACCACGGCGAGGCGGGCGGCCTCTC
>PLRT01000097.1:8802-11660 GCA_003164915.1 Hyphomicrobiales bacterium | reverse complement strand
GGTTGCTGTTGAACGCTCCGACGGCTGAGGCGGCGGCGGTCTGCGTGGCGGCGAACGTCATGCTGCCCGGCAGGAGCCCAACGAGCGTTTGACTGGCGCCGCCCGTTCGGCCCAAGACGAGCGTCTCGGCCGAGAACGTCCATCGCGGCGCGCTCTGCGGCGGGTCGACCGGTTCTTGGGCGGACGAAGCAAGCGACCCGTCGGCGCCCGCCGGCCAGCCCGCAAGACCCTCTTGCGCTGTAGCCGGGCCGACGGTCAGGAGCGGCGCGGCGAACAGAGGATACAAGAAGCAGGCGGCGACAAACCAAGCTCCATGCCGAAACGACGCAAGACGTGTTCCCATGCGACCGCCCCCTCAACGTGGCCACACGCCCCGGTCGCGTCTTGGTCTTCCCAGCGGCTATTCTGGGGATCCCCTAACTGTCACATCGATTCGACGCGCTTAGACCTCAACGTACTCCGGAGTGATTGATTCGTTTCGCCGTTCGAGCCAAGCGGGGCGCGACGAGTTGCCGCGCTCGGCCCTGGCTCGACGGCGATTGTCGGCCCGCGGCTGAGCCGGATTGGGATTCTCGGTCCGCCCGAAGCTGGAAGACTCTCGTGTGGCCGTCCTAGGGGAACGAGAAATCTTCCGTTCTGATCAGTCGTGGCGGATCCAGATGGGCGAACCGTCAACGTCCGCGACCTGAAAGGCCGCCAACAAAAATGGCTTCGCCTTTCTGAGCCCCATCTGCCGCAAGCTGGATATTGGTCCAGCCGTCGCCAACGACTACGGAATGTGAGGTTGCCTGCATTCGCGAACCGTCTCATCGACCGGGGCCGGCCGCAGTGGGCGCATTGCCGACACCCGCTCTCGCATACGCGACCGACGGATAGCCGCCCTGTTTCAACGTTCCTCGACAGGCGCCAAGCGTTGGGTTTTGACCACTCTACGACCGCCAGGGCGGCAAGGCTTCACGCTTTCAGCAAGGCGCGGATTTCCGCAAGCTCCCGCCGGCGCGCGGCGTCGATCGGCGGCGGCTTCAATTCCAACTTCTCCAGCGCGTCGATGACGAGCTGCGAAACGATCAGCCGCGCGTTCGGCTTGTCGTCGGCCGGCACGATCCGCCACGGCGCAAAATCGACGCTGGTCGCCGACAGCGCATGCTCGTAGGCGCGCCTGTATTCGTCCCAATGGCCGCGCTCGAGCGCGTCGGCGCGCGAAGCCTTCCAGGTCTTTTCCGGATCGTCGAGCCGGTCCATCAAGCGGCGAAGCTGCTCCTTCTTCGACAGGTGGAGGAAGATCTTGACGAAACGCGTGCCGTTGGCGTGCAGGTGGCGCTCGAAGGCGCGGATCGAACGCAGCCGCTCCGCCCACAGCCGCTTGTGTCCGTCCCTGACGTCGACGACGCCTTCCTCGCGCAGCAGCTCGGGGTGGACGCGGGTGACCAGCACCGGCTCGTAATAGGAGCGGTTGAACACGCCGATCACGCCGCGCTCGGGCAGTTCTCGCACTTCGCGCCAGAGGAAGTCGTGCGCCGCTTCGGTCGCGCTCGGCGTCTTGAAGGCGACGACCTTGCAGCCTTGGGGATTGACGCCGGACATGACATGGGCGATCGCGCCGTCCTTGCCGGCGGAGTCCATGCCCTGCAGCACGATCAACAGCGCATAGCGGCCGGAGCGGTACAGATGCTCCTGCAGTTTGCCGAGCTTCTCGACGTGCTTGGCGAGGATTTCGGCATAATCCGACTTCGAGTCATAGATCGGCTTGACGCCGGTCGGACGCTCGGAAAGGTCGACCTTCTCGCCCTCGGCGACGCGATAGGGGCTGACGTCGATGCTCATCGAAGGTCTCCTCCCTGCGACCGCCGTCACAGCGGCGGATGCCCCTCGGCGCGCTTGGCCATCTTGACGAACTTCTTGATCACCCGGTCGCGCTTGAGCTTGGAGATGTGGTCGATGAACAGCACGCCGTCGAGATGGTCGATCTCGTGCTGCAGCACCGTCGCCAGCAGTCCCTCGGCGACGATCTCCTGCGGCTTGCCGTCGCGGTCGACGAAGCGCGTACGCACGCGCGCCGGTCGCTCGACCTCCTCGTAATATTCGGGGATCGACAGGCAGCCTTCCTCGTAGGTCGAACGCTCGTCGGCCGACCAGACGATCTCGGGATTGACGAAAAAGAGCGGGTTGGCCAGCTCGTCCTTCTTGGCGAGGTCGATGACCAGCATGCGCAAAGGCTCGGCGACCTGGATTGCGGCGAGACCGATGCCGGGCGCTTCGTGCATGGTCTCGACCATGTCGTCGAGCAGCTTGCGCACCGCGTCGTCGACCCGCTCGAGCGGCTTGCTGACGAGACGAAGCTTGGGGTCGGGCAGGGTGATGATGTGTCTAAGGGCCATGGTCGCGAAATCTCTCTGGTCCGCTCAGATAATGGCGCGGCGGCGGATGGTCAATTCCGTTCCTCTTTCGTTCGATTTGCAACGGCGAATCGGTTAAGCTTGCGCCCATGAACCCTACGCTCGTCGTTCTCTACGGCTATCCCGTGACCTTTGCCGATGCGCTGGGCGCGATCGGCGTCCTGCTGCTGGCGCTGATCGTCGCGCTGTGGCGCGCCAATGCCGCACGGCGGCGTGACGCGGAAGACGCGGAGCAGGGGCGGCGCGAGCTCGAGGCGCGGCTCGGGGCGCTTGCCCAGTCCAACGCCGAGCTCGGCGGCCGACTCGGCTCGATGAGCGAATGGCTGGGTTCGCGCCAGGCCGATCTCGCGCGCGTCATGTCGGAGCGGCTCGACAACGTCAGCGCGCGGCTCGGCGCGGGGCTGGAAAACCACGCCCAGACGACCGGCGCCAACTTGAACAAGCTCAACGAGCGGCTGGCGG
>PLRT01000097.1:2041-8778 GCA_003164915.1 Hyphomicrobiales bacterium | reverse complement strand
CTGCGTCATCCGCCTGCCCGGCGACACGCGCCTGCTGGCGGTCGACGCCAAGTTCCCGCTCGAAGCCTTCACCTTGTTCAACGAGGCGCGCGACGACGAGGCGCGCAAGAGCGCGACGGCGCGCGTGCGCGCCGACGTCGGCAAGCACGTCAAGGACATCGCCGAGCGCTACCTGATCCCCGGCGAGACGCAGGACATCGCGCTGATGTTCGTGCCGTCGGAGTCGATCTATTCCGACCTGGTCGAGCACTTCGACGACGTCGTCCAGAAGGCGCACCGCGCCCGCGTCGTGATCGTCTCGCCGTCGCTGATGATGATGGCGATCCAGGTGACGCAGGCGATCCTGCGCGACCAGAGCATGCGCGACCAGGCGCACGCGATCCACGCCGAGGTCGGCAAGATGCTCAACGACGTGCGCCTGCTCGCCGAGCGCACCGCCAAGCTCGAGACGCATTTCCGCCAGGCGCAGGAGGACGTCGGCCTAATCGCCACCTCCGCCGAAAAGGTCACCCGCCGCGCCGCGCGCATCGACGCGATGGAGTTCAGCGAGGAGGCGCCCGAGGTCGAGACGCAGCCGAATTTGCGGCTGGCGACGGGCGGGGAATAGGGGGCGCGAGGGGCGATTAGTGTTTGTCGCAATTCTGAGACGCTCGCACGCCCGCGACTTGGGATATACGGGCCAGGAATTGCGCTCTCGATCCTGCGCTATGCGTTGAGCTGTTGAAGTTCCGATGACCAACATTTTGTCACGTGCGCTTCCGCCGCCGTCCAATTGGCAGGATTTCGAGCGGCTTTGCTTCGACGTCTTTTCCAGAATCTGGCAGACGAACGACGCTCAGATGCATGGCCGTGTCGGCCAGCCTCAGGCCGGGGTTGACATCTACGGGACCGATCGCAAAGAAAACGTCCGCGCGGGCGTCCAATGCAAAGGCAAGGACCAGGGCTACGAGAATCCCCTGACCGCGACCGAACTGCGCGACGAAGTCCAAAAGGCGCTTACTTTCGATCCGCCGCTCGGCGTTTTCACCTTGGCGACGACGGCGCGCAATGATGAAGCCATCCAAAAGCTCGCGCGCGAAATCACCAAAGAGCACAAGTCGAAGGGCTTGTTCGAAGTCCGGGTTGAAGGCTGGACCAACCTGCGTCAACGCCTCACGAACTATCCCGAGATCGTCGCCAAATATTTTCCGGACTTCGCCCCAGTCGATATGGTGGGGCACGTCGAGGCCGGCATCCACGCGACCAGAGAGGAAGGCGCCGAAACCAGAGCTCTCATCCAGCAAAAGCAAACCGCAATCATCGCTTTCTTGGAGCGAAACGTTCCCGGCGACGCTCTCCACACGCGCATTGTCGACGCTGCCAAGCTCGTCGAAGAAGGGGAAATCGTTGCGGGCCTAAAGGTCTTAGAGCGGCTTTGGTCGAACGAGTCCGATAACGCGACGTCGCGCAATCGCTATCTCATTAGGGCGAATATCGGATTCGCTCGCCTGATGATGGGCGACAAGGAGGCCGCGATTATGGAGCTGCGCGCCTCCGCCGCCGAAGACCCGACCTGGCCAAATGCTCGCGCGGTCCTGGCGACAGCAGAAATGTACGAAGGAAACCGCGAAAAGGCCTTCGCCATCGCCGAGGCCGCGTTGGTGGAGAATCCCGCCGCGCATCAAGCTGCTACGGTCCTCATCGAAACGGCGCCGGACGCGACGACAATCGGAGACCTTGAAGCGCGAATCCCTGTCGCTATAAAAGAGCGCATAGACGTGCTGCTGAACCTCGCCTTTCGCGCGCGAGACGCTAAGGACAGCGCCTCTCGAGAAAGCCTCATCGGGCGCGCCGCGACATTATTTCCGAAGGATTGGCGTGTCCTTGCCGCGCAGGCCGACCTGCTCCTCGAACCGATCTTCGAGCTGAAAGGCTTGGTCTTCACTCACGCAGTCCCAGCCGCACGTGTCCCGGACTTGGAGCGCGCCATTGCCTTGCTGCAGGAAGCGTGGACGGAGGTCAAGAAGCGCGACAATGCCGCCATGGGCGTCTCCGTCGCCGCCAATCTGCTCGCGGCGTTTGAACTCGCTGGCCGAACTGCGGAATACGAACGCCTCCTCACCGAAGCGCTCGACGTTGCCCCGACCTATAATGTGCTCCTACGCCGCTATGCGCTGAGCATGGTCGCCGTCGACGACTGGCAGGCCGCCGCCAAGGCGCTTGACGCGATCCCGGCCGAATCGTTGGAAATTCCCGATCGCCTGTTCAAAATTCAGGTTTCGATCCATATCAGCAAGGCGCTCGAAGGGATTGCGGCCGCCAGATCGTTGGAGCTTGAGATTGGGTCAGGCCGCGACGCTGAGATCGCCGCGGGGCTGCAGATAGAAGCGGCGCGTACTGCCAATCGCATGGCGGACGTCCTACCGGATGTCTTTGCGCGTTGGCCCAAGTCCATTATCTTGCGATCTCTTGCGCATAGTTTATTGCCGGAGGACGATCCTCGCCGCGCAATGCTTCTCAGCGAAATAAAGGCGCTCGCCCACGGGATCAACGATCCCGGCGATCGCGTCCATGCCGCCGAAGCGCTCTTTGGCGCAAAGCAATATTTCGCCGCAGCGGATATGTACGAGGGCCTCTATTCGCGAGATCGGGACACGCCTACGCTCCATCGTGCGCTCACCTCGCTCCTTTACGCCGACAGGAGAAAAGATGCGCGGGCGCTCTTCGACTCCTTGAGTTCCGCTTTGAAGGCGATGCCGCATTACGCCGAACTCGGGGAGGCCATTTACGAGCAAGCGGGACTGCTCCGCGAAGCGCGCGGCTATCTCGAATCCGCGCTCGCTCATGACGACACGCTACGCCGCCGATTGCGTTGGGTCAGCCTTTCGGAACGCATCCCAGACATTGCGGCGATTGTCCATTGGCTCGGGACGATCAGTCCTGACCTGCAGGGCGCGCCACAGGACCTTATGCATGTCGCTCTGGCGATGGATCGACTGCAGGGCGATCCAAGATGCTTTCGCATCGCTTATCGCGCCTTAAGAGCAGGTTACGCCGATCCTTCCATGCATCTCGCCTATATGATGGGTCTTGTCTTTACTGGCCGATCCCAAAAGCGAGCCTTCTCTCAACCGACAGAGGTCGGTCCCGACACTGCCGTTCTCATGATGGAAAAGGACGGGGCGAAAAAGCTCGTTCGCATCCTGGAGACTGAGCCAACTCCACGAATTGAACGCAATGAAATCGCGTGTGACGCCGAGCTTGGTCCTGTGCTCATGGGGCGAAAGGTCGGCGACGAGATTGAAGTTCCGTCGGTCGGCGTTGGGCCGACGACATATGTGATTCGCGAGATTCGGGACAAATATCTCCACGCCCATTTCCGCTCGCTAGAGCAGTTTGAAAGCCTGTTTCCAGGCCATCAAGCCTTCGGGTCGTTTCACATCGACGAAAGCAAGGGCGCCGACAAATTCAAGCCGGTCTTCGACTCGGCAAAGCGCCGCGGCGAATTTGCCGAACAGCTGGCGGGAATGTACCGAGCAGGCCAACTCCCTCTCATGTTGCTGTCGAAGTATTCGGGCAATCCGCCCTCCGATGCTTGGGAATGGGTATCGGCCCAGGCTGATCTCGGCGTCCGCGCCTGCGTTGGGCTTCCGGAGGAATTTACAAATGCATCCGATTTGCTCGCCAGCAATCGTAAAGCGGTGATTGATCCGATCACGCTCTATTCACTGACTCGCCTCGGCGTCGCGGAAAAGGCGCGCGCTTGTTTCGAGGACCTCGGTGTGGTTCAAACCACGATCGATCTGTACCGGCGACTTGTTGATCAGAGAACAAAGGACCGGGACAAAAATCATGGCTCTATGGGATGGGACGGCGGGCACTTTCAGTTCGTCACATACGATGACGTCTTTAAGGATGCCCAAATTGAGTGTGCGCAGGCCGCGCTTTCCTTTGCGGAAACATTGACGCTCCTGGCGGCGGAGCCGAGCATCGCCATTGCCGAGAATTTCCGAGAAATCTTCGAAGACGTCGATCCATGCTTTTTGGACACGATTTACGCAGCGCAAGGCGGAAACCGTCTGCTCTATAGCGACGAATTTATGTTTCGCCAGTTCGCGGCGGATCTGAGCAAAGTCGGCGGCGTCTGGACGCAAGCCGCTGCTTTTCCTGCGATGCGCGCGGGAATGATCTCAGTCGACGACTATTTGGAAGTCGTCGCCGGCTTGGTCAGCCACCACTACCGTTTCACAACGATCGACTTTCGAAGCGTTCTTCATCAGCTGAAGAAAGACAATTGGCGAACCACGCCGGCTATGCAGGCTTTCGCAAGACAAATCGCTGAGCCCACCAATGATCCCGACAGCGTCGTTCGCCTTATGGCGGACCTCGCGCAAGTCGGATGGGGCCAAAAGCCAGATCGAGAGTCTTACGTTGGCTTCTTCGCCGCGATCATCAAAGCGCAGCTGCGGGCACAGCCGAAGCGCGATGCAGCGGCCTACCTTGGGCTGGTGCGCAAAATGGTCCAGGCGCGGCTTCGCCTCACAGGATACCGGCTCATACTGAAACGGAGCCTAGAGGGCAGCACATACTTGACGCCGATTTCGCCGATCGTCGCGAGCGTCGCGGCGTCCGCCGATCTCGCTTTTCGGCCCATTGATAATGCTTTGACTGCGGCGCTCGTCGAAGCGACGTCACATAGGTCTTGATGGGTTGCGCGCTATGACGAAATCTAGCCACCTACGTCGATGACGACCGGCTGAGAACGTGATCCTCAGTTCGCCGCGCGCCTCAGCCACGGCCGCGTTCCCACCGGCGCTTCGCGCGAGCCCGGCGCCGGCTGGTAGAACAAGGCGCCCTTTGGCAGCCGCCCCTCTTTGAGCGCCCGCAATGTGTTTGCGTCGACGACTTCGAACGACGTGAAGCCGCAGCGCTGCATCAGCGCGATCTCGTCGAGCAGCACGTCGCCGGTCGCCCGCAGTTCGCCGGCGAAGCCGTGGCGCACGCGCAACAGCTCGGCGTAGGAGAAGGCGCGGCCGTCGGCGAATTTGTCGAACTTCAGCGCGACCAGCGGACGCTTCGCCGCCTCGGCGAGCTGTTCGACCGCATCGGCGCCCGCCGCGATCGCCACGCCGACAGGGTCGGCGCGCGCTGCAAGCGCCGCCTTGTTCGCGCTCCAGCGCGCGAACGAGACGACGATCGCGCCGCGGTCGGGGATCGCCGCGGAATCGTCGAGCGTCGTCCACATGTCTTCGGCGAAGCCGCCGTCGCGCCACAGCGCCATCAGATGTCCTGCCCCACGCTCAGCGGCTCGGTATGGATGCCGCATTCGGACTTGGTTCGGCCGCGCCAGCGGCCGGCGCGCGGGTCTTCGCCCGGCGCGACCCGACTGGTGCAGGGCAGGCAGCCGATCGACGGGAAGCCCTTGGCGACCAGCGGATGAGGCGGCAGGTCGGCGGCGCGGATGTAGTCGAGGAGATCGCTCGCGCTCCAGCCGACCAGCGGGTTGACCTTGACCCGGTCGCCCTCGGCCTCGAACAGCGGCACGCGCGACCGCGTCGCGCTCTGGAAGCTCTTGCGGCCGGTGATCCACGCGTCGTAGCCGTCGAGCGCGCTCGCCAGCGGCTGCACCTTGCGGATGTCGCAGCAGCGGTCGGGATCGCTGGCGAACAGGAACTTCTCCGGGTCTTCGGCCGCGGTAACGGCTGCGTCGGGTTTGGCGTCGACGAGGTTGGTCAGGCCGAGGCGCGCGACCAGCGCGTCGCGATAGCGAAGCGTCTCCTCGAAATGCTGGCCGGTGTCGACAAACACCACCGGGGTCGTCGGGTCGATCTGAGCGGCCATGTGCAGCAGCACGACCGAGTCGGCGCCGAAGCTCGACACCAGCGCGATGCGGCCGGGGAACAGGTCCTCGATCGCCAGCCGCAACAGCGAGCTCGCCTTGACCTTGGCGAAGCGGTCTTCGAGGCGGCTCAAAGCGATCGCGTCGCCGAACAGCCTGACGTCGTGGGCGCTCATCAGATGTCGGCCCCAGCATTGCGGTTGTAGAGCGCGTCCTTGAATGGCGCCGGGCCGAGACGGCGATAGGCGTCGAGGAACGCCTCGTGCGGCCCGTCGCGCCGCGCCATATAGGTTTCGACGATCGTCTCGACCGCGCCGACCACCGCCTCGGAGCTGAAGCCGGGGCCGATGATCTGGCCGATCGACGCGGTCTCGTCGCCCGAGCCGCCGAGCGTGATCTGGTAGGTTTCCTCGCCGTTGCGCTCGAGGCCGAGAATGCCGATGTGGCCGACGTGGTGATGGCCGCAGGCGTTGATGCAGCCAGAGATCTTGATCTTCAGCGGGCCGATCGCGCGGGCCCGTGCGCCGTCGCCGAAGCGCTCGGAAAGACGCTGGGCGATGGGGATCGAACGCGCCGTCGCCAGCGCGCAATAGTCGAGGCCGGGGCAGGCGATGATGTCGCTGATGAGGCCCGCGTTGGGCGTCGCCAGGCCGACGGAAGCGAGCCGGTCGTAGACGGCGGTCAGGTCGTCGAGCGCGACATAGGGCAGGATCAGGTTCTGCTCGTGCGAGACGCGCAACTCGTCCTGCGAATAGTCCTCGGCGAGGTCGGCGACCGCGTCCATCTGGTCGGCGCTGGCGTCGCCGGGCACGCCGCCGATCGGCTTCAGCGAAATCGTGACGATCGCGTAGCCGGGCAGCTTGTGCGGCGTGACGTTCGATTCGAAGAACCGGGCGAATTGCGCGTCCTTGCCGCGCCG
>PLRT01000097.1:0-1947 GCA_003164915.1 Hyphomicrobiales bacterium | reverse complement strand
AGGTCGCCGACCGGCAGGAAGTCGCGCACCTTGCGCCCGACGAACGGCGTGCGGCCGAGTCCGCCGCCGACGTAGACCGCGAAGCCGAGTTCGCCCTCGCCGTTTCTGACGATCTGCAGGCCGATGTCGTGCGCCTGGACCACCGCGCGGTCGTGCGTCGCGCCGTTGACCGCGATCTTGAACTTGCGCGGCAGGAACGAGAACTCGGGGTGCAGCGAAGACCATTGGCGCAGGATTTCGGCGTAGGGGCGCGGATCGGCGATCTCGTCGTCGGCGACGCCGGCGAAATGGTCGGCGGTGACGTTGCGGATGCAATTGCCCGAGGTCTGGATCGCATGCATCTCGACGCTGGCGAGCTCGGCGAGAATGTCGGGCACGTCCTTCAGCGCCGGCCAGTTGAACTGCAGGTTCTGGCGGGTGGTGAAATGGCCGTAACCGCGGTCGTACTTGCGCGCGATCTCGGCGAGCTTGCGCATCTGGCGCGCGTTCAGCGTGCCATAGGGCACGGCGATGCGCAGCATGTAGGAATGGAGCTGCAGGTAGAGGCCGTTCATCAGCCGGTGCGGCCGGAACTGCTCCTCGGTCAGCTCGCCGGCGAGTCGCCGGCCGACCTGCTCGCGGAACTGGCCGACGCGCTGGGCGACGAAGGCCGCGTCGAATTCGTCATAGCGATACATGCGGCTTCTCCGTCGGCGCGTGCGCAGCGTGAAGCGGGGCGAGCCCCTCCGCCTGCTTGCCGAGATCGCGGCGCACCGTCGGCCCCGAGGCGCGGATCGCCTCGCGCAGGGCCTTCGGCGCGTAATGGCCGTTGCGCAGCTCGACCTCGATCGCATACGGGTCGACGATCAGGCTCGCGGCGACGTCCTCGGCCGCACGCGTCAGCGCGCCCGCCGCGTCCTGGTGGACGGCGGCGCGGGCGAAATCTTCGCTCCAGCCGCCGGCTTCATCCAGGAACACGACGATCCCGTCGACGAGCCGGTTGGCGGTGACAATCTGGACCAAAAGAACGTCCCTTCCGTCGGTCGAGGCTCCTGCCGAAGTCCGCCGGCGCTATCGCGGCGCGCCGTAATTCACGTCGCGTCGCTGACGAATTTGTCTGCGATCAGAAGTCGGTATCATATTGTACTAACTAAATCTAGGCGATTATATGTAATACTAGCTAATCACGTTTAAATCACCGACTCGCGTTCATTTGGCCATGTCGACGGAGGCTGAGAAAATGGCGAGCGCGCTGACGCCGGCCATCAGATCGACGAAGATGGCCAGGACCGCCAGCACGCCGAAAAAGGGACGAGCGCCCAGCCGCCGGGACAGGATCGGTCGCCGCCCGGCTGGCGTCGAATAACCGGCGCGATCGGCGCGCCGGACCCGCGCCGAGGCGCGGCGCACGGCGAAGAACGGCCACAGGCTTATTGCGGCGAGACGCGCGGCGACGAGGATCGCCAGGGCCGCGGCGGCCTCGATCCGCCCGAACGCATCGGCGCCCGATTCGGAAAATTGCGAGCCGTCGACAATGGCGACGACGAAGGCGGTCGCTTCGAGGCCAAGGACGGCGAACGCAAGCAGCGGCGCGTCGCGCGCGGCGCTGACCAGGCCAGGAAGCAGCGCCGCCGTCCACGCGCTCCGCCAGACGCGGAGAAGGTCGAGCCTTCGCCCGGACGCCCACGCCTCGTAGATTGCGACGAGGTCGGCGCGCGCCAGCGCCGGCAGACGATCCTCGGGTGGGATGACAGGCACGCCATTGGGCTGCCGATAAGCCAGGCGACCGCCGGCGCGTCGCTTCGCCATTGCGCGTTCGCCGGCGCAGGCAACGAGCCAGTCGGCGAGCCGGGCGCGCCCCGGCCCCTCCGGCAGCCGCTTGGCGTCATTGGCGACGCGGGCGAGATCGAAGTCCTGGTCGAGCCGGTCGACCAGCGCGAGGACGTCGGCGTCGAGCCGCGGCGCGTC
>PLRT01000119.1 GCA_003164915.1 Hyphomicrobiales bacterium | reverse complement strand
GGCCGAACGTGGATCATCGCGGCAGACAAGGAGACGTAGGAACGCCGTTGGGAGCGGCTGGTGAAAGAGAAAGATGCAGCCAAAAAGGAAATCCTTTTTCATCCGCATCTGCGGGGCGGCGAACTAGGCGACAAGTATTCGACCAAAGCGGCGAAGGTCGGGCTCGTCGGTCATGATTTTCGCGGCTTTTCGGTAGCAAACGATAAGGGCGCGGCTATTGCCCCGATCCGCTACGCCTTCCGCAGTTTCGACAGGCAGTGGATCATTCCGGATGCACGACTAATCAATCAGCCGAATCCGACTTTGTGGAAGGGGTGGTCTGAACGACAGATTTTCGTCACAGCGCCGGAGGATCAGCCAGTTAGGCCTCCAGCTCCAACGATAAGTTTCAGTTCCTTAATCCCTGACCTACATCACTACAACGGTCGCGGCGGTCGCGTATATCCGCTCTGGTCTGACGAGCAGGCGACGCAATCGAATGTGCGCGCGGCTGTCTTGCAGACGCTGGCCAAGGCGCACGGCGCGCCGGTCGCGCCAGACGACGTGATCGCGTATCTCGCCACGGTGATGGCGCATCCGGCCTTCACCGCTCGCTTTCGCGACGATCTCGTGCGGCCGGGCCTGCGTGTCCCGCTGACTGCGGACAGGACGCTGTTCGACGAAGCCGTCGTGCTTGGGCGCGAAGTCGTCTGGTTGCATTGCTACGGCGAGCGTTTCGTCGACCCGGCCGCCGGTCGCCCGAAGGGGGCGCCGCGCATGGCGAAGGGCGAGGCGCCATTCATTCCCGGTGACGGCGCCATCCCCGGCGTGCCCGAGCCTCTGCCGGAAACTCTCACTTACGACGCAGCCAAGCGGCGGCTCGTCGTCGGCAAGGGCTTCGTCGACAACGTCACGCCGGCCATGCGCGCCTACGAGATTTCCGGCAAGATCGTGCTCGACCAGTGGTTCAGCTACCGCCGACGCGACCGGACAAAACCGATGATCGGCGACAAACGGCCACCGTCGCCGCTAGAAAAGATCCAACCCGAAGGCTGGCTCGCCGAATACACGGAGGATCTGTTGAACCTCCTCAATGTGCTTGGCCGGCTGGTTGCGCTTGAGCCGCGGCAAGCCGAACTGCTGAACCGCATCGTGGCGGGACCGCTCGTCGCGATCGCCGATAGCGAACCGCAGTCGGGGACAACGGACGACGAACCGTCGCAATAGCTCGCGTTCTCTGGCAAACTCCTTCCGCAGACTCACTGCGAAACGAGGATGACCCGCTCGCCATGGCGCGCCACGAACAACTGGACCTGTTCGGCGAAAGCGAGCCGGAGCTCCCGGGCCTCGAGGGGACGGCGGCGGTCTATCGCGCCGATCCGAACGAGGTGCGCGCCGAGCTGCTGGCCGTGCTCGCTCAGGCGCGCGCGGCGCAGAGCTTGCCGTGGGACGCGCGGCGTACGCTCTATTGGCGCACCGTCTTTCCGCAGATGACAAACTGGCTGCCGGAAGACGAGGCCGCGCAATTGCGTTTCGAATTCGAGACGGAAATCCGGCGGCTGGAGGCGGCCTAGCCCCTTCCACGCCGCTCTTCCTTTTCTCTCGTCTTAGCGTTCCGACAGGGCGGGTTACTGACGCCGGTAATGACTGTCAGAGCGCACGACGGTGCGACTCAGCGCCAAGAGTTGACCCGCTCACACCGTCAGCGGTCAGGGACTTACGACGCCGATCGGCGTCGGGACCATGCGCCGAATGACATCTTGGCGATTGCAGCTGCGGCGAATTGCGGCGGCCGTTTTCGGTTCGAGCCCTACTGTGGCGGCCGGCTCGCGGCGGCGCGGGGATCGCGGCGAACACGGGCCGGCCGCCGCCCACTTGTTGAAACGAAGGAGCCAGGTCCTCTACTTCGCCGCTTCTTCGGCGACCACGGCGAGGAAATCGGCCATCGCTTTCAGGATCGCCTCATTGCCGGCCTCGGCGCCGTGCCGCTGCGCCAACCAACGCGGATCGTTGTAGCCAACCTGCGTAACGCCGGAGCCGTCGCGCCAGACCAGAGCCCTCAGCGGCAGATCGATGCCGATCGTCTGCGCAGCCTGCATCAGCGGCGTGCCGGCGCGCGGATTGCCGAAAATCAGCGCCTCGGTCGGCGCCAGGGTCAGGCCGACCGTCGCCGCAGCCGCCGCGTGATCGACCCGCGCGACGACCGCCGCGCCGCGCGTCGTCACGGCAGCGGCGAGCCGATCCATCGTCGCTTTCGGTTCGTGGCGACTGGCGCGGACGATCAGTCCTTCCGGCGTCATGAGAATTCTCCCTCCGCCTGGGCTTGGCGCCCTAAGGGTTAGCGCGAGCGCGGCGTTTCGGCCAGCGAGCGGTCCGCGGGGCGGCGAACCTGCGCGGCGACGTGGGCGAGCGCCATGTCGAAGGCGAGTTCGAGCGGCCGGTCGGACTTGGCGCTGCGCGACAGCAGCAGGCCGCCCTGGACGGCGCTGAGAACCGCAAAGGCGATGTCGGCGGGCGCGGCGTCAGGCGCCAACTCGCCGCGCGATTGCATCCGCGCGAGTCCGTCCTCGATCATCCCTCGCCAAGCTTCGAGCCCGTCCTCGACCGTCGTCCGCGCCCGCCTGGCGCTGGGCGGCAACTGGTAGACGAGCGCGCCGAGCGGACAGCCGGTCCGCCGGTTGAGCGCGAGAACGGCGTCGCGCCAAACGCGCATCGCCGCTAGCGAATCGAGCGCATCGAGCAGCGGCCCATGGGCGGCGAGCACGCGCTCCGCCTGCAACGCCGCCGCCTCGCGCAACAGCGCGTCCTTGTCGGCGAAGTAATGGTAGAGCTGCGACTTGCTCGCGCCGCTGGCCTCCATCACGTCGTCGAGGCTCGTCTCGCCGACGCCGCGCTTCGTCGCCAGGTCGGCCGCCGCCGCGACGATGCGCCGGCGCGTCGCCGCGCCCCTCGTGGTCAACCGCCGTTCACTGCCGTTTTTCTCGCTCATCGCGCCGCTTTCCCGCCGCTTCGCTCGCCGGAACGAGCGATACATCAATTGGACTTGACAGTCCAGTTTCCTGCCGCCACCAGTGGACCATCCGGTCCACATACAGGAGAGTTGTCCAATGCCCCTTCTTCACAACGGCGATCGTTTCCCGCGCCTGTCGATCCGCAAAGTCGGCGGTGGAACGATCGAACTGCCCGGCGATCTCGCCGGCTCGTTCGGCGTCGTGCTGATCTATCNNGGCGCCTGGTGTCCCTATTGCAACGCCCAGCTTGCCGCCTTCGCGCGCGCCAGCGCCAAGCTCGACGAGGCCGGCGTCAAGGTCGTCGCCTTCTCGGTCGACGACGAAACGACGACGGCGGCCCTCGCCGCGAAGCACAACGTCCGCTATCCCCTAGGCTACGGCGCCGACGCCGACGCGACCGCCGCCGCGGTCGGCGCCTACGTCAATCCCGAGCCGCATTACCTGCAGACGACCGGCTTCGTGCTGACGCCCGACGGAAGCGTGGTCAACGCCGTCTATTCGTCGGCCGCGATCGGACGGCTGGTCCCCGACGACGTCGCCGGGCTCGTCGCCTACATCAAGTCGAAGACCGCTGCGGCGACGGCGGCCTGAGATTCGGCCGCCCCGGCGTCGCGCCGGCCTTGCCACAGCGCGGGACCGGCGTTTGCCGCCGCCGCGACGATCGCCGATAATGGCGCGATCGCCGCCGCTGGGAGGCGCGCCATGCTCAAGCTTCGTGTTGCGTTTCGCGCCGCGCTCGTCGGCGCCGCCGTCTGCCTTTCGCCCTTCGCCGCGCGCGCGGCTCAGACTGTCCCTTTCGTCGGCTGTCCAAGCGACGGCCAGCAGGGGCCGGTCGCCGCGCCGAAGGGGCAGCCGAAGGCGCTCGACATCGACGCCGCGGCGGCCAAGGGGCTCGCCTGGTATCAAGCGAAATATTCCGCCGGAGCGCTCGCGCCGCGCGGCTGGAAATGCTTCTCGTTCTACGGCTCGAGCGGCGTGACGCTGACCGTCGCGGCGAGCGGCAAGCTCGAGGACGCGAACCAGCCGATCGCCGGGCCCGCGGTGATCCTCGCCGACGATTCCGGCGGCACGAGCGGCCGCTTCGACGTCGCCAAGGTCGCCGCGCGCGTCTTCGCGGTCCCGGAGAAGGCGTTCGTCGCCTCGGTGATCGCCGAAGGCGTCGAGCCGAAGGAGAATTTTCCCGCCGGCCCCTACCCGACCGACACGCTGAGCTACAAGACGCCGACGCTGGTCGCGTTCGCGACGCCCGCCGGCAAGGACGGACTGGGTGTCGCCGCCGGGCTCGGCGCGAGCCCGCTGCCGGTCGTCGGCCTCGCCAAGCTCGTGGGTCCCGCCGACGGGCCCGATCTCTACCTGCTCGCCGTCCGCCTGCCGGCCGCGCAGGCCAACCTCGCTTCGGCGATCGTCGGCGCGGCCGAGGGGACGTTGCCCAATTCGTCGCAATGACCGGCGCGTTTGCCCACAGACTCAAACGCGCCTAGAGAATTTCGCCCTCGCGCGCCATTCCAGGAATCGCGCCATGCCCTTTTCCGGCTTCGGCCCGCAGGCCATCCCTTTCTTCAAGGCGCTCGCCTTCCACCAGACCAAGGACTGGTTCGACGCCAATCGCGCAATCTACGACGACGAGATCAAGGGGCCGCTTGGCGATCTCGTCGAGGAGCTCGCCGCCCGCTTCGCCAAAGCGAAGACGCCGCTCAAGGGCGACCGCAAGGCCTCGCTGTTCCGCATCCATCGCGACGTCCGCTTCGCCAAGGACAAGAGCCCCTACAAGACCAACGCCGGCGCAGTGCTGACGCGCACGGGGACGAAGAACGACCCCGGCCTCATCTACATCCACGTCGCCGCCGACGGCTGCTTCGTGGCGGCCGGGTTCTACCAGCCCGAACCGGAGGCGCTGGCGCGGCTGCGCGCGGCGATCGTGCGCGCGCCGAAGGCGTGGAAGACGATGGTCGCCAAGCTCGCCGACGGCGGCCTCGCGCTCGAGGACGAATATGCGCTGAAGCGCGCCCCGCGCGGTTACGAGACGATCGAAGACCCGGACATCGCCGCCGCGGTCCGCAACGCCTCGTTCATCTGCTCGCGCGACATCGCCGACGCGCGGCTCGCCAAGCCCGCGCTGGTCGACGACGTCGTCGCCTTCGCTCATGACGCCATGCCGTTGCTGAAATGGGGTTGGAGCGCGGTCGTCGACGCGCGCTGAACCGGCGGCTGGGCCGTCGTTTTCGGGTGGCGCGAGCGGGTCGGCTCGACGATGATGGAGGCCAGATACGGCGCCGCTGCGTCCCTTCTCCCCGCTTGCGGGGAGAAGGTTAGGATGAGGGGCCGGGCGATTGGCTGCAACGCAGCGGCTAATCACCAAGCCCCTCACCGTCGCCCTCTCCCCGCTTGCGGGGAGAGGGGATTGGGGCGCCGCCCGCTTCTTCCCGTCGTTCGAGACGCGCCGCTCGCGCGGCGCTCTTCACGATGAGGAGAGGCCGGATTTCAAGTCCAGGAGACGTCATGCTCGATTTTCCCGCCGTCCCGGTCGCGCCCGACGCCGACTACGCGGTCGTGCGCAAGGCGGTCGAATTCATCTCGACCCGCTGGCGGGACCAACCGTCGATCGACGCGATCGCCGATCATGTCGGGCTGTCGTCGTCGCATTTCCAGCACGTGTTCAAGCGCTGGGCCGGGCTGACGCCGAAGGCGTTCCTGCAGGCGATCACCATTGAGCGGGCGCGCGAGTTGTTGCGCGATTCGGCGAGCGTGCTCGACGCCGCCTACGACGTCGGCCTGTCGGGACCAAGCCGGCTGCACGACCTCTTCGTCTCGCACGAAGCCCTGACGCCGGGCGACTATCGCCGCGACGATCTCGCGCTCGCCTATGGCTTCCATCCTTCGCCGTTCGGCGAGGCGATCGTCGTGGCGACGGCGCGCGGCCTCGCGGGCCTCGGCTTCGTCGACGACGACGACCGCGCCGCGGCGCTCGCCGACATGCAGCGGCGCTGGCCGCGCGCGCGCTTCGTCGAGGACAAGACGGCGACCGCGCCGCTCGCCGCCCGCGCCTTCGATCCGGCCTTATGGCGGCCCGACGCGCCGCTGCGCATCGTCATGATCGGCACCGATTTCGAGGTGCGGGTGTGGGAGACGCTGCTCGCCGTGCCGATGGGCCGCGCGACGACTTATTCCGACATCGCGCGTCGTCTCGGCAAGCCGAACGCGGCGCGGGCGGTCGGCGCGGCGGTCGGGCGCAACCCGATCTCCTTCGTCGTCCCCTGTCATCGAGTCCTCGGGCGCTCTGGCGCGCTGACCGGCTACCACTGGGGCCTGGCGCGCAAGCAGGCGATCATCGGCTGGGAAGCCGGTCGCGCCCAGGCGGGCTGAACCGCCGCGAAACGAAAAAACCCCGCCCCTGTTTTCCGGAGCGGGCCAAAAATACCCTCGCCTCGCCCGATCATTGCCGGCCGAGGCGGAGTGATTGCCGGTGTCAGAGCGGCTTCAGATTGTCAGCCGACGACTTGCCGGTGCGGCGATCGGCGACGACCTCGAACGCGACCTTCTGCCCTTCGTTGAGATCAACGAGACCGGCGCGCTGGACCGCGCTGATGTGGACGAACACGTCCTTGCTGCCGTCGTCCGGCTGGATGAAGCCAAAGCCCTTCTGGCCGTTGAACCACTTCACGGTTCCCTGAGCCATCTGATTTTCCCTCTTTGCAGATCCAAATTGAGACCGCGGGTCGCGGCCGGCGAGATTCGAGTTTGGGAGAAGGTCGTCGGTCTGGCGCGGAAGCGCGCCGAGGCCACGTCGTTCGGCCGAAGCCCGATCGCAGCGATTTATGCGATCGCCCGTCACAGCGCAAGATCGTCTAAAGGCGGCAGGCGTTATCGACCCCGGCCGGCGAATTGTCACCGCGGGTCAACAGGGCAATTATGACGCTTGCGAATCGGCGATTGCCATGCGCCTCCGCCGAGAAGGGACCGGCGGTCGGTCGCATCGGGGCAGGGCAATGAAACGGATCGTGCCGCTGGCGCTCATCGTCGGCGTTAACTTTGGCCTGCTGCTGTGCAACGAAGCGACGCTGATGTCGTCCGGGCAGACCGCCGACCCGTGGAGCCGCGGCAGCAAATGCGATTTCCAAGTCCGAATCATCGACCGCAAACTGCCGTTGAGTCAAAGCTGACCCGGCTGGACGCCGCCGGATTGAAATAAGAAAGTGGATGGGGGGACGTCATGACGGGAGAGACGGAGGCCGCGGCGACGGCGATCGGCGCGCCGGCGGCGGGGTTCGGCGTCGGCCGCATCGTGCTGGCGAGCTTGATCGGCACGGCGATCGAGTTTTACGACTTTTACATCTACGGCACCGCCGCGGCGCTGGTGATCGGCCAGACGTTCTTCCCCCAATCGGCGCCGCAGACCCAAGCCCTCAACGCCTTCTTGACCTTCGGAATCGCCTTCCTGGCGCGGCCGGTCGGCGCGTTCCTGTTCGGCCATTTCGGCGACCGCGTCGGTCGCAAGGCGACGCTGGTGGCGACGATGGTGGTCATGGGCCTGTCGACGACCCTGATCGGCGTCCTGCCCGGCTATTCTACGGCCGGCGCGCTGGCGCCCTGGCTGCTGTGCCTGCTGCGCTTCGGCCAGGGCGTCGGGCTCGGCGGCGAATGGGGCGGGGCCGCGCTACTGGCGACCGAGAACGCGCCGCACGGCCAGCGGGCGTGGTTCGGCATGTTCCCGCAACTCGGGCCGCCGATCGGCTTCCTGATGGCCAACGGCCTATTCCTGCTGCTGATCCTCGGCCTGGGCGAACAGAGCTTCGTCGCCTGGGCGTGGCGCGTTCCGTTCCTGCTCAGCGCCGCGCTGGTGGCGATAGGCCTCTATGTGCGCGTCTCCGTCGCCGAGACGCCGGCGTTCCGCGCGCTGGTCGAAAAGCGTCAGCGCGCCGAGGTTCCGCTCGTCGAGGCGATCCGCGATCACTGGCGGCCGCTGATCCAGGGTTCGCTGGCGATCGTCGTCTGCTACGCGCTCTTCTACATCTCGACGGTGTTCGCGCTCGGCTACGGCGTAACGACGCTGCATATCGCGCGCACCGATTTCCTGGCGATGCTGTGCGTGGCGGCGCTGTTCATGGCGGCGGCGACGCCGCTCTCCGCCGCGCTCGCCGACCGCTTCGGCCGCCGGCCGGTGCTGCTCGCTGCGGCGATCGTCGCCGCGGCGGTCGGGCTCGCCATGCCGGCGCTGCTCGCGGGCGGAACAATCGGCGTGCTGGCGTTCCTGTCGCTTGCGCTGGCGGCGATGGGCCTGACGTTCGCGCCGCTCGGCGCGCTGTTGCCGGAGCTCTTCCCCGCCCGCGTGCGCTACACTGGCGCGTCGAGCGCCTACAACCTCGGCGGCATTCTCGGCGCCTCGCTCGCGCCGACGATCGCGCAACTGCTGCTCACGCGCGGCGGCGTCGCCTGGGTCGGCTATTACATCGTCGCGGCGGCGGCGGTGAGTTTCGCCAGCCTGCTCACTGTCAAGGAGACGCGCGACGCGCCGCAAACGTGAATTTCGCGCCGGCTCGACCGACTATGGCAGGCGCACGCCGCGCTCTTTCTCCATGCTGCGTTTCCAACGTTTCCTCAGCTCGCCGGGGCGAGCGCCGTGGCGCGCGTCGAGAAAGTCGGCGGCGACAATGCGGTCGGTCCTGAAGTGTCGGAAGTCCTGCCGCAGCTCGCACCACGCCGCCAGCAGGCGCACGGTTTCGGCATAGCCGATGATCACCGGCCAGATGGTGCGCTCGCTGTCCGCGTCATGCTCATCGCGATAGCGGATCCGGATTTTGCGTCCAGCGCGGATCCAGGCGCGGGTCTTAGCGATGTCCAGGCCGTCACGCGCCGCCATCGTATTGGCCGGCGCGCCGATGGTGGGCTCGGCGATGAACGGACGCAGACGCTCCGGCACGGCGGCCTCGATCTTGGCGATCAGATCGCGCGCTGCGGCGGCCAGAACCGCGTCCCCGCGCTCGGCGACCCATTGCGCGCCCAGCGCCGCGGCCTCGATCTCGTCGGGCGTCAGCATCAACGGCGGCATGTCGAAGTCACGGCCCAGAACATAGCCCAGCCCCGCCTCGCCGCGGATCGGCACTCTCTGGCCGATCAAATCGGCGACGTCGCGGTAGACCGACCGCTTCGAGACCTCCAGTTCTCCGGCCAATGTCTCAGCGGTAACCGGGCGGGTCGTGCCGCGCAGGATCTGGATGATCTGAAACAATCGGTCGGCGCGGCGCATGGCGGCTCTCCATGCTGACAGAATGCTGTCAGCAGGCCCTCGCTACAAGTCGATCGCGCCCTGGCGGCCCGTCTCAAGGAAGGAAGCGATCATGAATTTCATCTCGGTGCGCGTCATCACCAGCGACGTCAGTCGTCTGGTTGAATTCTACGAAGGCGTCACCGGCCTGAAAGCGACGCGCTATACGGAGGACTTCGCCGAACTGGCGACGCCGGCTTGCACGCTGGCGATCGGCAGCGAGCGCACGGTGACGCTGTTCGGCGCCGGATCCGCCCGCTCCGCCGACAACCATAGCTGCATCATCGAGTTCCGCGTCGACGATGTCGACAAGGAATACGGACGGCTCGAGCGTTTCGTCGGCGCGTTCGTCCAGAAGCCGACCACTATGCCGTGGGGAAACCGCTCGCTGCTGTTTCGTGACCCCGACGGAAACCTGGTCAATTTCTTCGCCCCGGTCAGCGCCGAAGCGATCAAGAAATTCGACGCTCGCGTGTAACGGGTTCAAGTCGAAACATCTAAGCCGCCATTGCGAGCAAAGCGAAGCAATCCAGACTTGAGGCTTGCGGCGGAGGCTTCGTCTGGATTGCTTCGCTGTCGCTCGCAATGACGGCGGAGCGTGGCGCCATCCAAAAGCAACCCGCTCTATCCGCTACGCCGACGCGCCGAACATCGCCCTCAGGCCCTCGATCAGGCTCGGCCGCTGCCGCGTCTCGCCGAGCGCCGTGAGAAAGCTGTCCGACCATTGACCAACGGTGTGATCGAGCAGGCGGGCGAACATCGGCGCGTGGCGCTCGCGCCGCTCGACCAGCGGCATCTCCAACGCCTGCTTGATCGCCGCCGCGACACCCTCGACCTCGTGCGGATTGACGATCACCGCCCCGTCGAGCTCGGCCGCGGCGCCGGCAAACTGCGACAGGATCAGCGCGCCGGGGTCGTCAGGGTCCTGTGCGGCGACGAACTCCTTGGCGACCAGATTCATGCCGTCGCGCAGCGGCGTCACCAGCGCGACGTCGGCGGCGCGGTAGACGCCGGCGAGCGCCGTGCGCGAATAGGAACGGTTGACGTAGCGCACCGGGGTCCAAGCGGCCTC
>PLRT01000168.1 GCA_003164915.1 Hyphomicrobiales bacterium | reverse complement strand
CGGGCAGGGCGTGGAACAGCACGTCCTGGATGACGACGACGAGCTCGCCGACCCGCTCGGCGTAATTGCGCAATACGGCGCGGCGGAACGCCGCATCCTCGGCGAGCAGCCGCTCGAAGGCCGCGACGGGGACCAGCCGCGCCGCGACGTCGGTCTCGGCGACCGCCTCGGCGAGCATCCTCTCGTCGCTGAGCAGCGCCGAGGTGTCAACAGGCAGGAATCGCCGGCGCCGAGGCGATAGAGCACGACCTCGCGGCCGGTGTCGGCGGTCAGGCCGACGCGCACCCGTCCGCTCTCGACGACGATCCAGCCGCGCGCCGCGTCGCCCGGACGATAGATCGTCTCGCCGGCGCGGAACCGCGCCGACAGGCCGCCGACGCGCCGCGCCGCCTGTTCGGCTTCAGCGCCGTCGTCGTCCTTGTCGTCGCTCATCGCCTTGCGTCTCCCCTGCTGCGCGCCCCGACTCTCGCACGAGCCGGCAGGCCGGTCGCCCCGGCCAATAGGCGCGGCGCGGGGCGCGGATTTTTTAGCTGTTGACAGGGTTGGGCGGGCGAAAGATAAGGCGGCCCGATAGCGCCTCGGCTTGTCCGAGGCGTTTTCGCCTCCGGCCAAGCGCCGAAGGGGGAGTGTCCCGAGTGGCAAAGGGGGCGGACTGTAAATCCGCTGGCTACGCCTTCGTAGGTTCGAGTCCTACCTCCCCCACCATTTCGATCAACCTCGTGGTTTTGCTGGGCTCTTGCGTCAGACGCAGGCGGCGGGGTCCTCTGCGTCGCCGCGCCCGCGCCGCGCTGACTGCCGCCAGTTGAGTTTCGCGGTAACTTGCGGCAATTGGACGAATGGGAAAGCCGTCACGGGCGCTCAGCGGAGGGGGATCCCGCTTCGGCGCGGCGCGCAAGCGGCGAGACCGGCTCTATCATCGCCGGTTCGGGGGGTAGCATTGAGATCATTCATCAGGCGCGCGTTGCAGCTCCTCGCGATCTGCGGGGCCGTCGGACTCGGCGGCCTGATCTGGCGCCAATCGACCGACAATTCGTTCATCGAGGCCTGCGTGTTCGGCATGATCGCGTTCTGCGTGTTCGGCGTCGCGGCCGGCTTAGGCGAATTCAAGAGCGCCGGCGCGTCCGCGGTCGCGCTCGCGGTCGAGCAGCGCGAGAGCGGACTCAACGCCGCCGAGCAGCGCTTCGCCGCTGATCTCGCGCTGATCGTCAAGCTGCTGCAGGGTCACCTGACCGCCAACGCCGGCTACTCGGAATCGCTCGACCGCGCCAACGCCGACCTGCCGCAGATGCGCACGCCGGAAGAAATCCGCGCCGTCGTGCTGACGCTGATCGACGAGAACCGCAAGGTCCAGGTCAAGATGGACGAGCTGTCGAGGAGCCTCGACGAGTCGGTCAGCAAGATCGAGAAGCTGCGCTCCAATCTCGCCGACGCCAACGACAAGGCGATGCGCGACCCTTTGACCGGACTCGGCAATCGCCGCTTCTTCGACGACGAACTCGACGTTGCGCTGGAGGACGGCGCGGCGCTCTGCATGCTGATGTGCGATCTCGATCGTTTCAAGGCGATCAACGACAAGTTCGGCCATGCCGTCGGCGACATGGTGCTCAAGCAGTTCGCCGAAATCCTCAACACGGCGGGACGGCGCGACGATTTCGCCGCGCGAATCGGCGGCGAGGAATTCGCCATCGTCATGCCGGGCGTGTCGCCGATCGAGGCGGCGCGGCTCGCCGAGCGGATCCGCCGCCAGCTCGAGTCGAAGAAATGGATGCTCGGCAGCGGCGTCGCGCTCGGCACGGTGACGGCGTCGTTCGGCGTCGCGCGCCGCCGCGCCGGCGAAAGCGCATCCGACCTGTTCAAGCGCGCCGACGCCGCGCTCTACCGCGCCAAGTCGGAAGGCCGCAATCGCGTCGTCGCCGACCTCGACGCGTGAAGCCGGCCCTTTGGCGGCGCGCTGCGAATGTGTTACGCGAAGGGAAGCGGAGGCTGCGTCGTCGCTCTGGACGCGTCCTGAACGTCGGCTCGAGACGCCGAAGCGCCGGGCCGATCGGCGTCGAACGCAGCCTAGGGCGAGCAAAGAGGAGCCCGATGCGATGAGCGCCGACGCATTGGCCCGCGCCCGCGACATCCTGCAGCGGCTGGTCGGTTTCGCGACGATCAGCGACCGCCCCAACCTTGCGCTGATCGACTACGTCCAGTCCTATCTCGAAGGCCTCGGCGTCGCGACCGCGCGCGCGCCCAACCTTGCGGGCGACAAGGCGGCGCTGATGGCGACGATCGGCCCGATGGTCGAGGGCGGCGTCGCGCTGTCCGGGCACACCGACGTCGTGCCGGTCGAAGGTCAGAAGTGGACGAGCGACCCGTTCGCGTTGCGCGAGGCCGACGGCCGCCTCTACGGACGCGGCGCCTGCGACATGAAGGGCTTCGACGCCGTCGCGCTGGCGATGGTTCCCGAATTCCTCGCCGCGGGCTTGAAGCGGCCGATCCATTTGCTGCTCAGCTACGACGAGGAGACGAGCTGCCTCGGCTCGCTCGATCTCATCGCCCGCTTCGGCCGCGAGACGCCGCGCCCGGCGCTGGCGATCGTCGGCGAGCCGACGATGATGACCGGCGCCGATTCCCACAAGGGCGTCGCGACTTTTCGCACCCGCGTGACGGGGTTCGAGGCGCATTCGTCCAAGCCGGCGCTCGGCGCCAACGCGGTGATGATCGCCGCCGACGTGGTCAGCGAGATCGGCCGGCTGGCGCGCGCCTACGAAGCGCCGGAGATCTGCGATCCCCGTTTCGATCCGCCCTATTCGACGCTGCAGGTCGGCGAGATCCGCGGCGGAACGGCGCGCAACATCCTCGCCCGCGAATGCGACTTCCACTGGGAGTTCCGCGGCCTGCCCGGCGTTCCTGCGGCCGAGGCGCTCGCCAAGGTCCAGGCCTTCGTCGATACGGTCGCGCTGCCGCGCCTGACGCGATTCGTCAGCGGGCCGACGATCGAGACGGCGATGGAGGTCGACGTGCCGCCGCTGGCGGCGCAACCCGAGAACGCGGCGGCGTCGCTGGTCCTGCGGCTGACGCGCTCCAATACGCTCGGCGCCGCCTCCTTCGCCACCGAGGCCGGGCACTTCCAGGCCGCCGGCCTGCCGACGGTCGTGTGCGGGCCCGGTTCGATCGACCAGGCGCACAAGCCCGACGAGTTCGTCGCCGTTTCGCAGCTCGCCGCCTGCATCGCCTTCATGCGCGGCTTGGCCGACGAACTAGCGCGCTGAAGCGGCTTTCGCCTTGGCCATCGTCGCGACGAAGCGGCGGAAGAGGTAGTGGCTGTCGCGCGGCCCCGGCGAAGCCTCGGGGTGATACTGCACCGAAAAAGCCGGGCGGTCGGCGAGCGCGATGCCGCAGTTCGAGCCGTCGAACAGCGACACGTGGGTCTGCTCGACGTTGGCCGGCAGCGTCGCCGGATCGATGGCGAAACCGTGGTTCATCGAGACGATCTCGACCTTGTTGGTGGTGAAGTCCTTCACCGGGTGGTTTGCGCCATGGTGGCCCTGCAGCATCTTCAGCGTCTTGGCGCCGACCGCGAGGCCGAGCATCTGGTGGCCGAGGCAGATGCCGAACAGCGGAACGCGCGCGTCGAGCAACGCCTTGATGGTCGGCACGGCGTATTTGCCGGTCTCGGCCGGATCGCCGGGGCCATTCGACAGGAACACCCCATCCGGCTTCAGCGCGAGGATTTCGTCGGCGGTCGCCGTCGCCGGCACGACGGTCACCGCGCAGCCGCAATCGCTCAGCAGCCGCAGGATGTTGCGCTTGATCCCGTAGTCGACCGCGACGACCCGGTAGTCGGCGGCGCCTTCGCGACGGCCGTAGCCGCGATCGGGCTTCCAGCTCGTCTCGTCCCAGTCGAAGCGCTGCGCCGTCGTCACCTGCGGCACCAGGTCGAGGCCGTTCATGCCAGGCCACGCCTTGGCTTCGGCGGTCAGCGCGGCGCGGTCGAATTCGCCGCTGGGATCATGCGCGATGACGGCGTTGGGCATGCCGGTTTCGCGGATCATCGCCGTCAGCGCGCGGGTGTCGACGCCGGTCAGGCCGATGATGCCGCGCGCGCGCAGCCAATCGTCGAGCCGTCTTGTGGCGCGGTAGTTCGACGCTTCGCCGATCTCGGCGTGGAAGATCGCGCCGAGCGCGCCGGCGGAAGCGGCGAGATTGACGGTCTCGATGTCTTCCTCGTTGACGCCGACGACGCCGATGTGGGGGAAGGTGAAGGTGATGATCTGGCCGGCGTAAGAAGGATCGGTGAGGATTTCCTCATAGCCCGTCATCGCCGTGTTGAAGCACACTTCGCCGACCGCCGAGCCGGTCGCGCCGACGCCGAAACCTTCGACGATCCGACCGTCGGCGAGTGCGAGCAGGGCGGTCGGACGGCGTTCGCGCCAGCCCGAGGCCTGCGCTTCGCCTTGAAACGCGCCGCTCATTTGACTAGAAGGTGTCGCGCCTGACATGGCCCCGTGCTTAATCGCGGCCGCCGGGGCGCGTCAAGCCGCGGCGCGGCAGCTTCCAGAGGAACCATGGCCGAAGCCAATGCGTTGCGCGAGCTCGTCTCGACGCAGATGAAAGAAGCGATGAAGGGCGGCGACAAGACCCGGGTCGGCGCGCTGCGTCTGGTGATCGCGGCGCTGAAGGACCGCGAAATCGAAGCCCGCGGGGCCGGCAAGATCGTCAGCCGCGCCGACGAACTCGCCCTGCTGACCAAGATGGTGAAATCGCGCCAGGAATCGCTGGCGATCTACCAGCAGGCCAAGCGCGCCGACCTCGCCGCGCAGGAAAGCGCCGAAATCGCCGTCATCAGCGAATTCCTGCCCAAGCAGATGGATGAGGACCAGGTCAAGGCGGCCGCCAAGGCGGCGATCGCCGAAACCAGCGCCGCCAGCCTGCGCGACATGGGCAGGGTGGTGAACGCGCTGAAGGAGCGCTATCCTGGCCAGATGGATTTCGCCAAGGCGAGCGCGATCGTCAAGGCCCTGCTGACCGCCTGAGTTGCGGGCAAATCGGCGCTCTNNCGCCTGTTCGACGAGTTGTCGCGCCTGATCACCGACGCCGCCGGCCTCGCCGAGGGCGCGCGACGCGAGGTGGAGACGATCGTGCGCGCGCAGTTCGAGCGCCTGCTCGCCGGGATGGACGTCGTTTCGCGCGAAGAATTCGAGGCGGTCAAGGAAATGGCGGCCAAGGCGCGCAGCGAAAACGACGCCCTGGGGTCGCGGATTGCGGCGCTCGAGGCCAAGCTCGGCGGCGGCCAGCCGTAATTCCCGGATTTTGCCCGGATTCCGGCCACGCATTTGATTCGTCTCGCTGATTCTGTGGACGAATGCGCGCGGCGGGTTTACCGCGGACCACGAATCATCGAGTCTCGCCGGTGCGCGGGGGCTCGACAGCGTCAGGCCCGCGCAAGCGATCCTGTCCAATTCTAGGCTGGCCGCAGTGCCCCCCGTGCGTAAGCGTCGAAGCCAACCGCCACCGACACGGAAGCCCGTCGATGATCGCTGACGAAAACTCGGTTCTCGATCGCCCCGAACATCCGGTTGACGTCGTCGAGCGGCTGGCGGCGGTGAACGACTGGGCGTTCGACCGCGCCGACGAGGACGAGATCTCGATGCTCGTCGCCGGCGTGTGGGCGCAGTACGAGGTCTCCTTCACTTGGCTGCCGGCGATCGAGTCGCTGCACGTGAGCTGCTCGTTCGACCTCAAGGTTCCCGAGCGGCGGCGCGCCGAGATCGTCGAACTGGTGCAACTCATCAACGCGCAATTGTGGATCGGCCATTTCGACATCTGGACGCGCGACGACATCGTCATGTTCCGCCACGCCCATTGCCTGGCCGGCGGCGCGCAGCCGAGCGACGTCCAATGCCGCACCATCGTCGAAGCGGCGCTCGCCGCCTGCGAGAATTATTTCCAGGCGTTCCAGTTCGTGCTGTGGGCGGGCCGCAGCGCGCGCGAGGCGATGGACCTCGCGATGTTCGAGACCGTGGGCACGGCGTAGCGCGCCGCCCGAGGCCGCGAGCACAATTCCATTGAGCGCGGCGGCGATATCAAGGCGTTCGGCGCCAAAAGACGCGCGACTCTGGACATTGGGGGAGCGGCGCCGACGGGCGTCGAGCGCCCAAACTATATAACATTGAGTCAGTGCTGTTTGCCGTCATGGCCGGACTTATTCCGGCCATCCACGCCGTAGGGCGGCGTCAAACCTTCAAGGGTTTTTGCAGCGGCGCCGCGTGGATGACCGGGACAAGCCCGGTCATGACGCCGCGAGAGCGAACGCAAGCGCCTAGCGCCAAACTTGGCGCCTGCGGGGGCGAGCCCGACCTGACGACGGAGGCCTGTCGAAGCCATTCGCCGCAGGGCTGGCGTTGGCGCGTTTTTGCGTGTAAGAGCCGCGCTTCCCGTTTCCTTTCGCGCTCGGCGAGGCCGCCGGTCGCCGCTTGATTGGCTGGAGTTNNTTCTAAAGATGGCTGTTCCGAGACGCAAAACCTCGCCCTCGCGCCGCGGCATGCGCCGTTCGGCCGACGCGCTCAAGGCGCCGGCCTATGTCGAGGACAAGGATTCCGGCGAGTTGCGCCGCCCCCATCACGTCGACCTGAAGAGCGGCATGTACAAGGGCCGCCAGGTGCTCAAGCCGAAGACGCCCGCCGTCGAGGCGTGAGCGCTCCTTCAGCGGACGTTTGCATTGAGCGAGGCCGGCGACGTCGCCGGCCTTTTGCTATTTTGGTTCAGCGGCGTCGCGTCGCCACCACCGCGCCGCCGACGATCAGCGCGCAGGCGAGCCCGAGCGTCAGCGTCGCCGGCGCGAAGCCTGCGGCGACCAGGATCAGCGTCGACAGCACCGGCGCTGCGTAGGCGGCGACGCCGAGCAGGCGAATGTCGCCGTGCTTGACGCCGAAGTCCCAGACGTAAAAGGCGAGGCCGACCGGGCCGAGCCCGAGGCCGACGATCGCCGCCCATTGCGCCGCTCCCGCCGGCGCGACATTGGCCTCGAAGGCGAAATGGCAGAGCGCGGCGAGCGCGGCGGTGGCGACGCAGAAACCGGCGACCGCCTCCGTCGGCGCGGCTTTCAGCTTTCGCGACAGCACCGAATAGCTCGACCAGACGAAGGCGCAGGCGAGCGCCAAGACGTAGCCCGACAGCACGCGCGGCTCGATCGCTGCGAGGGACAAGCCGCCCGCCTTGCCGGCGAACAACGTCGCCGCGCCGGCGAAGCCGAGCGCCGCGCCGACGAGATGGCGGGCCTCGAGCCGCTCGCCGGGCAGCAGCGCCGAGAACAGCACGATCAACAGCGGCCAGAGATAATTGATCAGACTCGCCTCGGCCGGCGGCGCGCGGTTTAAGGCGGCGAAATAGAGCGCGTGATAGCCGAACAGGCCGCCGATCCCGACGGCCCACACCGGCCACGGCTGGACGAGCGCGGCGAGCCGGCCGCGCCAGGCGGTGTAGGCGAGGCCGAGCGCGCCGCCGATTGCGAAGGTCAGCGCCGCCAGTTCGAACGGCGGGATCGCCCCCGCAGAGGCGGTCAGCAGCGCCAGAACCGACCACAGCGCGATTGCGCCGAGGCCGATCAAGGTCGCGGCGGTCGAGGGGCCGGAGGCCGATGTTTCGCGCGTCATGGACCGGCTGGGTAGCAGGCCCTAAAGTGAAGCGAAAGACCGGGCCGGGGCTGAGGAGGCGGCGATGGACGTCATCATCTACCACAACCCCGAATGCGCGACCTCGCGCAATGTTCTCGGGCTGATCCGCAACGCCGGAGTCGAGCCGCACGTCATCGACTACCAGAAATGCCCGCCGACCACGGAGCTGCTCAAGCGCCTCGTCGCGCGGGCGGGCTTGAGCGTGCGCGACGTCCTGCGCAGGAAAGGGACGCCCTTCGACGGCCTCGGCCTCGACGATCCGTGCTTGACCGACGAAAAACTGTTGGGGGCGATCGCCGAGCATCCGATCCTGCTGCAACGGCCGCTGGTCGTCACGCCCAAGGGCGTCAAGCTGTGCCGCCCGTCAGAGCTGGTCATCGACCTCCTGCCGCCGCAGCGCGGCGAGTTCTTCAAGGAGGGCGGCGAACGGGTGGTCGACGAGAAGGGGCGGCGCGTGGCGACCGGGTAGGCCCGCTCATCCTTCCCCGCAAGCCGGGCTGTGACATTCACACATCTCTGGCTGGCGNNTTCGCGGCTGCTCCGCTATGCTTCGTCCGCTTCGCGGTGACTGCGCCGAGCCCGGATCGGGCGCGGGGCGCCAAGAAGATTTCGAGTTGCGATGGGTGAATCCGATAGGCAAGCCGGGGGGAGGATGGGCGTCAGGCTTCGAGGCGCTTGACGAACCACTGCAGCAGGCGGTTCCAGATTTCTTCCTTGCCGACCTGGTCTTCGACGCCGTGGTCGAGGTTGGGGTTGTCGTTGACTTCGATCACCGCGAGTCCGTTCGGCGTTTCCTTGACGTCGACGCCGTAGAGCCCGAGGCCGATCGCGCTCGCCGCGTTGAGCGCCACCTCGATCACCTGCGGCGGGGCGTCGGCGATCGCCAGCGTGTGATGGCTCCCCTCGCGCACGCCGTTCGGCCCATGCTTGATGATCTGCCAATGCCCGCGCGCCATGTGGTATTGGCAGACGAACAACGGTTCGCCTCCGAGCACGCCGACCCGCCAGTCGAACGCGGTCGGCACGAACGCCTGCGCCAGCAACAGGTCGGTGTCCTCGAACAGCCTGTCGGTCAGCGCCTTCAGCTCGGCAGGGGTGTCGACTTTGTGCACGCCGCGCGAGAACGAGCCGTCGGGGATTTTCACCACCAGCGGAAAGCCGAGCAATTGCCCGGCCCTCTCCAGGTCCCCGTCCTCGGCGAGCATCACCGTGGGCGCGGTCGGCACGCCGAGCGCCTCCATCTTCTCGTGCAGATAGACCTTGTTGGTGCAGCGGATCATCGACACGGGGTCGTCGATGACCGGCATGCCTTCCTGCAGCGCGCGGCGGGCGAAACGATAGGTGTAATTGTCGATCGAGGTCGTCGCTCGGATGAACAGGGCGTCGAATTCGGCGAGTTCGGCGAGCTGGCGCTTGGTCAGCAATTGGACGTCGACCGAATGCCGTTCGGCGAGTTTCTGGAAATAGCGGATCGACTCCTGCGAGGACGGCGGCAGCGTCTCCTCCGGATCGTGGAGCACGGCTAGCGAGTATTTGGCGACGGCGCGCGCGCGCGGACTGCGCCAGTCGCGCTCGGTGTGGCGGTGCAACGCGTCACGGAAGAAGTCCGCTTCCTCCTGGCCGAGCTTGGCGAGCGGGCGGGCGCGCAGGCGGTCGATCTTCCAGCGCTTGCCGGGCGTGATCGTCACTTCGACCGCCGGGCAGCGATACCAATCGAACAGCAGCCGGCCGAACGACTCGAAGCGCGGATCCTGGCAGAAGCCGAAGCAGAACAGCAGATCGAAGGTCGTCGTCTCGTCGGCGCGGGCGCGATGGGCGGCTAGCGTCAGCGCCTCTTGCAGGTCGGGCAACGATTGCTCGTAGAGCTTGCGCTCGCGCAGCTCGAGCATGGTCTCGACGCTGGGAATGACGCGGTGGCCGCGCGCCTCGGCGAGCAGCGAGGCGTAATAGCCTTTCGACTGGTAGTTGTAGGAGCGCGACAGGTTGATGATCTTCGCGCGCCCGCCGCCGGAAAAGAGCTTCGGCCGCGCCAGATAGTCGCTGGTGATGATGACTTTGTGCGGGGTCTCGGCGTTGGGAAAGTCGCGCGCGTGGTCGACCAGAATCACCCAGCCGTTCATGGCGTCCCCGCGGGGGCGGCGTCGCGTCTCGGCGCGAGGTCACGAAGCGAAGCGAACATACGGCCGATCGGCTCCCTCGCCGAACGATGGACGGGCGCCCGTCGTGAAAGCCGCGATGCGAATCGCGCGCCGGACGGACGACGTCAACATGCGTCGCGCAAGGCCGCCGCGCAAGCCGCTGGGCGGCCGGCGCGACGAAAACTCGACGCCTCACGCCGCGGTGGCGTCGGCGGCCGGGACCAGCCGCTTCTCGAAACGCAACGCCGTCGCGCCGTCCTCGTAATAGCCGGGATAACGGCCGAACGGGTGGAAGCCGATCTTCTCGTAGAGCGCGATCGCGGCCGGGTTGTCGTAGCGCACCTCGAGCCGCAGCGCGTCGAGTCCGTGCCCGCGCGCGTAGCGCTCGCAAGCTTGCAGCAGCGCGCGGCCGACGCCGCGGCGCGTCTGGGCGGGGTCGACGGCGAGCGAATAGATCCGCGCCGTGCGGCCGCCCTCGCGCGCCGACAACAGCGCGTAGCCGGCGACCCGGTCGCCGAACCGGGCGACGATCAGCGGCCGTCGCCGCGAACGGATGAAATGGCGCAACGAACGGCGCGACAGTCGGTCGCCGGTGAAAGCCGCGGCTTCGAGCGCTTCGATCGCGTCGAGATCGCCGAGCGAAGCGGAGCCGATCGTCATGCCGCCGGCGACATGCGTATTCATACTGGATCCCTTTGCGCCGGCCCGCTTGCCGTTCACGCTGCGTCGCGCCTAATTATGGTCCGCGCGGGAGCGATCCTCGCGCGTCGCCGTGATGGAGACAATATGGACGGGGCGGAAAAAAGGCTGGCGGGATTCACGGCGCTGCTCGCCGAGGCGCATCGCCGCCTCGGCCTCGAATTCGGATTTCGGCTGTGGAACGGCGCGCGCGTCCCGGCCGATTGGCCCGCGGACGCGCTGACGATCGCCATCGCCGACGAAGGCGCGGTCGCCGGGCTTGTGCGTTCGCCGCGCCTGACGACGCTCGCCAATCTGTGGGCGGCGCGACGGATCGACATCGTCAACGGCGCGCTGTTCGACCTTGCCGCCAGGCGGCCGAAGGCGCGCAGCCGCGAATTGCGCAAGAGCCTGCTCACGCCCGCTGCGCTTCGGGTCGCCCTGTCGTTCCTGTTGACGCCGCGCGGCGGGCCGTGGCCGCTCGAGGGCGTCGCCCAGGATCGCGAAAGCGACGGCAGCCAGGCCGAGAACAAGAAGAACATCGCCTATCATTACGACGTCTCCAATGCGTTCTATCGGCTGTGGCTCGACGACGACATGGTCTACACCTGCGCCTATTTCCACGACTGGAGCGACAGCCTCGACGCGGCGCAGGCCAACAAGCTCGACATGGTCTGCCGCAAGCTGCGGCTCGAGGCCGGCGAGACGATGCTCGATATCGGCAGTGGTTGGGGCTCGCTGGCCTGCCACGCGGCGCGCCATTACGGCGTCAACGTCGTCGGCGTCACGCTGTCGGAGCGCCAGATCGAATTCGCCCGCGACAAGGCGGCGCGGCTCGGGCTTTCCGGCCAGGTAAGCTTCCAACTGATCGACTACGCCCGGCTCGAGGGCGACGCGCGCTTCGACAAGATCAGCTCGGTCGGCATGTTCGAGGCGATCGGCGCCGCTCATTTCGATACGTATTTCAGCACCGTGCGGCGGCTCTTGAAGCCCGGCGGGCTCTACCTGCATCACGCGATCACCCGCCCCGGCAAGGGCTTGACGATCAAACCGGCGAAGAAGCGTCCGGAGTTCGCCGCGCTGACCCGCTACATCTTCCCCGGCGGCGAACTCGACTATCTCTGGCGCACGCTCGCCGACCTCGAGGCGCATGGCTTCGAGGTCCGCGACGTCGAGGGGTGGCGCGAGCATTATCAGCGCACCTGCCGGATGTGGCACGATCGACTGCTGGCGCGCTACGACGAGGCCTGCGGCGAAGTCGGCGAGGCGACGACGCGCGTCTGGCTCGCCTATCTCGCCGCCTGTTCGCTGGTGTTCGAGCGCAACGCCTGCGGCGTCTTCCAGACGCTGGTCTGCAAGCGCGCGCGCGGCGCGAGCGGCCTGCCGCCGACGCGCGCGGACCTTTATCGCTAGAGCGGGTTGGATTTGATAGAAATCACGCTTTGCGTCATGGCCGGGCTTGACCCGGCCATCCATGCGTCGACGCCCTGCACATAAGGCCGTGGCCGAAGCGCATCTATCGATCCTCCGATCGACACGGCTTGGATGGCCGGGTCAAGC